>JBOHRE010000038.1:0-28891 GCA_050732635.1 Longimicrobiales bacterium | reverse complement strand
CTGCAGCTCCTGCCAGGCGTCGAGCGCGCGCCGGGCGAGAGGCACGTACAGCGGATCCTCGAAGTACGCCTCGCGGAAGATCCGCGTGCGCCCGTGGGATGAGCCGAATGAATGCGGCGGCGCGAACCGATCCAGCGCGACCACGCGCTGTCCCGCCTGAGCCAGGCGCCAGGCCAGCGCAGCGCCAGTGACGCCGAGACCGACGACGGCGACGTCCGCGATACGGGCGGCAGGCAATCGATTCGTCCCCCTGGTGGCTGGTGACGGGTGAACCGGCCGGGTTCGCCGCTGCCAAAGATAGCGAGACCTGTGGTCCGCATGCCCGCGCCCGATGTGGGGCGCTTCACCGCGGAAATCGCCGGCCTGACCGGCGGTCGCGCCGTCGTCGAGCGACTTTGATGCCATCACACCCTAGCCTGCGGCGACCGGTTCGGCCGGGCGCGGCGTCATTCGTGCAACGCCGCGCTGTCGTACGCCGCACGGACGGACACGCGAGGAGAGAACGAGCACGCATGCAGCCACATGAGATCTACCTACAGGAGTTCCGGCAGCGCGCGGAGCGCATCGATGCTCAGCCGTTCGACCGGGACGCGGCGTACGCCGAGGCGGCTCACGAGGCGTACCGCGTCACGTCCGACCGCCTGACCGAGCGCGAGGCCTTCGATGGCGAGCGCGCGCTGGTGCTCGCCCGCGGCTTCAACCGCGCGGTCCAGGAGTGGATCCGCCTCGAGCGCCACGACTGGGACGACCTGCGCGAGCGGCTGCGGCGGATCGAGAATGAGCGCGTGCACGCGCGGGACACGCCCTAATGGTTCGTGGTTGGTGGTTGGTGGTTGATGGTGGGCCAGCCCCTCGGTCTAACCGAACAGGCCGAGCTGGGGGCCGCGGGCGACCGGCGGCGGGCGGCGGAAGTGCTCGGTCGACAGACGGCGGTGGTCACGGTTCAGGCCGAGCTTGCGGCAGCTCACGTCGAACATGGATTCGAGCTGCTCGGCAAACACGCCCTCGCCGCGCATCCGGCTGCCCCATTCGGAGCGGTACAGCAGGCCGCCGCGGAGCGCGCGCAGGCGGTTCAGCACCTTCTCCTTGCGGTCGGGGAAGTGCTGCTCGAGCCACTGCTCGAACAGCGGCGCCACGGCGTACGGCAGGCGCAGCATGATGTAACCGGCCCGGACCGCCCCCGCGTTCGCCGCCGCCTCCAGGATCTTCGGCATTTCATGATCGGTGAGCCCCGGGATCACGGGCGCGACGTTGACGCCGACGGGGATCCCGGCATTCGCCAGCTCCTCGATCGCCTTCAACCTGCGCGCGGGGATGGACGTACGCGGCTCCATCACGGATTGGATCTCGTTGCGCAGTGAGGTGACGGAGAGCGACACACCGACGCAGTCGTAGGCGGCGAGCTCCTTCAGCACATCGATGTCACGGGTCACGAGGTAGTTCTTGGTGATCATGCCGACCGGGTTGCGGAACTCCGCCAGGACTTCAAGGCAGCGCCGGGTCAGGCGCAGGCGCCGCTCCGTCGGCTGGTACGGGTCGGTCACGCCGCTGATCACGATGACCTGCGGCTGCCAGCGCGGCGACAGCAGCTCGTTGCGCAGCAGCTCCGGCAGCGTCTCCTTCACCAGGATCTTCGTTTCGAAGTCCAGACCGGCCGAGAAGCCGAGATACTCGTGCGTCGGCCGGGCATAGCAGTAGATGCAGCCGTGCTCGCAGCCGCGGTAGGGGTTGATGCTGCGCTCGAAGCCGACGTCGGGGCTACTGTTCTTGGCGATCGCCGTGCGCGTGGTATCGCGCAGCAGCACCGTCTGCGGCCCGGGATCGTCCGGATCCTGCCACTCCGGATCGCGCTCGACGTAGAGCGGCAGGAAGCGGTTCTTGGGGTTGCCGCCTGCGCCTCGGCCTCTGATCGGCCTTCCGCTTGCCTGACCGTTGTCGGCGTTCACTGTTCGTTGGTGGTTCGTGGCCCGCCCCTCACCGGAAATCGCGCGACTGCTGCGCGAGCGGCCGCGCGTTCAACGTGTGGAAGCGGCGGCCGACGACGTTCATGACCGCGCCATCCCGCTCGAAGTAGCCTTCGACGACCACGAAGGGCGCGAAGTGAACGACCTCGTGATAGCGCTGCACGAGCTGCTTGGGGACGACGATGTTGAGGAATCCGTGCTCGTCCTCGAGCAGCAGGAAGATGGTGCCGTTGGCACTTTCCGGACGCTGGCGGATGACGACCAGCCCGCCCACGACGATGGGCGCGCCCGGCTCCCATTGCGCCAGCTCGGCACTGCCGGCAACACCGGCTGCACGCAGCCGCTCGCGCAGGTGCTGCATGGGATGGCCATGGATGCAGATGCCAGTCGCGATGTAATCGAGGAAAATCAGCTCGTCGCCCTCGAGCTCGCGGGCGTTGAAGGGCAGATGCTCGGCCGGCGCGAGCGGCAGCGTGTCGCCGGCCGCGCGCAGTGCCTCCCACGCCGCGCGGCGACGACCCGGCTCGAACGCCTCGAAGGCGCCCGCCCGCGCGATGTGCAGCGCCTCGGGTCGTGAAAGCCGCGCGCGGCGCACGACATCGTCGATCGAGGTGAAAGGGCCGGCTGCGCGCGCTCGCCGCAGCCGCTCGCCCGCCTTCTCGCCCAGGCCTCGAATGAAGCGCCAGCCGATACGGAGCCCCACCTCCCCCCACCCTTCCGGGCTGGGGCTGGGGCTGGGGCTGGGGCTGGGGGCTGCCCGGCTGAAATCTCGCGCAGGGGCTACATCCGCGGACTCAGCCGACCCCAGCCTCAGCCCCAGCCCCAGCCCCAGCCCGGCCGGCGCAGCCGGCCCCAGCTCGCAGTCCCAGCCGCCGTCGCGCAGGCACGGCCCCAGCACGGTGACGCCCTCACGGCGAGCGCAGTGGACGAGCGTGGATGGCGGGTAGAAGCCCATCGGCCAGGCGTTCAGGATGCCGAGGTAGAACGCGGCCGGGAAATTGGCCTTGAGGTACGCCGTCGCGTAGGCAATGAGCGCGAAAGACCAGGCATGCGACTCGGGAAAGCCGTAGTTGGCGAAGGAGTGGAGGTCCTCGACGATGCCGGCCGCGACATCGTCGCCCAGGCCATTGGCGACCATGCCGGTGTGCAGCTTCTGGAGCGCGCGCTCGAGCCGGGGCAGCTTGCGGCGGTGGCCCATGGAGCGGCGCATTTCGTCGGCCTCGGCCGCGCTGAAGCCGCCGATCGCCATGGCAATGGCCATGGCCTGCTCCTGGAAGATCGGAATGCCGTAGGTGCGGCGCAGGATCGGCTCGAGCTTCGGGTGCGCGTAGGTCACCTCCTCCAGGCCGCGACGGCGCATCGTGTAAGGCCGGACGAAGCGCGCCTGGATCGGGCCGGGGCGGATCAGCGCAACCTGTACGACAATGTCGTACAGCCGCTCGGGACGGGTGTGCAGAATCGAGGAGATCTGCGCGCGGCTCTCGATCTGGAACGTACCGATCGTATCGCCGCGCGCGATCATGTCGTAGGTCTTCGCGTCATCGGTCGGCAGCTGGTACAGCTCGGGCCGCTCGCCGGTGACACGCTCGATCGCATCGAATGCGTTGTGGATGAGCGAGAGGCCGCCCAGGCCGAGAAAGTCGAACTTCGGCACACCGGCCGCGTCCAGATCATCCTTGTCGAACTGCAGCACGGTACGGCCCATGGTGGTCTGCTCGATGGGCATACAGGCGCCGAGCGGGCGCGAGGAGAGCACGAAACCGCCGGGGTGTGTCGAGCGCATGCGTGGCAGCTCATCGAGTGCGCGCAAGGCGGCGAGCAGCGCCTGGCCGCGCTGGGCCTCGAGGTCGAGGTCGAAGCGACGAGCCAGGCCGGCCTCGAGCTGCGTTGCGCCCGCGCTCGGCTCATCCCGTCGCAGCCGCTTCGAGATGTCCAGCGCGAGCTGCGCCGGATAGCCGAGTGCACGCATCACATCCTGCAGCGCACTGGGTGCGTGGTACGTCTGCGTCACAGCCGTGATCGCGGCGTGCTTGCGGCCGTAGCGCGAGTACATGTAGTCGAGCACCTCCTCGCGCCGGTCCATCTCGAAGTCGACATCGATGTCGGGCGCCTCGGCGCGGCCATCCGTGCGCACTTCGCTCAGAAAGCGCTCGAACAACAGCCCGTGGCGCACCGGATCGACCGCCGTGATCTCGAGGCAGTAGGCGACCGCGCTGTTCGCGGCGCTGCCGCGGCCCTGGCACAGGATGCCGCACTGCTTCGCGAAGCGCACCGCGTCCCACATCACCAGGAAGAAGCCGGCGAAACCGAGCCGGTTGATCACGCCCAGCTCATGGTCGATTTGCGCGCGCTGGCGCTCGTCGACATCGCCCCAGCGGCGTCGCGCACCGGCGTACACCAGCTCGCGCAGATGCGCGTCATCGTCGCCTGCCGGACTGGGAAACCGCGGCAGCGGCGGGCGCAGCCAGCGCAGATCGAAGGCGCAGTCCAGCGCCAGGTCGTGCGTGCGCGCGAGACCTGCCGGGCGACGTCGCCAGTGACGCTCCATCTCCGCTGCCGACTTCAGGCGCCACTCACCATTCGGGTGCAGCGCGCCCCAGCAGGCGGCTGTGTCGACATCGACGCCCGCACGCAGCGCGGTGAACAGGTCGTGCACCAGCCGGCCGCCGGCATCCAGGTAGCGGGCATCGTTCGTGACCGCCCAGCTCAGCCGCTGCGCCTCCGCCCGCTCGATCAGCGCGTCCGCCAACGCGCGCTCGCGACCCGATACGTGGTGCAGCTGCACCTCCACGCTCACCCGTTCACGACCGAACGCCTCGCACGCCTGCTGCAGCAGCCGGTCGGCCTTGTCCAGCCGCGAGGTTTGCACGTGATAGGCGAGCTCGCCCGTCGCCGGGCCCGTCAGCAGGTGCAGCCCAGCAGCATGCTCGCTGACCGCCGACCAGGAGACCTCTGGACGGCCACGGCTGGGATGCGGGCTGGGGCTCGGGCTGGGACTGGGGTGCAGCTCGCCGGCGCCGCCGGCCGTCCAGCCGGCACCCTCCGACAACTCGCGCGCGCTCCACGCGCCGAGCCGGGCCTGCGTGACCAGCGCGGCCAGGTTGTGGAAGCCCCGCTGGTCGCGCGCGAGCAGCGCCACCGGGTACCCGTCCACGTTCAGCTCCGCACCGATCACCGGCCGGATCCCCACCTTCTCCGCCTCCAGCGCGAACCGGATCACCCCGCCCAGATCCGCATGATCGGTCAGGCCCAGCGCCGTATAGCCCAGCTGTGCCGCGCGCCGGACCAGCGACTCCGGCGTCGCCGTGCCGTCGCCGAAGGAAAAGGCGGAATGGGTGCGAAGCTCGGCGAACAAATGCGGTTGGTGGTTGGTGGTTGGTAGTTGGTAGTGGGCGTCCGCATACCGAAGATAACCCGAATATCAGACAGCCACCAGTCACCACCAACTACCAACCAAGAACCACCAACTGGCGGGGCGGGGGCGGGGCGGGCTAGGGCGTGGGGCGGTCGCCGGCGGGGCCGTTGCCGAGCTGGCCGGCCCAATCGGCGCCCCAGCAGCGCAGCTCGCCGTCGGCGGTGGCGGCGCAGGTGAAGTCGACACCGGCGGCGATGGAGACGAAGTCCAGGTCGCTGTCCACTGGAAATGGATAGTCGACGACATCGATGAAGTGATCGATGCCCGTGCCGAGCTGGTCGGTGAGGTCGAAGCCCCAGCAGTAGACGCGCGCAGCGGTATTGACGGCGCAGGTGTGCTGGTCGCCGGCGGTGATGTGACTGAAGCGGAAGCCACCGATGACCTCGGTCGGCCGGTCGGCGTGGGGCCAGGAGCCGATGCCGGATTGGCCGAGCAGGTTGACGCCCCAGCAGAAGGCGTGCTGATCGGTGCTGAGCGCGCAGGTGTGCGCGTCGCCTGCGGCGATGGCGCTGAAGCGCACGGCAGCGTCGACGGGCACCGGCACGCTGCTGCACTGCACGAAGTTGCAGAGGGTGTCGACCTGGGTGCCGAGGCGGCCGTCGAGGTTGCTGCCCCAGCAGTAGGCCTGACCCTGAGTGTCGATCGCGCAGGAGTGGATGGTACCGAGGGCGAGGGAAACGAAGCGCTGGTCGCCCTGCACACGTGCGGGCCGGGTGCGCGTCAGGCCGGAGTCACGGGGCACACCGAGCTGACCGCGCGAGTTGTTGCCCCAGCAGTAGGTGGCGCCGTCGGTGGCGATGCCGCAGGTATGGAACGGCCCGGCATCGATGTGGTCGAAGCGCAGTGGTGCAGCCGCGCGGATCGGTGCTGGCGAGCAGGTGCCGCTGCGAAACGGGCTGCCGCAGTCGTCGGTCGCATCGGCGCCGAGCTGGCCGACGTTGTTGCTGCCCCAGCAATAAGCGGCGCCTTCAGTGTCCAGCGCGCAGGCGTGGAAGTCACCGAGCGTGATCGTGGTGAAGGGGCCGGGCTGCGCCGACGGTGCGGGGCTGGTGCTGCAGCCGAAGACGAGGCCCTGCAGCTCGCAGGACTCCTCGGCGGGGTGGCGCGCCAGCTGGCCGAGATCGTTGCGGCCCCAGCAGCGCAGCGAGCCGTCCTCGGTGAGGCTGCAGGCGTGGAACGTACCCGCACCGAGCGCGAGCGCAATGGGCGCCGGCCCGGGATCGGTGAGCTCGCCGCAGGCGGCGAGCAGCGTGAGGAGCACGCCGGGCAGGACAGCGCTCAGCCGCACGTCAGGCGACCGGCTCGAGCCGTGGATTGTCCCGGAATTCCCTGCCCTGCTTGGCCATCGGTTCATCCTTTACGCGTACCACATCGGCGGTGAAATCGTAGCGCTCGCGAAGCAGTGCCGAGCCCACGCCGTAGGCGTCGACCGGCACGCCCTGCTCCTCGAAGCGGCGGATCTTGCCCGTATCGAAGCCACCGGACACGACGATGCGAACGCCGTGGAATCCTTCGCGGTCCAGTGCTCTACGAACGTTCCAGACCAGCTGTGGGTTGACACCGCGCGGGTCGAAGCGGCCCATCTGCGGGATGATGGATGCGTCGACGAGCGACTCGGCGGTGTCGAGGCGCACCGCCCACAGCCGCTCGCCCAGTGCCCGCGCCACGGCCAGTGATGTCGTGACGCAATCGTTGTCGAAGTCGACGAGCGTGATGATGCTCACGTCCTCGGGCATGACGCGAGCGAACGCTGCCGTCGCCGCGACGGTGTCGCCATGATACGCAGCGATCAGGGCGTGCGGCACGGTGCCCACGCCCTCCGAGCCCCACCACGATGCCTGCGCGTCGGTGGAGACGCCGATCGCGCCCGCGACATGCGCCGCATAGCCGTCGCCCGTCTGTACGAGCCAGTGATCGTGGCGCGCCGGAAAGAACAGGATCGATTTCGGCCACGCGGCCTCGACGACCTGGCGCGTGTTGGTCGCGACCTTGGTCCGCCGGCCGAGCACGCCGAGGTAGAGCGTTTCCAGGTGTGAGAAGGCGGCGTACGGACCGGTGATGTGCAGCGCCGTCTCCCAGGGAGCGACGTGATCGCCGTCGCGCAGGGCCCGGACCTCGAGATCGCTCCACGCGTATCCTTCGGTCAGGCACAGCTTCAGAATGGCGATGGCTTCATCGACACCACCGAGCCAGGCGGCCTTCTTCTGGAAGACCTGCATGGTCACGACCGGATCGGCACCCTCCGCGAGCAGCACCTCGCGCGCCCGCACGAAGTACTTATCCGAGTAGTAGCCGCTGCGCATCTTCTCGACCGGGAGCTGGAAGATGCTCGGATCGAGCCGCCGCTCCGGTCTCAGCGGCGGCGGCGGCGACGCCGGCCGATCCGCCTGCTCGCGGGCGCGGGCAGGCTCGGTGCGCACGCTCATGCCGCTCAGCCCCCGCCCGCCAGCTCGGCGTTCACCGTTTCCAGCGTGGCGCTGCGCGCGCCCGCGCGCAGCATCTCGTCCACTGCGCGGGCGGTATCGCCCGGCTGCACGTCGATGCCACGGATCGCGTCGAGCAGCAGCACCGTCTCGAAGCCGGCGCGCGCGGCGTCCAGAACCGATGCACGGACGCAGTAATCGGTAGCAAGTCCGCCGACGAAGAGCCGGCGCACACCCTGCTTGCGCAGTGACTCCGCCAGCCGGACGCCGGCCGGGGTCGTCGCTTCGAAGGCCGAGTAGCCGTGGTCCTCGCTGCTCATTCCCTTGGACACCACCACCGCATCGGCCGGCAGCTCGAGGTCGGGGTGCAGCTCTGCACCCCGCGTCTCCTGCACGCAATGCGGCGGCCAGGGGCCGCCTTGCGGCTGAAAGTGGCGCGTGGCGGGCGGGTGCCAGTCACGCGAGGCGTACACCGGCAGCCGCCGCTTCGTGAACCGGTGCGCGTAATCGTTGAGCACCGGCACCACGCGATCGCCCTGCGGCACCGGCAGCGCGCCACCCGGACAGAAGTCGTTCTGTACGTCGACCAGCAGGAGCGCGGCGGCCGGCTGTGACCCGGTTCGGTCGTTCATAGCGGAAAGATACGGCGGGCGGGCAGGCGTTTGAAGCGGCCTGCGGCCGCAGGGGCCCAGGCACGGGGGTGCGAGCCGCCCCAGCCTACCGGCCTGGACCCCTGCTGCTCACAGATTCAGCCAGTAGCTCGCCTTCACCAGAAAGATGTTGTCCGGCGCGGTGCGGAACAGCTCGCGCGGATCGTCGGCAACGTCGAAATCGCCGCTCTCGCCAATGCCGACGCGAGTCTGCTGCCAGGCGAGGTAGAGCGTGGAGCCGGGTCGCCATTCCCAGCGGAGTACGGCGTTGCCGCGCAGGCTGCGGAAGGTGTTGTCGAGCGGCGGCAGAGGCTGCGCGATCGGCTCGAACTCGAAGGTGCGCGGCGCCACGAGAGCACCGGGCTCGCCGTAATCCGAGCTGAAGATCAGCGGCTGCAGATAGGTCTCCAGCGTCAGCCGGGGCGCGAATGTGACGTTCAGGCGCACGTTCATGTTCAGGTGCGTGAAGTCGAGTGGCGCGAAGACGTAGCGGCGGCCGAACGTTCGCGTGGCCAGCGAGTCCGGCAGCGTCGCCAGGTACTGCGCGGGTATGGTGCCCCGGCTGAAATACGGGCCGACCGTGAGCTGCCAGCGAGGCGAGGTGCGCACCGCCACCTGCAGGTTGCTCTCCCAGGCGCCGCCGTCGTACTCGTCAGCGAACACGAAGAAGCCGCCGCGCAGCGTGATCGGCTTGCGGGAATCGGAGTTCAAGAAGATGCCAGCGATGCGGTTGGCCGGTCGAATCATGATCGGGCCGCCGCGGGTCGAGCGGTCGTCCAGCGAGCGTAAGTTGAGCCCGGCGACCACGCCGCCACCCCAGAAATCCAGGTGCCGGAACGCGAGCTCGAAGTGCGAGAACGCCTGGATGCGGTCGCCGTCGAAGCTGCTCTCGTAGCGACTGAAGGAGCCGGCCGACCAGTTCCGGAAGAAGTCTCCCGGCCGGTTTTCCGAATACCTGATATTCGCGGCCAGGTCGCGGCGGTCGGTGCGGGTCTGGAACCCCAGGTCGTTGACCTCGAACTCGGGTGCGGTGAGTGCGGCGGCGACGGAGCCGGTCCAGTGCTCGCCGGCCTGCTTGCTCAGCGCGCTGCCGACGGAGTAGCCCGTCAGCGACGTGGCGGTCGTATCGACGCGCAGATGTGCCGCGTCCGGGCGCTGGAAGAAATGATGCGACAGACGCTGCGTCCGCGTGATCGCGTCCGTCGAGCCGCGCACGTGACTCGCCGCCACACTGCCCTGCACCGACCAGCTCCGCTCGGCCCATTCGTGCCGGAAATCCATGCCGCCGGCCCAGCCGGAGCTGCGCAGCTGGTTCTCGAGCACCGCCGCGTCCAGATTACGCACGACGGAGGTGAGTACGCCGCCCACGGCCGAGCGGCCCCCGCGCATGTCGCGTCGAACCCGACCCACGAAATAATTCGCGAGCGGCTCGACCGCCATCTCACGCTGCACACCGTCGGGATCGAGGAACGTCGCGTCCTCGGGCGCGGTCACTGCCTCGAGCAGGCCGATCGACCAGCCGTCCGCTGTCTTCCCGGAGAGCTTCGCGGCCGCCATAATGTTGGTGACCTCCGGTACATCCGCGCGCGACGTCGGCGGCGCGAGCTGCGGCCGGCGGCCAATGCGGCGGCTGTAGAACAGATCGCCGCCGCTGGTGTTGCCCGTGAAGCGGAAAATCTCGCTCCCCTCGACGAAGAACGGCCGCTTCTCCGGAAAAAACGTCTCGTACACACCCAGGTTGACGACTGCCGGATCGACCTCGACCTGACCGAAGTCCGGGTTGATCGTCGCATTCAGCGTCAGATTCGAGGTCATGCGGTAGAGCAGATCCGCGCCCGCCGAAAGCGCATGCTCGCGGTCCGTACGGAACGGATTCGGACCCGGGTCCACGTACTCGCCGCGGGCGACGACGTACGGCAGCAGCTCGACGCGCTCGCCGGGCTCGATGCCGGTCAGCCCCGTCAGGTGGCCGTAGCGCGGCACACCACTCGGCTCGCTCTTCGGCGTGAAGGAGAACAGGGCGTACTCCTGCCGGCTGCCGATGATGCGCTCGAGCTGCAGCCCCCACGTCTGTTCGGCCGCCGCAGTGAAGCGCAGTTGGCTGAACGGGATCCGCAGCTCCGCCGTCCAGCCCTCCGCGTCGCGCGCGGTCCCGATCTCCCAAACCGCATCCCAGGAGTCATCGTCGGCGATGTTGCCACCCGCCATGCTGATCGTCGCGTCGCGCTGCACGCCGCCCGGGTTCACCTGAAAGCGGAACGCGGTGCGATGGTCGTGGTAGCTGTCGAAGACGACGCCGAACCAGTCGGAGTCCAGCAGCTGCATGTCACGCCGGCCCAGGCGGTACCGCACCGGCCCGCTCAGCCGCGCGGCGACGTACAGCGCGCTCTCGTCGAACAGGATGCGGACCTCCGTCGGCTGACTGACGGGCGCACCCTCCTCCGGATCCAGCTGGCGGAACGTCGTGATCGGCGCGCCCTGCTGCCACACTGCCTCATCGAGCACACCATCGATCACGATCGGTGCGGTGACTCGCGTCGCCTGTGCCACCGGCGCGTCGTGCTCGGCGGCCGGCGATTGCGCGCGGGCAAGTGACGGCAGCAGCAGCCCGCAAAGCAGAACAATCGAGCGGTTCGGTTTCATGGAGGCACGGCGGACGGGATCAGGGTCACTACGTCCTGTATTGGACGTTGCGCTCCACCAATTGGTTGCAGACGGCGAATCAGGAGGCGACGCCGACCCGACCGGCGATGCTGCTCCCGGCACCGCCCGTGCGCAAGCCAGCCCTGCTAGTCCCACCACCCGTGCAGCCACCAGGCGCTGTCGCGCGCATCGTGGAACAACCACAGCAGCACGCCGGTGGTGCTGATGCAACGATAATACTCGCGGGCATAGGGCGCGTCCCAGTGGCCGCCCGAGATGCGATCGGGTCCCGCGACAGAGACGAGCTCACACCAGTCGCTGCGTTCGCGGTAACGGACCGGCACCTCGTAGCCGCCGCGCACGGTACACTCGACCTCGACACGCCGCGGCTCGCGCAGCAGCTGCAGCGTCAACATCGGCCCAGCTGCCCCGCCCTTCCGGTTGGTGGTTGATGGTTGGTGGTTGGTGGCGGGTCGCCAGCGAGTGGCACGTTCGGGGAGCGGGTGCCGATTCACCTCCGGCGTGACGACGACTTCGCCATGCGTCTCGATCAGGCGCGCGACGGCCGCATCGAAAGCGCTTGCCGTCGCAAAGCCGGCATCGAACAGATCACCCTGCTGCACGATCGCGCTCTCGGTCGCTGCGATCTCCAGGCGCATGCCGGCAACGGCATCCGGCACCGACAGCCGCTCGAGCGTGGCGCGCAGCAAACGCAACCAGCGGTCGCGGTCCGCCGTGGGCCGCGCCGAGCGCAGCGGGCGGCGCCAGTCCTCGCCATTCGCGAGCGCCAGCGCGAGCGTGATGCGCGAGGCGTGTTCGCCCCTGGCGTGCATGCGCTCGCACAACGGACCGAGCAGCGCATTGGCCGTGAACAGCAGCCGCGCCGGATCGGTGACGACATAATCGATGAAGTCGAGCGAGGCGTGCGGCCGCTCGGGCGGCATGGGTCTGAACAGCAGGCGCGGATCGTCGGCACGGGCGCGTCGCCAGAGTGCCCTGCCTGGCGCACCGAAGCGCACCTCGACAGCCTCGCCCGCGAGTGCCGCCAGCCCGCCGCAGCGGTCGATGCCCACACCGTCCAGCAACGCCGCGAGCGCGGCATCGGGCGCCAGAACGGTGAGGGGCAGCGTCGCCAGGAACTCGCGCTCGGCACTCGACGCGACCAGCAGCATGCCCGCACCCGTGGCGAGCGCATGGCGCGCCGCCGCCTCGGCCACCACCGGCACATCGGCACCACCGATGCCACAGGACTCGCTGGCGTGCTCCTGCAGTACCGCTGCGAGCCGCTCCGCCTGCGCAGCGGCGTCCAGGCCATGAACATCGATCCAGAGCAGCCCCTGCGCGGTCACGGCAAGGCGCGGAAACGCTGCCGCGAGCGAAGCGATCAGCGCGTCCGGCGGCGGTGACTCCAGCCACGCCGGCGCGGCCGCGCACAGCACCCGCACTCTCAGCGCCGCCACCGCCGTCGCTTGACCGCCGCGACACCGCGTCGGTCCGGCAGCGCGGACTCCAGCGCCAACCGCGGATCGGGGTGTGCGACCGCCAGCCGGAACTCCGTGTGTCCGCTCCAGCCGGGCGACGTCGCCTTCACTCGCATGCGCACCCACGCGACCTGCGCCGGCTCGGCCAGCGGCCCGGAATCCCACTCGTAGCCATCGGACGTGATACGGGAGACGAGTCGCAGCGCGGCCACGGGCGAATGCGGCGCGACCAGCACCAGTGCGCCGCCGCCCTCGCGCGCACCGCGCGACAGCCTCACGAAGGCCGCATCCGCTGCACCGCGCCGTACCGCCTCCAGCCCGTGCGTACCCGACGCGCTGCGACTCGCTTCGCCGAGCGCCAGCACGACCAGCGCGAAGCCGCCCGAGCGCAACAGCTCCTCCGCACAGCCCAGGGCCGATACGACGCCCGGCGGCCGTACCAGCAACGGACCGTCCTTCCAGAAGCTGCCTGTCACCAGACCGGCGGCATCGATCCACGCCGCACGCTCGCCTCGCGCCACCACCCGTGCACAGCTTTCGCGTAGCACCGCCGTCGCGCCGCCACCCGGCCGCCACAGCGTCAGTCGCGCGCGAGGCAGGCCGTTCTGTGGCAGCAGCCGGTCCAGCACCGCCACACCCGTGGACACGGGCTCCGCCGTGCCGCCCACCGACAGTGGCAGCGCACCCGGAAATCGCTGCTCGAGCAGCTCGCGCAACGCAAGGACCTGAGACATGGGGCTAGGGCTAGGGCTGGGGCTGGGGCTGGGGCTGGGGCTGGGGCATCGGTAGGGCCGGGAGTAGGGGTCTGACGGAAGTATACCGAACAGATACCGAAGCAACAAGCACGCCAGAGCGTCAGTCGGAGGCCCCGGTCCTTCCGCGAGCCCTTGCTGCTATGTTGAAGGGTGAGCGGTGCCACGCGCTCAGAAACATGCGGTGCGTTGGGGCGTAGTAGGCAACGCGACGAGCGTCGCGGCGGCGCGAGAAGACGACTGTCCAGACCATGCCCAGAATGCGGTTATCCCTGAAACAGTGCGGCCGGTCGGTGTTGCCGGGTCTGCTGGCCGGCTGCTCCTACTTCACGCCGGTGAGCGATGCGCCAGAACCTTCGCGGAGCGATGGGGAGCGGGTGGTGGCCGTGGCCGCAGCGCGCACGGAACGGCGGGAACGGCCGCGCGGCCCGCGCAGTCCGGTGTTCGCCGAGCCGAAGGAGCGCGCAGGCCGTACGGTCTGGCAGGCCGCACTGGCGGCGAAGGAGCGGCGCATCGTCGTGTCGGTCGATCACCGCTGGCTGTGGCTGATGGAAGGCGGTGAGGCGGTGTTCGGCGCGCCGGTCGCGGTGGGAACGTCGAAACCGTTCACCTACGCCGGTACGCGTTACGATTTCCGCACGCCTCGCTCGCGCTGGGAGGTGTTGGACAAGGAAACGGATCCGCTATGGGTGCCGCCGGACTGGCATTACTTCGAGAAGGCGGTCGATCAGGATCTGCAGCCGGTGCATCTCAGGAAGGGACAACGCTACGCGCTCGAGGATGGCACACGTATCGAGGTCCGCGGCGACGAGGTCGGACGGGTGAATCAGTTCGACAACTTCTGGGCGTTCCGGCCGGGCATGGAGATCATCTTCGAGGGCAAGATCTTCATTCCACCGATCGGTACGCAGCAGCGGATGATCCCGGAGATCCTGGGGACGCATCGACTGATCCTCGGCGATGGCTACCTGATCCACGGCACGAACGAGGAAGACTCGATCGGCGAAGCCGTCAGCCACGGCTGCGTGCGCATGTTCAACGAGGACGTCGCGTATCTATACGAGACGGTGACGCCGGGCACGCCCGTCTACATCTACTGACGTTGATGGTTGATGGTTGATGGTTGATGGTGCGGTGGCCGCGAATCACGGGCGTGCGCCAACTCCCGCTGCGACGAATGCACCATCAACCATCAACCATCAACCATCAACCATCAACCATCGACCGCGTCTAATTGCGGGCAATGCGCACCCCGCCATTCGTTGTGGTCACGCGCACCGTGGCGCCGCCCTGGCCGAGGGTCGTGGTCAGCTCGCGGCCGATACGGCCCTGCACGGTGACCGGAAAATCGATGTTCAGCCCGCCGTTGACGGTGCCGGTCTCCAGGTTGGCGGAGTAGTTCTCGGGGATGTGCAGGCGCACGCCGCCGTTGGTGGTCCTGATGTCGAGACCGGCGCCCTGCCAGCGGTCGCCGGTGAGCTGCACATGGAGTCCGCCATTGGTGGTCCGGCCGCGCACGTCGCCGGACAGTCCGGTCAGCCGGATCCCACCGTTCCTCGCGTTGAACCGGATGCGGCCACTGACGTCGGACAGCGAGATGCCGCCGTTGTGCGTCTCGATGTCGAGATCGGTGTTGCGCGGCACGAAGATCAGGAAGCTGACCCCCCAGGACTGACGCCGCTCGGTTTGAGGCCCCGCAGGTCGGATGACGTCGTCGGTCTCGATGCGCACGGCCTGAGCGAGCGCACGGGCCTCGTCGGCTTGGCGGGCCCAGGTCTGGATCTTCGCCTGCAGCACGATCTCATTGCGGTCCCAGCCCGCGACGCGGACGCCGCCGTTCTGGTGGCCGTCGACGGCCAGCGCGTCGCGCGCGTCGAGCCGCACCTCGCGTACTTCGCAGAAGTGCTCACGGTCATCGCGGCCGTAGTCGTCGCCGCAGTCCAGCCGGTCGGGCAACTGAGCGGCGGCCGGCAGCGCGACGATCAGGCTGGCTACGACAGCGAGCAGGATCGGACTCGTGCGTGTGGGCATTGTTGTCCTCCGGCTGGTGGACCGGTGTCGCCGGCGGCGCTGCCGGCCAACGCTCGAGCGGCCGGCGACGTCCTCGCTCTGGTGCTCGAGCAGTCACGAACCATTGGACAACACGGTCGTGGAAATGGTTGGCGCCGCGGCCCGCTGCCTTGCGCGGGCGTGGCCGGCCGGCCTATGAACAGCGGCGGATCCGGATTGGAAGGAGCCGGCAGGCAGAATGTCATTTCGGAGCATCAACCCAGCGACGGGCGAAACACTGCGGGCATACGAGGCGCATGGTGACGCCGAGGTCGAGCAGCGGCTGACCCGGGCGGTACAGACGTGGAGCTCGTATCGGCGGACTGGCTTCGAGCAACGCGCGACGTGGTTGACGGCGGCGGCCGACATTCTGGAGCGGGAGAAGGGCGAGCTCGCGCGGCTCATGACGCTGGAGATGGGCAAGCCGCTCGCAGCGGCGGTCGCCGAAGCCGAGAAATGCGCGTGGGCATGCCGCTACTACGCCGAACACGGCGCCGCTCACCTCGCCGACGAGCCCGTCCGCACCGATGCGGGCCGCTCGTTCGTGCGTTACCAGGCGCTCGGACCGGTTCTCGCCGTGATGCCGTGGAATTTTCCCTTCTGGCAGGTGTTCCGCTTCGCTGCGCCGGCGTTGATGGCCGGCAATGTCGGCCTGCTCAAGCACGCGTCCAATGTCATGGGCTGCGCGCTCGCGATCGAGGATGTGATCCGGCGAGCCGGCTTTCCGAGTGGCGCCTTCCAGGCATTGCTGATCGAGTCTTCGCGGGTCGGCGCGCTGCTGGATGATCCACGGATCCGCGCCGCGACGCTGACGGGCAGCGTGGGCGCGGGCGCCGCAGTCGCCGCGCGCGCCGGTGCGCACATCAAGAAGACCGTGCTCGAGCTGGGCGGCAGCGATCCGCTGATCGTGATGCCTTCGGCGCCCTTCGAGCAGGCGCTCGAGATGGCCGTGCGCGCGCGCGTCATCAACAACGGCCAGTCGTGTATTGCGGCCAAGCGGATCATCGTGCATCGCGACATCCACGACCGCTTCGAGGCCGCATACGTCGAACGCATGGACCGGCTGGTCGTCGGCGACCCGCTGGACGAGCGCACCGACGTGGGCCCGCTGGCGCTGGAGTCGCTGCGCAACGAGCTGCACGAGCAGGTGCGCAGGACGATCGATGCCGGCGCCCGGCTGCTGACCGGCGGTGCGCCGATGGAAGGACCGGGCTGGTACTATCCGCCGACCGTGCTGCGTGACATTCCGGCGCAGTCACCGGCGCACGCCGACGAGCTGTTCGGCCCGGTCGCATCACTGTTTCGCGCCGCCGACATCGAGGACGCCATTCGCATCGCGAACGATACCCGCTTCGGACTCGGCGCCTCGGCCTGGACCGCCGATCCGGCCGAAGCCGAGCGCTTCATGGACGAGCTCGACGCTGGCCTGGTCTTCATCAACGGCATGGTGGCGTCGGACCCGCGCCTGCCCTTCGGCGGTGTGAAGGAGTCCGGCTACGGCCGCGAGCTGGCAGCGTTCGGCATTCGCGAGTTCGTCAACATCAAGAGTGTGTCGGTCGCTACCGGCCCGGCCGCCGCGGAGTGAGGCGGCGGTCGGATTCCGCTTGCTGCGGGCGCGGCCGGTGCATAGCATCGGAGTCGCGCGTTCCACCCGATCGCTGTGCGCCACCGACCCTTTCGGTCCCCAGGAGGCTCCATGCGACGCCGGCTACTGACCGCGACCTTCGCGGTCCTCTTGGTGCTGCTCGGCTCTGCGCCCGTTGCGCTGGCGCAGGAGACCCGCTCCGACACGCTGTTCACCGTCGACAAGTACCTCGAGTACGAGACGGTCGCCGATCCGCAGATCTCGCCCGACGGCTCGCAGATCGTTTACACGCGACGCTGGGTGAACAAGCTCGAGGATCGCTGGGAGTCGAGCCTGTGGATCATGGCGGCCGATGGCTCGCGCAACCGGTTCCTGGTGGACGGCTCGGACCCGACCTGGGCGCCCGATGGCACGCGCATCGCCTACCTTGCCGACGGCGAGCCCGAAGGCACGCAGCTCTGGGTGAAGTACTTGGATGCGGAGGGCGCGACACAGGTCACGCGGCTCGAGCATGAGCCGGACAACATCGCCTGGTCACCCGACAGCCGGCAGCTCGGCTTCACCGCGTTCGTGCCGCAGACGTCGAAGTGGACGATCGACCTGCCCGAGCCGCCGGAAGGCGCGGAGTGGACGAAGACGCCCGCGGTCATCGAACGGCTGCACTACCGGCAGGACCGGGTCGGCTTCACCGATGTCGGCTACACGCACCTGTTCGTGGTGCCGGCCGATGGCGGCACGCCGCGCCAGCTCACGCGCGGCGAGTGGAATGTCGGCGCACGCTTCGATCAACTCGCCGGCAGCGTGGGCTGGGACTGGTCACCCGCTGGCGGGACCATCGTGATCGAAGGATTGCGTGAGGACGACGCCGATCTGACCTACCGCGACTCGCACCTGTACGCCGTCGCTGTGGCGAGCGGCGACGTGCGCCAGCTCACGGGCGAACGCGGCAGCTGGTCCTCACCCGTCTTCTCCCCCGATGGCCGCAGCATTGCCTTCACCGGCTACCCGTACAACACGAGCAGCTATCGGGCCCGGGACCTGTACGTCATGAACTCAGATGGCAGCGCTGTCCGCCGGCTTTCCGCGGAGCTGGATCGCGATCCGACAGGGCTCATCTGGGCGGCCGATGGCAGCGGCATCTACTTCACCGCAGCGAGCGACGGCACGTCCAACCTGTACGTCGCCGCGCCGCGTGGAGGCGTGCGGCAGGTGACCCGCGGCACGCACATGCTGTCGCTCGGCTCGGTCGCGCGCAGTGGCGTCGCCGTCGGCGTGCGCTCCGCGCCGCACGCGCCGCCCGATGTGGTGCGGATCGCGCGCTCCGGCGAGATCACGCAGCTCACACGCGTGAACGATGACCTGCTCGCGCCGCTGCGCCTCGGCGAAGTGGAGGAGATCCGCTACACCTCGGGCGACGGCACGCCGATCCAGGGCTGGGTGGTGAAGCCGCCGTCGTTCGACCCGGCGCGCACGTACCCCATGATCATGGAGATCCACGGCGGGCCGCACGGGATGTACAATGTCGGCTTCAATCCGATGTACCAGAACTTCGCCGCCAACGGCTTCGTCGTGCTCTACACCAATCCGCGCGGCAGCACCGGGTATGGCACGGAGTTCGGCAATGCGATCGAGCGGGCGTATCCCAGCGTCGACTACGACGATCTCATGGCGGGTGTCGACGCGCTGCTCGCGCAGGGCTACGTCGATGCGGAGAACCTGTTCGTCGGCGGCTGCAGCGGCGGCGGCGTGCTGTCGAGCTGGGTGATCGGCCACACGAACCGCTTCAAGGCGGCGGCGGTGCGCTGCCCGGTGACCAACTGGCTGAGCTTCCTCGGCCAGACCGACATCCCACTGTTCACGCAGAACTTCTTCGAGCGGCCGTTCTGGGAGGATCCCGAGCCCTGGCTGCGCCAGTCGCCACTGATGTACGTGGGCCACGTCGAGACACCGACACTGCTGATGACCGGCGTACTCGACCTGCGCACGCCCATGCCGCAGACCGAGGAGTACTATGCGGCGCTCAAGCTGCGCGGCGTGTCGGCCACGCTGCTGCGCTTCGAGGGCGAGTATCACGGCACCGGCTCGAAGCCATCCAACTGGATGCGCAGCCAGCTGTACATGATGTCGTGGTACCGGCGCTGGGGCAGCATCGACGCGCCGATTCGCGCCACGAATCCGTGAGCAAGTGGCGATGCTGAACCCGGCCTCGAGGACGGCGGCGCTGACCGGTGTCGCCTGCGCGCTGCTCCTCATGCAGGGCTGCGAGCGGACGGAGCAGGCGCCGGCGGCGGGCGACGTCGCGCGCCCGCTGCTCGCGCCGGGTCTGACGCCCGCAGCGCTCGAGGCGCGCGTAGACCAGTTCGCCCGCGCGACGATCGACATCGATGCGGCGTCGCTCGAGGAGTGGGAGCGGCAGGTGCTCGCCAAGCTGATCCTGGCCTCGGACCTCATGCATGAGATCTACCTCGAGCAGGTCTCGCCGCGGCTGCCGGCCTGGCGCGCGCAACTCGCCGCCGAGGACGGCCCCGCCCGGGACGCGGCGCTCGCCTACTTCGACCTGATGGCCGGGCCGTGGGATCGACTGCAGCAGAACGAGCCGTTTCTGGAGGTCGGCCCCAAGCCGGCGGGCGCCGGTTATTACCCGGAGCACCTGACGCGCGAGGAGCTCGACGGCTGGCTCGTGGATCATCCCGAGGACCGCGAGGCGTTCACCGGTTACTTCACGGTCATCGAGCGGCAGCGCGGCAACCTGGTCGCCGTGCCCTACTCGGAGCGCTACGCCGACCGGCTCCGGCCGGCCGCGCAGCTGCTGCAGGAGGCCGCCGCCATCGCCGAATCACGAGCGCCCACACTTGCGCGCTACCTCGACACCCGCGCCGCGTCTTTTCTGTCGAACGACTACTTCCAGAGCGACATGGCCTGGATGGACATCGAGGGGACGCGGATCGAGCCGACGATCGGCCCCTACGAGGTCTACGAGGACGAGCTCATGGGCTACAAGGCGGCGTTCGAGAGCTTCATCACGGTGGCCGATTCCGCGGCCAGCGCGGAGCTCGATGCGCTGAAGGGCACCATGCAGCTGCTCGAGTCCAGATTGCCGATCGAGGAGCGCTACCGCAACACGGAGCGGGGCTTCGAGAGTCCGATCCGCGTCGTGGACGTTGCCTATACCGCGGGCGATGCGCGCCGTGGCGTGCAGACGATCGCGTTCAACCTGCCGAACGACGAGCGCGTGCGCGAAGCGAAGGGCTCGAAGAAGGTGATGCTGCGCAACGTCATGCAGGCGAAGTTCGAGAATACGCTGTCACCGATCGCGGCGCGCGTGCTCGCGCCCGAGCTGGCGGGCGAGGTCAGCTTCCGGCCGTGGTTCATCAACGTGCTGATGCACGAGCTGGCGCACGGGCTGGGTCCCGGCTTCATTGCGGGGCCGGAAGGCTCGCGCACCACGGTCAATCAGGCCTTGCGCGAGCACTATTCGCCGCTGGAAGAAGCCAAGGCCGACGTCGCGGGACTGCACAACCTCGCGGTGCTGGCCGAACAGGGGATGTACGACAGCACCTTCGTGCGCCAGGCCTACCTCAGCCACCTCGCCGACATGTTCCGCGCAGTGCGTTTCGGCGCCTCGGCGGCGCACGGCCGCTCCAATCTGTTGCAGTTCAACTACCTGTGGAGCAAAGGCGCAATCACTGCCGACCCGGATGGTCGCATCACGACGGACCTCGCCCGACTGGTCGACACCAACCGCGAGCTGGCGACGGAGATCCTGACCATCCAGGCGACGGGCGACTACGAGGCCGCCGGCGAGCTGCTGCGCACGTACGCCGGCAGCGTGCGACCAGAGATGCAGCGCCGGCTGGATGGGCTCGACGACGTGCCCGTCGACATCCTGCCGCTCTATCCCACGCGCGCGCGGGTCGAGGATTGGCTCGGCGGCTGACCCATCAACGATCAACGATCAACGATCAACCATCAACCATCGACCATCGGTCAGACGCGCGTGTCGGCGGGCACCTCACGCAGCTCGCGTCGCAGGGCTGGTCGGGTGCGCCAGAGCCAGCCCGCCATGGCGGCGACAGCGATGAGGTTGCCGATGCCGACCGCCCACCAGTTGAGGTCGCCCAGCACCCAGGCGCCGCGGCCGAGCAGCGTGCCGAGGAAGACGCCCTCAAGGATGACAAAGGCCATGAAGGCCATGAGCCAGAGCGACGGCGCGCGCTCGAGCTGCTCGGCGGCCCAGGCAAAGCAGATCCCGGCGGCTGCGAAGAGCGCAAAGTGCAGCAGCGTGTAGGCTGCCACGCTGCCCAGGGTCAGGCGCACCTCCTCCGGCCCCGCCGCACCCAGAAACAGAAACGAGCCGAGCGCGGCCGGCGTGTAAAGCGGTCGGCCGGCCGCGATGTCGAGGACCAGGAACCAGATCGCGACGGCGAAGCCGCCGACCAACCCGGTGACGATCCCGGCGCTCAGCAGCGGATGGCCGCGCAGCACGGCCAGGCTGAACGGCACGCCAGCGCCCGTGGTGCGCTGCAGGTAGATGGCCAGCACCATGCCGGCCACTAGGTTGGCCAAGAGCACATGCGGGCCCGGCAGCAGCCCGAGCAGGTCGGCGTCGGCGGTGAGCAGGATGCCGTAGTAGATCGCGTCGAGCACGCCGAGCCCGATCACGAGCCCGACCAGCAAGCCCGATTGCGCGTGCAGGGCGCGCAGGATCGCGGCGATGGCGACGCCCAGCAGGGCGAAGACGCCGAAATGAAGGAAGGTGTAGGCCGCGACGAGCCGGCCACTCGATGCACCACTGCCGAGCAGCTCGCGCGCCAGCAGCTCGGGTGTGGCCAGCGGATCGCCGCGCGCGATGTCGAGCAGGAAGAACCACAGCGCCACGACCCCACCGGCCAGCAGCCCGCCGATCGCGCCATGCAGGAGCGTACCGGAACGACGCGTCATCGTCGACCTCCGGGTTAGGTACCACCAACCACGAACCATCAGGCGTGCGCGAACTGGCGCTCCTTCTTCGACTCCTGTTGCTCGGAGACGATCTTCTGCGCGGCGTGCGCGGGGACCTCCTCGTAGCCGTGGAACTTACGCGAATGCGTGGCGCGGCCCTGCGTCAGCGAGCGCAGCGTGGTCGCGTACTTGTACAGCTCGGCCTGGGGCACGAGCGCGTTGATGCGCGTCTTCCGGCCGTCGGGCATCATGCCGAGGATCTTGCCGCGTCGCTGATTCAGGTCGCCGATCACGTCGCCCATGTACTCATCGGGCGTGAACACCTCGACCTCGATGATGGGCTCCAGTAGCACGACGCCTGCCTTCTCCGCGGCCGCCTGGAACGCGATCGAGCCCGCGATCTGGAACGCGATGTCGCTCGAGTCCACCGAATGGTAGGAGCCGTCGTAGCACTCCGCGACGAAATCGACCACCGGGTAGCCGGCCAACACGCCCTTGCCCGCGGCCTCCTGGATGCCCTTGTCGACGGACGGCACGAATTTGCCCGGAATCACGCCGCCACTGATGGCATCGACGAAGGCGTAGCCGCTGCCGCGCGGCTGCGGCTTGATGCGGACCCAGCAGTCGCCGAACTGGCCGTGACCGCCCGATTGCTTCCTGTGGCGGCCATGCGCCTCGGCCGTTCTGCGGATCGTCTCGCGGTAGGCGATGCGCGGCTGCTCGGTCTCGGCCGTGACGCCGAACTTGCGCCGCAGCCGCTCGAGCTGCACGTCCAGGTGCAACTCGCCGAGCCCGCGGATGATGGTCTGCTTCAGCTCACCATCGTACTCGCTCTGGAAGGTCGGATCCTCCTCGTGCAGCTTGTGCAGGCCGACACCGATCTTGTCCTCGTCCGTGCGACTGACGCCGTGCACTGCCATGGCAATGTCGGGCGCCGGGAACGGAATGCCGGCGAGTACCAGCGGGCGGTCCGACGCTGACAGCGTGTCGTTCGTGTGCGTATCACGCAGCTTGGCTACGACGCCGATGTCACCCGCGTGCAGGCGAGACACCTCGAGCCGCTCCTTGCCCAGCGGCACGGAGAGGTGCGCCAGCTTTTCGCTCGACTCGCGCGCGGCATTCTGCAGTGTCTCACCGTTCGCGAGCGCGCCGCTGAAGATGCGAAAGAACGAGAGCTCGCCGACGTGCGGCTCCGATGACGTCTTGAACACGAGGGCGGCGACCGGCGCGTTGTCCTTGGCCTCGAGCCTGACCGACTGATCGATCCCCGGGCGCTGCGCTTCTTCGCCACGCGCCTCGGCCGGATTCGGCACCAGCTCACACAGCTTCGACAGCAGCGCGCGCGTGCCCCAGGCGCGCTCGGGCGCACCGCAGAACAACGGAAACATCTCGCCCCGCTGCATGGCCGCCTTCATCGCGGTGAGCGCCTGGCCACGCTCGATTTCGGCGCCCTCGAGGTACTTCTCCAGCAACGTATCATCCGTCGCTGCGATCGACTCGAGCAGCTCGGTGCGCCAGCGGTTGAACTTCTCCTGCTTCTCGGCCGGGACCTCGGTCTCGTCGTACTCGCCGAGTTGAGCGCCGGCCTGGTACATGTGCGCGCGGCCGCTGAACAGGTTGATGATGCCGCGGAAGTTCTCACCCGCGCCGATCGGGATCTCCACCGGGATGACCTTGTCGGTCAGCGTGCTCTTGATCTCCTCGTAGACCTTGTCGAAGTCGGCGTGGTCCTTGTCCATCATGGAGACGAAAAAAAATCTGGGAATTCCGCGACTCTCGCAGTATTCCCAGACCTTCTCCGTACCGACCTCGACGCCGTGTGTTGCGCCGAGGACGATGACAGCGCCGTCGGCAACCCTCGTCGCCGCGATCGCCTCGCCCGTGAAGTCGAGGTATCCGGGCGTGTCGAGCAGGTTGATCTTGCAGTCCATCCATTCGGTGTACGTCGGCGTTACCTGCATCGAGATGCCGTGCTCGATCTCCTCGGGCGTATGCATGGTCACCGAGGTTCCATCCGCGACACGGCCGTGCCGCTTGGCCGTGCCGCCGACCCAGCACAACGCGTCGATCAGCGCGGTTTTGCCGGAACCGCCGTGACCCAGCACCACGACGTTCCGGATGTGCTCCGTGCGATACTCCTTTGCCGCCGCAGACATGCTATCCTCCCGCGGGACTGTCGGTAGGGACTCGTGGGGATCGCAACGTAGGGCGCGGCGCCGGCGCGCGTCAACCGGGGGGGTGATGGTTGATGGTTGGTGGTTCGTGGTTGATTGTGGTACCAGCCCATTTGGCGGCGCGACGGCCCGCCGCCCTCGTCGCTGAGCCGCGCCCCTGGGCTTACGCCGCCCAAGACCACCAACCACCAACCACGAACCACGAACCGGCTTCGGCTGCTCAGCGGCGCGTGGTGATCGCGATCACACCGCCGGGGTGGCCAGTACCGTAGCGCGTGGTCGCGTCGCTGGCGCTGACGAAGCGGATCGACTCGATGTCCATGGCGTTCACGTCATTCAGGCGGTCGATCCCGCCGAAACGGACGCCGTCGGTGTAGACGAGCGGCAGCGAGAGATCGCCGCGGACCGAGCCGGGGCCACGCGAACGCAACCACTGTGGCCGCAGGCGCTGAACCACTTCGAAAGCGGTGCTCACATTGGCATTCGTGATCTGTTCGCGCGTGATCAGATCCCGGCTGCCGCCGCCGCCCGGGTCCGCGCTCGAGGCGCACGCAGCGAGCGGCAGGAGCAGGAGCAGCAATGCGATCGGGCGAGCTCGTGGCTTGAACATGGCGACGCTCCATCTGCTGGGGTGCGGCCGGCCGACACTGCGACGGCGCCGGCGGCCTCAGTCGTGACGATAGCGCCGGCTCACGTCGTCGAGCAAACGCTTCTCCTCCGGTGACAGGCTGCTCATACCTTCGCGGCTGATCTTGTCGAGGACGCGATCGATCTCGTCGAGCACGCGCTCATCGACGCGGCGGCGTGGGGGCTGCCGATCAGCCGGGTCGTCGCCCGGCTGCATGACGCGCAGCGTCGTGCGGGGCCGGAGCCGGCGCAAGCGATCGCCGAGCGTTCGGCCCGGGCCGCGCCGGCCGCGCGGGGCGGCCGTCGCCGAGGCGCGCCAGCCGCCGGAGGTTCTGCCGAACGGGTCCAGCTTGAGGTATACCCAGCCGGCGACGAAGCCGCCGAGGTGCGCGAAGTGGGCGACGCCATCGCCGGAGCCGCCGAAAGCGCTGAGCAGCGTGATCGCGGCCAGGAATGCGATCAGCCATTTCGCCTTCACGGGCAGGATGCCCCAGATGTAGATCGGCGCGTCGGGCCAGTTCATGGCAAACGCGAGCAGCACGCCGAAGACGGCGGCGGATGCGCCGACGACGGCGGCCTGCGGCGCGAAGATGAACGAGAACGCGGCGCCGCCGAGCCCGCAGACCAGGTAGAAGCGCACGAACTCCTTCGACCCCCAGCGCGCCTCGAGCGGCGGGCCGAAGAAGAACAGTCCGATCATGTTGAAGAGCAGGTGTAGGAAGCCGGCGTGGACGAACATGTAGGTGAGCGGCGTCCACGGCAGCGTGAGCAATCGCATGGGGTAGAGCGCCAGGTACGCGGCCACCGCCGGCAGCAGCCAGGACAACAGGAACACGCCACCATTCGCGATGACGAGGCGCTTGACCCAGGGGGTCATCGACAGGCCGAAGGGCAGGAACACGATGGCTGGTGTTCGTGGTTGGTGGTTTGTGGTTGGTGGTTGATCGCCTGCCGGCCGGCTCAACCCCGTTGGCCGCTGCGCCTGCGGCGATGTTCGTCGATCGCCAGCTGGCAGATCCGCTCGCACACCTCGGGGAACGAGATGCCGGCAGCCTTCGCGCCTTTCGGGAACAGGCTCGCCGAGGTCATGCCCGGAAGCGTGTTCGCCTCGAGGCACCACAGCTCGCCGTCGGCGTCGAGCCGAAAGTCGATCCGGCTGTAATTGCGCAGCTTGAGCGCGTGATGCGCCAACAACGCCAGCTCCTGCGCTCGTCGTGCCGTCGCGGCCGGCAGCTCTGCCGGAAAGATCTCTTCCGCCATCCCTGGCTGATACTTGCACTCGTAGTCGAAGATCTCGTGCTGCGCGACGATCTCGCCGACCGGCAGAGCCTCCTCCCCCAGCATCGGCACGGTCAGCTCGCGGCCAGGCACGAACGCTTCGAGCATCACCTCATCATCATAGCGGAACGCTTCGCTGACCGCGCCGTCCACCTCGGCCAACTCCTTGACCAGCGTCAGGCCGACCGTCGATCCCTGCTTACTCGGTTTCACGATCAATGGCAGGCCGAGCTCGGCTTCGGCCGTCGCCACCGCTACGGGCGCCATGAGCCAGTCGGGCGTCGGCACACCGGCGGCGCGAAACAGGTGCTTGGATACATCCTTGTCCATGGCGAGGGCGCTGCCAATGTGACCGCTGCCGGTGTAGGGCACGCCAGTCAGATCGAGCAGTGCTTGCAGCGTGCCATCCTCGCCGGCGCCGCCGTGCAGCGCGAGGAAGATCACGTCGACATGAGCGAGCTCGGGAGCCTTCGTGATCGCCGTCGCGTCGCCGGTGCGGAGCAGGTCCAGCTCTACCTGTGCCGGCGGTAACGCGCCGACGTCGCGCGACAGCAGCCGCCGCTCGTCCTCGCCCTTCAACACGCCGCGGGCGGTGTCGACCGCGACAACCTCATGGCCGCGCTCGCGCAGCGCCTGAACCACCTGCGCCCCGCTGGCGATCGATACGTCCCGCTCCTCGCTGGTGCCGCCGAACAGGACAGCGATCCTCATGGGGTGCGGGCGGCCGCGCGGGCCTCGTCCGGCGGGCTCCTTTGCGCGATCCGCTCGCCCGTGCCGGCGTCCACGCGCCACTCGAGGTCGCGGCCGTTCAGCTCCGTGCGAATGATCCACTGCGGGCGCTGAAGCGGCACCAGCAGCAGCTCGACCCCGGCGGCGGCGACACCGGGCTCGGCCTCGAGCACTTCCTGCATCACCGCGGGCGAGTCGACCCAGTCGCCGGGCAGTCGGTTCGTGCCGATCACGAAACCGGTCGGCGACTGCCTGGCGCGCCGTACCGAGTCGAGGGAGCGGGGCGTCACCGTCACCACGAGCTGCTGCTCTTGGCCCGGCGCCTCGAAGACGAAATCCCAGCGCGCATCGTCACCGCTCAGCACGTATCCGTTCGAGCTCACCTGCCAGCCCTCGAGCCAACGCAATTCGGCCGCCGGACTCCAGGTCCGCGCCACAGTGAGCGCTTCACCCAGCGCCTGGCGCGCGGACACACGCAGACCCGCGATCAGCTCGGGCCCCACCGCCGGCGCGCAGCCGCTCAGCGCCAATCCCAGCCCCAGTGCCCAGCGCCAGCGCCGCCCCCGTTCCCAGCCCCGTTCATGGTTCATGGTTGATGGTTGATGGTTGATGGTTGATGGTCCCCAGCCCCAGCCCCTACCCCGTCAGGTACCGCACCATGTCATAGCGCGTGATGATGCCGATGAAGCGGTCGCCGCGGCGGATCAACACGGCCGGGTTCTGGCGCGTGAGCAGGCGGGCCACGGCGCCGAGTTCGGTGTCGGACTCGACGACCGGGAACGGCGCGTCCATGAGCTCGGTGACGGCGCGGTCCAGCACCGTCGGATCCTCGATCACGCGGGCCATCAGCGTGGCCTCGGCAAGCGCACCGATGCAGTCGCCGTCGGCCAGCACCGGCAGCTGCGAGACGCCGTTGTCGTTGATCAGCGCGAGCGCGGTGCGGGCGGGCGTCGTCGCCTCGACGGCGATCAGCGAGGCCGGCGCGCCCTCCTTGCGGCCGAGCAGGTCGCCGGCCCGCAGGCGCTCGTGGCCGAGCAACTGGTTCTCGCGCATCCACTCGTCGTTGTAGATTTTCGACAGGTAGCGCTCGCCGGTATCGCACAGCACGCAGACGACGCAGGCGTCGGGGTCATCGATCTCACGCGCAATGCCGACCGCGACGTGGGCGATCAGCCCCGAGGAGCCACCCACGAAGAGACCCTCCTCACGGGTCAATCGTCGGGCCATGGCAAAGGAGTCGCGATCGGCGACCGTGCGGAACTCGTCGATGTAATCGAACCAGAGCGTCGTGTTGACCTTGTCGCTGCCGATACCCTCGACCTTATAGGGCTGCCCGTCCAGCCTCTCGCCCGTGCGGGCGAAATGGGCGAGGATCGAGCCCTGGGGGTCGCCGCAGATCACGCGGATCGCGGGATTCTGCTGCTTCAGGAACTTGCCGACACCGCTGATCGTGCCACCGGTGCCGGCCGCGGCCACGAAATGCGTGATTCGACCTGCGGTCTGGGCCCAGATCTCCGGGCCCGTGGTCTCGTAGTGGGCGACCGGATTCGCGTCGTTGTAGAACTGATTGGCCAGAATCGCGCCCGGTGTCTCCTCGGCGATGCGCTTCGCCTTCTGGATGTAGTGTTCGGGATGATCGGGCGGCACCGCGGTCGGCGTGATGATCACATCGGCACCGAACGCCTTCAGCAGCCGCACCTTCTCGGCGCTCATCTTGTCCGGCATCGTGAAGATGCAACGATAGCCCTTGGCCAGCGCGACCATCGCGAGTGCGACGCCCGTGTTGCCGCCGGTCCCTTCGACGATCACGCCGCCCGCCTTCAGCTCACCGGCGCGCTCCGCAGCCGCCACGATCGCCGCGCCAATGCGGTCCTTGACCGAGCCGCCCGGATTGAAGAACTCGGCCTTGCCGTACACCGGCGTCCGCGCGCGCCGCGTGACGCTGCGCAGCCGGATCAGCGGGGTCCAGCCGATCGTCTCGAGGATGTCCTCGTACGGCTGCGCGTTGCGCAGTGCTAGAGCCGACACGCCGTCGCGTGCGCCCGTGACCGCACGCTCCACGGCGTCGCCCTGCCGGCCGCCGCTCACTGGACTGCGCCTCGTGCGGGCTCGCCGCCGGCGCGCGCGCGGGCCCGTACGGCGGGGTCGTGGCTGAAGCGGACGGGCACGCGCACCCACAT
>JBOHRE010000037.1:0-28904 GCA_050732635.1 Longimicrobiales bacterium | reverse complement strand
GGCCCGGCCCCGGCCGACTCGCTCCGTGCCGACAGCGGCGCCACCGGCGTTCGCAGGCCCGGTCGCGTCGCGTGCAGCTCCTCCAGGATGGTCTCGCGCCGGACGCCCGTGCGCCGGCAAACCCGGTCGATGTAGAGGTCGCGCAGTGCCGGATCGCGGGCCGCGCGCACCGTCGGCAGCAATCGGTCGAGGGCGCGGCGCGTGCCGCGGATGTCACCGAAAAGGCCGTGTTCGTCGAGGATCGCGAGCTTGCGCTCGAGCACGTCGATCGCCGACTCCAGCGCGCGCTGCAGCGGCCGGCCGCCATTCCGCCGCACCAGTGAATCGGGGTCCTCGCCGTGCGGCAGCGTCACGACCAGCGGGTGCACGCCCGCCCGCAGCAATGCGTCGCCGGTCCGGAACGTCGCGCGCAGGCCGGCCGGGTCGCTGTCGTACAGCAGCAGGGCCTTCTTCGTGTAGCGCGACAGCAACTCCGCCTGCTCCTCGGTCATCGCGGTTCCGAGCGGCGCGACGACATGCTCGATGCCGCGTGAGGCGAGGGACACGTAATCCATGTAGCCCTCGACGACCAGCACGGCCTCTTCACGTCGGATGGCATGCTTCGACCAGGCCAGGCCATAGAGCGTGCGGCCCTTGTGGTAGATCGGTGTCTCGGGCGAGTTCAGGTACTTCGGCGCGCCCTCGCTGCTCGGGCCGAGTATGCGACCGCCGAAGGCGACAACGCGGCCGCTGGCCTCCGCGATCGGAAAGATCAACCGGTGGCGCAGCCGATCGTATGGCTCGCCGCCACGTTCGCTGTCCTTGATCAGGCCGGCGGTGAGCAGCACGTCGCGGCCAATGCCGTGGGCCGCCGCCGCGTCCAGCAGACCGCGCCAGGCGTCGGGCGCGTGACCGAGCAGAAAGCGGTCCGCGGCTTCGGCGCTGACGCCCCGTTCAGCGAGGTACTGGCGCGCGCGCTCGCCGCTCTGCGGATCGAGCAACTGGCGGCGATAGAAGTCAGCAGCGAAGGCGACCGCCTCGTAGAGCGCACGATGCTGCTCCTCCTCGCGGGGAATGCCGCTGCTTTCCGGAATCGCGATGCCGAAGCGCTGCGCCAGCACGCGCACGGCCTCGGGAAAATCGAGTCCCTGCCGCTTCATGAGAAAGTCGAAGACATCTCCCGACTCACCGCAGCCGAAGCACTTGAAGAACCCCTTCGTCGGCACCACGTAGAAGGACGGTGTCTTCTCCTGGTGGAACGGGCACAGCCCGCGGTAGTCCTTGCCGGCCTTCTTGAGCGGCACCTGCTCGCCAATGACCTGCACGATGTCGGCGCGGGCGCGGACCTCGTCGACCGCGAGCTCCGGGATCATGCGAGCTCCGCGACGGTCACGCCGGTCCCGCCCTCGCCCGGGCCGCCGGCTCGAAGGCCAGCCACCCGCGGATCGCTGCGCAGCAGCTTCGCCACCACCTCGCGCAGTGCGCCGGTACCCTTGCCATGAATGATGCGCAGGCTCGGCAGGTCCGCTCGCGACGCAGCATCGACGGCGGGCTCCAGTCGTGACGCGACTTCGTCGGCCCGCAGGCCTCTCAGATCCAGCTCCGGCGCTGCCTCGACCGCTGGCGCGGTCCAGCCGCCGCCCCCGGCCGAGGTATCACGCCGGGGCGCGGCCGTCGGCTCCAGCTCCTCGACCGGCAGGTGCAGCCGCAGCGCGCCCAGCTCGACCAGGGCGCGTCCATCGCGCACTTCGGCTACGCGTCCGGTCGCACCTGTCGACGCGAGCCGGACCCAGCCGCCCTCCACGAGCGGCCGCTCGGGCTGCGCACGCCGCTCCCGCGGCGCTCGCTCGGCCTGGCGCTGCGCGGCCTGCTCGAGCCGCTGCCGCACCTCGTGCGCAGCCCGGTCGATGCTGCCGACGGCACCGTGCGCCGCCGCCTCGCGAAGCTCGCGAATCGTGGATTCGACCTCGCTCCTCGCCGATGTGAGCAGGTCGCGCGCCTGCTGTCGCGCACGGCGCTCGGCTTCCCGCTCGCGTTGCTGCAACTCGCGCTCACGCCGCTCGAGGTCCTCGCTCGCGCGTTCGGCCTCGTACCTCGCCGCCTCGGCGCGCGCCAGCGTCTCGGCCATCCGGCGGTCCTTGTCTTCCAATTCGGCCAGCAGCTCGCTGACCTCGGTCTCGCCGCCGGGCAGGTGCGCCTGCGCCTGCTCCAACAGTGCCTCGGGGAAGCCGAGCCGTCGCGCGATCGCGAGGCCGTAGCTGCGACCCGGCACACCCTTGATCAGCCGATACGTGGGACGCAACTCGCGCGAATCGAACTGCAGCGACGCGTTCACCACACCCGCTTCCTCACCCGCCAGCCGCTTGAGCTGACCGAGATGTGAGGTGGCGATGGTCAGCGCGTGCCGCCGCGTCAGCTCGAGCAGGATGGCCTGCGCGAGCGCGCCGCCCTCGGCCGGATCCGTTCCGCTACCGATCTCATCGATGAGCACGAGCGAGCCGGCGTCGGCGTGCTCGAGAATCTCTCGCAGGTTCTTCAGGTGGGCCGAGAAGGTGGAGAGCGACGCCTCGATGGATTGCTCATCGCCGATGTCGGCGAAGACGTCATGGAACAGCGGCAACGTCGTTCCGGCGCCGACTGGCGGGATCACACCCGCCTGCGCGAGCAGGCTGAGCAGACCGATGGCCTTCAGCAGCACCGTCTTGCCGCCGGTGTTCGGACCGGACACGAGCAGCGTACGCTCGCCCGCCTCGAGGACCAGGTCGAAGGGGACCACCGTATCGCCGCTTTCGGCCAGCAGCGGGTGGCGACCTTCGCGCACCCTGTATTCGCCGGCGCCGGCCGGTACCACCGCCGGGCGCCTCGCGTTGCGCAGCAATATGTAGCGCCCGCGTGCGAACAATGCGTCGAGCCCGATCAATGCATCGAACATGGCGTGTAGCGCTTCAGAGTGCGGGCGCAGCCGGACCGTCAGCTCCCGCAGAATCCGCTGCACCTCCCGTGCTTCGGCAAGCTCCAGTTCGCGCAGCCGGTTCATCAGCTCGATCGCGAGCGGCGGCTCGACGAACAGCGTGGCGCCGGTCGCGGATTCATCGTGCACGATGCCGCCGACCTCGGCGCGGCCCTCGCGGCGGATCGGCACAACGTAGCGGCCATCTCGCACGCTGATCGAGGCGTCTGCGACCCGTACATTGTCAGGCAGCGACGCAACATATGCTTCGAGCCGCTGGACGATCCGCGTCCGCGCTGCGCGCAGCTCGCGCCGCGTCCGCGCCAGCTCCTTGCTCGCGTCGTCGCGCACCGCGCCCGCCGAGTCGATCGCGCCCCGCAGTGTTTGCTCGATCCCCGGCAGCTCGGCCATGCGCTCGGCGATCTCGAGCAGCAGCGGGTAATCGGAGCCTTGCCGCGCGATGCCGCTGCGCGCCTGGCGCGCCGAGGCGAGAAGATCGGCCGCGTCCCGGAACCAGGCGCCCTCCCACACACTGCCCTCGATCGCGAGCCGACGCAGCGGCTGTCGCAGATCCGGCAGCAGCGCGATCACCCAGTCATCATTGCGCAGCAGAAACGCCGCCATCTGGTCGACGCGCCGCAGCTCCGGCTCGATCCAGGCCATCGCGTCACTCGGCTCGAGCGCGCGGACCGCCGCCGCGCCCAGCGAGCTCGAAGCGTAGCGCGCTACGATGTCGAGCGCCTCGTGGAACTCGAGGACCTGGAGTGCATGCTGGTTCATGACGACGGGCGGTCAGCCCAGCTCCTCGCGCACGATGCGGTTCGCCTCGCGTCCATCGAAGCGGCCCTTGATCCGCGGCATCAGCCGGCCCATCACCATCCCGAGGTTGTCAGCGCCCTGTGCGACTGCCTCACGCACGAGCTCACGGACCTCCGCGTCCGTGAGCTGCAGCGGCAAATAGGTGCCCAGCAGCTTCGCCTCGCGCTCCTCCTTCTCGGCAAGCTCGGCCCGCTTGCCCGCGCGCATCTGCTCGGCCGCCTCACGCCGCCGCTTGATCGCCCGGTTCACGACCTCGATCACGTCGTCATCGCCCGCTTCGCGGCCCAGCTCGATCTCGCGGTTACGCACCTCCGCGAGCGTCATCGTCAAGGCCGCCGTCCGCTCCTTGTCTCGCGCGCGGCGCGCAGCATTCAGGTCCTCCCGCAGTCGCGTCTTTAGCATCTCGTGTTTCAGCCCGGCGGCCAGGCGAGGGGCCGGCCACCCAGCAAATGGAGGTGGATGTGGTCCACGGACTGCCCCGCATCGGCGCCCGCGTTCATCACGACGCGGTAGCCCGACTGCGCGATGCCCGCAGCGCGCGCGATCGCGCGTGCTGCACTGAAGAGCTTGCCGACCAGCGCTTCATCGGCCGGCTCGATGGCATCGATCGACGCGACGTGACGGCGCGGAATGATCAGCACGTGGGTCGGCGCCTGCGGATTGATGTCCCGAAACGCGACCGTCTCATCGTCCTCGCGTACGACCCGAGCCTCGATCTCGCCAGCCGCAATGCGACAGAACAAGCAGGATGCCGACACGACGCACCTCCGGATCGACTCGATCAGCTATCGCCTCGCCCCGCGCCGAGGCGTACCCTGTACGCACCGACGGAGGAGCCCATGGATCGCTTCGAACTGCAGGATCCGTTCGCCCACTCGTGGGTCCATCCGCTATGGACCGCCGACTCGGCCGCCCGTTACGCCCCGGCGCTGCAGCGCGCCGGCCTGACTGCTACCCCGGCACGCCTGGCCCGGGTTCGCGACGCGGCCGACGTCGCAGGCGCTGATCTCACCAGCGAGCTCGACCGCACGCTCGCGCGGCTCACGCCGCTGGTCCTTTCGGCGCCCGCCTCGCTCGGCCGGATCCTGACTGCCGCGGAGCTGGCGCGCCGGAACCTGGCGCCACGCGGGTACCCCTGAACGGTCCGAGCAGCGCGCTCCACCAGTCCTCTTCCACATCGGTGTGGACGACCCGCAGCCCGGCAGCCTCGGCGGCGTGGGCGAGCGCGTCCGCCTCGCTACGCAGGATCCCGCCCAGAATCAGCCGTCCGCGCGGCGCCAGCGTCGTCGCCAGCGCCGGCAGGAGCGGCACCAGCACGCCGCTCAGAACGTTCGCCGTGATCAGATCGAAGCTGCCGGCGCCGAGCGATGCGAGCAAGCGCGCATCGACCCGGCCGTGCCGCAGCTCGATGGCAGCGTCCACGCGGTTACACACGGTGTTCGTGCGCGCGACCGCCAACGCCTGCGCATCTGCATCGAAGGCGAGCACGTGGGCGCCGCCCAGACGGATCGCGGCGATCGCGAGGATTGCCGTGCCGGTCCCGATGTCCAGCACCCGATCACGCGGCTTCACCGACGATTCGAGAAGCCGCAGCACGCCGCGCGTCGACGCGTGCTCGCCCGTGCCGAAGGCCATGCCCGGATCGATGCTGAGGACGACGTCGCCACGCCGCTTCCGGGCGCGTGTCCAGCTCGGGACGACAATGAGCCGTTTGCCGACGCGGCGGGGTGCGAGGCCGCGCTTCCAGGTCTCGCTCCAGTCCTGGGCGGCGTGCGTCTGCCAGTGCAGCTCGAGGCCTTCATTGACGGCGCTCTCGAGGCGACGGCGGGCTCGTTCGATGCAGCGCGCGAGATTCGCCGGCTGCGGCAGGTACGTCGTGAGCCACTCGGCCGACTCCTCGACGGCGCTGCCGCCCAGCGCGATCAGCGTCTCGACCAGCAGCTCGATCTGGTTCTCGGCAGGGACGCGAACCGACAGCACCAGCCAGTGCTCGGGGCCGGCTGCCGCGCCGGCGCTCTCGCCGCCCGACTTCACGCGTCGCCGCTTGCCTACCACGGATCCGGCCCCGGACTTGCGAAAGCTGCCCGATTCAATGCAGGCACCCGACGATACCGCATTGCTGAAGGCGCTCGCCGAGCACCTGCGCAGCCGCCGGCAGGACATTGCCGACGACTGGCGGGAGCGTGTTGGCGCGCGCGCGGCCGTTCGCCCCCAGCAGCGCGAAGAGACGGCACGGCTGCGAGAGATCGCGCCGCAGCTCGTCGATGCCATCGCCGATCGGGTTGCCGGCACAGCCGACTCCGAGTGGACCCTGCTGGCCACCGTGCGCGCCGCAACGGCGGAGCGCTTCGAGCTCGGTTACGACGTGCAGGAGCTGCTGAAGGATGTCGAGATGCTCGGGCAGGCGATCTTCGCGCGCGCGTCCGCATTCACCGATGCCCCCGAGATCGATCTCGGGCGCAGCTGGAGCGCGGCAGCACGGTTGAGTGGCGTGCTCAGCGCGATCGGCACGATCACGGCCGGCACGTACCGCGAGCTGGATGTGGAGCGGCAGCGCGAGCTCGCCCGACGCATCGAGGTCCTCGGCCACACCATTGCGCATGAGCTCAAGAATCCGTTGGGCAGCGCGCGCGGTGCCGCGCAGCTGCTCCAGGACGAGCTCGTCAGCGGCGATGCGGAGCAGCGCGACCGCTTCCTCGACATGATCCTGCGCAACATCGATCGGGCGCACGCCATCGTCGACGATATCCGCTCGCTGTCGCGCCTCGAAATACCCGAGGACGAAAAGCCGCCGCGCGTTCCGGTGCCGCAGATCATCGAATCCGTGATCGCCGATCTGCACACGATGGCGGAACAGAACGAGGTCGAGGTGCGCGTCTCGAACGAGCTGCCCGACATCGCCGCGCCGCGCGGACCGCTCGAGCTGGCACTCGTCAACCTGGTCGGCAACGCCATCAAATACGCTGATCCGGCGAAGGCCGAACGACGTGTCGACATCCGCGCCTCCTACGACGACGGTCGCGAGAGACTCCGGGTAGAGGTCAGCGACAACGGTCTCGGCATTCCGGAGGCGGCGCAGGTCCACGTGTTCAAGCGATTTTTTCGCGCTCACCCGGACAGCGCGCCGGGCACTGGACTCGGGCTGGCGATCGCCCGCGAAGCGGTCGAGCGGCTCGCCGGCGAGATCGGCTTCCACAGCGAACCGGGCGCGGGCAGCACGTTCCACGTGCTGATTCCGGCGCGTGTGCTCGCGACCCCGTCGCAGGGCGACGCCGTCGCTCAGTAGGCGACCTCCTCGACGTCGTCGAGCGAGGCGAACGCCTCGAGCCCAGCCGACGCCGAGCCGCGATCCTCGACCAGCGCACGCAGCCGCCGTGCGCTCGCGCGCAGCCGCCATTCGCGACGCGCTGCCGCAGGATCCGGAGCCCGCTGCAGCCATTCGGGCGGTGTGGGCTCGAGGCTCGGCACGTCCGGCGTATCGGCTTCGCGGATGGCGACACCGCAGCGGACCAGCTCGAACAGCAGCGCGGGCTCGAGCCCTTCCTGGCGAGCGATGTCGTAAGCGAGCACGGCGAACTCGCCGCTGATGCCGAGCTCATCGACTGCCCACGGCACGATCTCGTTGTGGCGCCGCGGCAATGGCGTCTCTCGCGCCAGCACGCTCGCGCGCTGCCTCAGGCATGGACGGGCGCCCAGCGCCCGTGCGGCTCCGTGCTGCTCTTCGAGGCCCACCTCGTCCTCCGGTTGTGCGGAACTATCGGCTCGCGTGAAATGCAAGCGACGTTCCCGCGGCAGCTCAGGCGCTGAAGGCCTCGCGTACCTTGGTCCAGAAGCCGCGCGAGTCGCGACCTGCCACGTCCGGCACAGGCGCTTCGACCTCGGCGAGTCGGCGCAGAACGTCTTCCTGCTCACGCGTGAGCTCCGTGGGGACCCAGACGAGCACCCGCACGATCTGGTCACCCTGCCCGCCGCCGCGCAGGTGCGGCAGCCCGCGGCCCCGCATGCGCAGCAGCCGGCCAGACTGTGTACCCTGCGGGATCTTCAAGCGCATGGTGCCGTTCACGGTGGGGACCTCGACCTCGGCACCCAGCGCCGCCTGCGTGAACGTGAGCGGCAGATCGTAGATCAGGTCGGCGCCCTCGCGCACGAACCGCGGATCCTCCTGCTCCTCCAGTACGACCAGGATGTCGCCCCGCATGCCGTTGCGATCGCCGACATTGCCCTTGCCTCGCAACGTGATGTAATCGCCGCTCGAAACGCCGGCAGGCACGTCGACATCCAGCGTGCGGTCCTGCGCCTGCACACCACGCCCGGCGCACGCCGCACACGGCTTCTCGATCACCTCGCCCTGGCCACCGCACTGCGGGCAGGCTGTGACCGTGACCATCTGGCCCAGAACCGACCGCTGCACCCGACGCACCTCGCCTGCGCCGCCGCACGTGCTGCACCGTTGCGGCGCAGTACCGGCCGCCGCCCCGCTGCCGCGACACGTCTCGCAATGCTCGAGTACGCGCACGCGCAGCTTCTTGCGAACCCCGCTCGCGACCTCCTGCAGTGTCAGCGGTACGGAGATCCGCAGATCGGCGCCTTTGCGGGGCCCGCCGCCGTGGCTGCGGCGCCCGCTGAACAGGTCGTCGAGGCCGAAGCCGCCGAAATCGCGCATGAAGATGTTCAGCGCGTCGGCGAAATCGAAGCCGAACCCGCCACTCCCTGCGCCGGCGCCACGCACACCGGCGTGACCGTAGCGGTCGTATGCGGCTCGCTTCTCGGCGTCCTTCAAGACCTCGTACGCCTCGGTCGCTTCGCGGAACTGCTCGGCGGCCTCACCCGAGCCCGAGTTGCGGTCCGGATGGTACTGCAGCGCCAGCTTGCGGTACGCCTTCTTTATGGTCTCGGCGTCTGCGTCACGCGCGATGCCGAGGATCTCATAGTAATCACGCATGCGTTCTCAGGATGTGGCGGAGTCGAGCAGCTCGGAGACCAGTTTGCTCGCGGCGTCGACGATGGCGACGACTCGCTCGTAGGGCATACGGGTCGGCCCGATCACGCCGATGACGCCACTCAGATTGCCGCTCTGATAGTGCGATGTGACGAGCGTGAACGGGCTCAGTTCCGGTCGTCCGTGCTCCCGGCCGATCGTGACCTCGAGCGGCGCTTGCCGCGACCGGTGGTTGAGCATTCTCGCAAACAGGTCGCGCTGCTCGGTCAGCTCGATCAGACTCTTCAGCTGCGTTCCGCTGGCAAACTCCGGTTGCGCGGCCAGCACACTGGTGCGACCGAGATGGACCTGCTCGTCGACCGGCGGATTCGCCTCGAAGAGGTCGTCACCCGATTGCAGGAATATGTTGAGCAGCCCGTGTGCGGCTTCATCGGCCAGGCCCGTATCGCGCAGGCGCTCGGGCAGGCTGCCACGGATCTCGCGCAGCGTCTGGCCCGCGAGTCGCTCGTTCAAGACGGCGCTCACCGCGTGCAGCGTCTCGGCCGGGACCGTTCCCGGCAGATCGATGTAGACGGTGCGAATCGTGCCGCTGCGCAGCGTCAGCACCAGCAGGACCTTCTCCGGTGCGGCGCTGATCAGCTCGAGCTTTTCGAGCACGGCCTCGTCCAGCCCCGGGTTCATCGCCAGGCCGAGCTCACCCGACACGAGGCCCAATGCCTGCGCGCAGCGCCGCAGCAGTCGTTCCAATGCGGGCGGTTCGGCCGCGCCCAGCTCGTGGCGCAGCCGCCGCTCCTGGGCGACGCTGAGCCGCACCGGCCGCATCAGACCATCGACGTAGTAGCGGTAGGCGCGGTCGGTCGGAATGCGGCCCGCCGAGGTATGCGGGTGATACAGGAATCCCTTCTCCTCGAGGTCGGCCATGGTGTTGCGCACCGTCGCGGCCGAGATGCCCAACGGGAACCTGCGCGCGACCGTGCGGCTGCCGGCGGGCTCCGCCGAATCGACGAAGCTCCGGATCACCGCCTCGAGCACATCGCGTTCGCGGTCGCTGAGCTGGAAATCTTCACGCATCTTCACGTGTTGGTCGAGGACAGAACAGCCGCAGAATGTGTCCGCGGCGCTCGAGCCGGGTCAAGCGCTGGGCGCATGCACCAGCTCGAGTGCCAGCCGATCGAGCAGGAGCCAACCGCGAGGTGTTAGGCGAAGGCGCTCCGCGCCCACATCTGCCCAGCCGGCTCTCGTCCAGTCGGCTAGCAGCTCGCGCGCGTCGGGGTCGAGCGTGGCCAGGGGCAGACCCGCGTCGGACCGCAGGCCGAGCCACACCTTCTCCAGCCGCTCGGCGTCGTGCTCGACCCGCTCCTCGCCGGCCCGGGTCGGCGAACCCGTTGCTGCCGCCGTGCGGTACGCCTCCCAGTCGCGCAGGTTCCACCAGCGTGCGGGCGGAAGATAGGAGTGCGCACCCGGGCCGAGCCCGACATACGGCGCACCCGTCCAGTACGCCGTGTTGTGGCGCGAGCGTAGCCCGGGCCGCGCAAAATTCGAGACCTCGTAGTGCTCGAACCCGGCCGCCGCGAAGCGTTCGGCGGCGAGCAGGTACTCGGTCTCGTAGGCTTCCTCGGCGGGCAGCTGCTCGCGGCCACTGCGCACCCAGCGTCCCAGCGGCGTCGCCTCCTCGGCCGTGAGGCCGTAGAGTGAGACGTGGGACGGCGCGAGCTCGAGCGTGCGTTCCAGGTCCGCCGCCCAGTCCCGGCCGAGTCGCGCCGGCAGCGCGAAGATCAGGTCGAGACTGATGTTGCCGATGCCGGCGGCACGGGCAGCCTGGACCGCGCGACCCGGGCCCTCGACTCCATGCAGGCGTCCCATCCAACGCAGCGCAGGCTCATGAAATGTCTGCGCACCCAGACTGACGCGGTTGACGCCTGCGGCAGCCCAGTCGTCGGCTAGCTCGGGCGTCAACGTCTCCGGGTTCGCCTCGGCGGTCCACTCGAGATCCCGGCGCAGGTCGACCAGCCGCTGCACGCGCGCCCGCAGCTCGGCCATCGCTCCGGTTCCCAGCAGCGATGGCGTGCCGCCGCCGATATAGACCGTCTCCAGCTCGAGCCGATCCCAATGTCGGCTGCGCAGCAAACTCGCCAGCTCGTCGCCGAGCGTATCGAGCCACGCAGCGATGGGCGGCTCGCGCGTCGCGGTGACGGCGAAGTCGCAGTAACTGCACCGACGCAGGCAGAACGGGACGTGGATGTAGAGGTGCGCGGGTTTCACGGTGGACTGCTACCCCGGCGGCGGCGGCAGGATCGCGGGCCCTCACACCCGCATGTAACGCTGCCCGGGAAGTTGCCGCGCCGCGCCCCGCAACTCGAGCTCGAGCACGGCGCTCAGCGCACCCGGACTGCCGAGCGCTGCGGCCGCGGCCAGCGCATCGATATGCTGCGGCTCCGGCTCGAGCAGGTGCCACATGCGCAGCGCGGCGGCCGTCAGTCCGGGCGGCGGTACCGGTGCTGGCGCCGGCCCATCCGCGGGCGCAGCCTCCGGCCGACGTCGTCGCGAGCCATCGTGCCGGATCCCACGGTGCCGGCGCGGCGCTGGTGGCATCAAGTGCAGCGCAGCGAACACCTCTCGCGGGTCGCACACCGGCGCGGCACCTTCGCTCAGCAACGCGTTGCTCCCCGCGCTGGTCAGCCTGCCGATCGGACCGGGCACGACGAAGACGTCACGCCCGATTGCCAGCCCGTGGTCGGCCGTGACGATCGCGCCGCTCTTCGCCATTGCCTCGATGACCACGATCGCTTCGGCCAGTGCCGCCATCAGCCGGTTACGCCGCGGGAAGTTGAAGCCGAGCGGTGGTGTGCCGGGCTCGAACTCGCTGAGCAATAGCCCCTCCTCGCCGATCCGCGCCTGCAACTGCTGGTGTTCGGCCGGGTAGCGCACGTCGATGCCGCAGCCGAGCACGGCGAGCGTCGCACCGCCGATCGACAACGCCGCGCGGTGCGCATGGCCGTCGATGCCGCGGGCAAGACCGCTGACCACAACCAGTCCGGCTCGCGCGAGCTCCTCGGCGAAGCGACGTGCCGAGTCGGCACCGTAGGCCGTGTGCCGCCGCGAGCCGACCACCGCCACACACCGCTGCTCGGCCAGCTCGAGCCGGCCCTGCGCCCACAGGGCGAGCGGCGGCACGTGGAGCTGGCGAAACCGGCTCGGGTAGTCGGCGGCTCCCCAGAGGATCAGCCGCGACGGCCCGGTGGCGTTCAGATCCAGGATCCGGTCGAGTCGGCGCAGAATGCGCGCGGAGTCACGTGCGCGAACGGCGGCGTCGCCCAGCTCTGCGCGTGACGCGCGCAGCGCCTGGCTCGGTCTGCCGTAGCGCTTCAGCAGGCGCGTGATCGTCACCTCGCCCACGCCCGGCAACAGCCGCAGCTGCAGCAGCGCTCGAACCTCCTCCGCTGCGGTCGGGAGCGCCGGGGTCGGCACCTCGCGCTCGCCGGTCACTGCACCCACCCTGCGCGATCCGTGGGGGCCTCCGCCGCTTCGCGCTCGGCATCGACCCTACCCCAGAGGGCCTCCAGAAACGCGTCCAGCTCGCGCCGCGCGACCGCCGAGATGACGAAGTGGGCCCACGACTCCGGTGCATGCACCCGCGGGCGCGGCTGGTCGGACGCGAGCAGATCCGATTTGGTGATCACGACGCAGTGCGGCTTGCGGCTCAGCTCCTGCGAGTGCGCCGCGATCTCCGCCCGCAGCAGCTCGTACTCGCCCTGGACGTCGCTCGAATCCGCAGCGATGAGGAACGCGAGCGTGCGCGTTCGCTCGATGTGGCGCAGAAAGCGCAGCCCGAGCCCGCGCCCCTCGTGCGCGCCCTCGATGATGCCCGGAATGTCTGCGACCACGAAGCTGCGATGTCCGGACAGCGGAACTACACCCAGGTTCGGCGTCAGCGTCGTGAACGGGTAGTCTGCGATCTTCGGTCGCGCGGCCGAGACCGCGGCGAGCAGCGTCGACTTGCCCGCGTTCGGCAGGCCCACCAGGCCCACGTCGGCGATCAGCTTCAGCTCGAGGGCGATGCGCCGACGCTCACCCTCCTCCCCCGGCTCCCACTCACGCGGAGCCCGATTCGTGGGTGACGCGAATGCCGCATTGCCACGCCCACCGCGGCCACCGCGTGCCACGACCAGCTCGCTGTCCGGTTCGGTCAGCTCGCCCAGCGGCTCACCCGTCTCGGCGATGCGCACGACCGTACCCGGTGGCACCCGCAGCACCAGGTCCGCACCGCTCCGGCCGGTCCGGTTCTTCCCCATACCATGCTGTCCGCGCTCCGCCCGATAGAGCGTCTGGTAGCGGTAATCCAGCAGCGTCGTGAGCTGCGGGTCGGCCCGCAGCAGGACATCGCCGCCCCGCCCGCCGTCGCCGCCAGACGGCCCGCCCCGCGGCACGAATGTCTCGCGCCGGAACGCTTCGGCACCGGAGCCACCCGTTCCACCCTCGACGTCAATGACCGCCTGATCGACGAACACCGCTGCCGCCCTTGCTGCTCAGGATTCACCGGGCCCGCGCCGTTGCGCCGGCGTCTCGAGCCGCTTGCTCTGCCAGCGCGACAACACGTGGCTCCAGGTGAGCTGGAGCGTCGTCGAGCGCTCGGCCGGAAGCTCCTCCGTCATGCATGCGACGGCCGCTTCCACCGCCTCCACCGGCGCACCGGCGTTCAGCGCGCCGCGCAGGTGCGCGTGGAGCTGCGGCGCCGCGTCCTGCGCCGCGAGCAACGCAGCAACACACAGCTCGCGCGCGGCAAGATCCAGCCCCGGCCGCGCCAGCACCTTGCCGTAGCCCTCGACCAGCATCCACCGCTCCAGGTCGGGGTGCAGCGCGGCGACGTTGCGCCGGAGCTTGTCGTACTGACCCCCATAGACGCGCTCGCAGGTCTGCTCGCCACGCGCCAGCCAGGCAGCCCATGCGTCCTCCGCCGGCGCGGGCGGCGGCGCACCGCTCCGTTCCCGCCAAGTTGCAATGGCGTTCAGTGCGGCCGGGTAGCCGATGAACAGATAGCTCTGCAGCAGCGCTTCCTCGATCGCCTCACGCGGCGCGCTCGCCGCCGCCCGGTCCAACGCGTGGGCCACACAATCGCGGCCGCCACGACCCAATGCCACGGACAGCACGATGAGGGCTCGAAGCGCGTCATCCATCGGTTGCCTCCAGCTCCAGGCTGGCGCGCACGCGGCCGACGCGCTCACCTCGCGTGTTGACGACGTCCGGCTCGGCGAAGCGCCCCAGCTCACCCAGCTCCTCCTGCGCCAGCAGCCCGAGCGTGCGCAATACGGCGAGCAGCGCGGGTTCGGCGGCCCGGCGTGCGCCATCTTCGATCTTCAGCGCGATTCCCAGCTCGGCTCCCGGCACGCCGGCACAGTAGACGCCTTCTGCGCCGACCTTCGCGAAGACGCGGCCTTCGGTCACGCGTATGAGCTCGGTGCACAGCCGCTCGGTCCCACCGACGTATTCCGGGCAACGCGTCATCGCTCGTACGATCGCGCTCGCCGCGGACGGTTGGGCGCTGCGACGCGCGCCCGCGGCGAGCAGCGCGAAGCTGCGCGCGAGTGCCGGCAGCGACAGCGCGAAGGTGATCACGCCGCAGCCGTCCACGGCCGTGCCGATTTCGTCGATCGGTACGCCACACCAGCGCGCGACCTCGTCGAGCACTCGCTGCTGCAGCGGGTGCTGCGCCTGCTCGTAGCCCGCCATGCTCCAGCCGTGATGGCGCGCGAGCGCGAGCATGCCGGCGTGCTTGCCGGAGCAGTTGTTGTGCAGCCGCCGCGGCAATCGACCCGCGGCTTCGAGCGCCTTCGCCGCGGCCGGGTGCAGCGGCGCGTGCGGGCCGCAGACCAGGGCTGTCTCATCAGCACCGATCTTGCGCAGGATCGACGCCGCCGCCTCGACATGGATCAGCTCGCCGCCGTGCGAGCCGCAGCACAGGGCCAGCTCGCGCGCGCTCAGACCGAAGCGCTCGGCGACCCCATCCTCGATCAGCGGCAGCGCCTGGATCGGCTTCAGCGCCGAGCGGGCGTACGTGACCGTGGTCGCGGCGCCGGCGCGCGCACGGAGACGCCCACCGGCATCCACGACCGCCACGGCCACGCGGTGCCGGGACTCGACCATTGAGCCACGCCACACCTCGATGCAGGCGTGGCCTCGGCCGTCCATAGGGTTCAACGATGGTCTGCGGAATGCCATGGCAGGAGCGGTCGCCGTTGTGCGCCGATCGGCCCACGCAGCGTGCGCTCCGCAGCCGCGGCGTTCACCCGGCTCACGCGCGTGGTGATCCGGTCAAGTCGGGTCGCTGCTCGAGCCAGTGGGCCAGGTGCGAGTCGGGCTCCGTGTCCCGCTGCGCCTGCCGTAGATCCTCGACTCCATCGACGTCGTACCAGCCGGGCAGAGCGCGCAGCGACAGCCCTTTCTTCTCGGCACGCTCGCGCGTACGTCGCAGGACATCGGGGGTCGACCACGGAATGTGGTCGAAGAGGACGGTGCCGCGCGGCCACGCGGCCGCCCTTAGACCCACGAGGTAGTAGCCACCGTCGCTAGCCGGACCCAGCACCAGGTCTGCGTCGTCGAGTGCCTCGAACGCGCCGGTCAACACGCTCTCCGGCAGGGTGGGTGAGTCGCTGCCGATGATGACGACGCGTTCGGCGCCACTCGCAAAGGAGCGCTGGAAGGCATCAGCCAGTTTCTCGCCCAGCTCGCCACCGCCCTGTGGCTGCAGCGGCACGACCGGGAAGTGCTCGCGGAAGAACTCGCGCGCGCCCACGCCGCGCTGATACCACAGCTCCAGTTGCGCGTGCTGACGCGCGGCCAGCGCCACGACGTCGCGCAGGATCGCGTCGTACAATGCGGCCGCCTCGTCCACCGTGAGCGGCGGCACGAGGCGCGTTTTCACACGGCCTGGCATCGGCCGCTTGGCGAAGACGATTAGCCGATCAGGCAGCATGCTTCATGACGGTCCACAGGATCTTCGCGCCCGCGCGCGCGCTCGGCCAGATACGGCCGCTGATCTTCGACTGACCCGCGCGGCGGCGCCGCCAACGCACCGGCACCTCGCAGGTGGCCAGGCCGGCCCGCGCCGCCCGCACCTGCATCTCGATGTTCCAGCCGAAGTCGCGGTCCTGCATACCGAGCCGCTCGAGCGCGGCCAGCTCGATCGCACGGAACGGGCCGAGATCCGTGTACCTGTGCCCGGTCGCCCAGGCGATCAGGCGCACCGCCAAAGCGTTGCCGAACGCGGCGTGCGGCGCCAGCGCGCCGACCTCCGCACTGCCCAGGCTGCGGCTGCCCAGCACGAGCTCCGCTGCGCCCGCGCGAATCGGTGCGAGCAGGTTGGGCAGCTCCGCCGGGTCATGGCTGCCGTCGGCGTCGAAGAATGCGACGACGTCGTCCGCATCGCCGCGCTTCAGCGCAGCGAGCCCAGCCAGGCATGCCGCACCATAGCCGCGCCGCGGCTCGCGGACCACGCGCGCTCCGGCCGCCGCGGCGACTGCCGCAGTCCGGTCGCGCGAGCCGTTGTCGACGACCAGCACCTCGTACGCGCCGATCGACGGATCGGCGGCGAGGCAGTCGAGAAGCTCGGGCAGGACCAGCGGCAGTGCGGCCTCCTCATCGAGTGCCGGCACGATGATGTGCAGCCGCGGGCCGGTGGCCACTAGATTGGCCCGGTGTCGCGCGCCCGCTCCTTCCTCGTGCTGGCGCTCGCCGCCGAGGCCGGCCTGCTGGCGCTGATCGCCGCCCAGCCCGATCCCGGCGCGCTGCCCGCCCGCTACATCGGCCTCTTCGGCGCTGCCGCGCTCGTGGCGCTGACCGCGTTCGTTCTGCACCTGCGCGCTCCGCTCCGGCTCCGCTGGATTCTCGCGACTGCTCTAGGACTGCGACTCCTCTTGATTCCTACCGTGCCGAGCCTGTCCGACGACGTCTGGCGTTACCTGCACGACGGCCGAGCGCAGCGCGCCGGCCTCAGCCCCTATCGTTATGCGCCGGCCGCAGCCGAGACGCGCGTCTTCGCCGGGGCCGAGCGGCCGCTCATCAACCACCCGGAACTGCCCACGATCTATCCGCCGGCAGCGCAGCTCGCCTTCGCGGCCGCGCCGAGCCTGCTCGCCTGGAAGCTGCTGATCGTGGCACTCGATCTCGGCGTCATCCTCGCGCTGGCTCGGCTGCTCGGATCGCTGGGCCGCATGCCCGCATGGGCCGCGCTGTACGCATGGCACCCGCTGCCGATCATCGAGGTCGCGGCCAGCGGCCACTTCGAGCCCCTCGCGGTACTGCCGCTGCTGCTCGCCTTGCGCGCTGCCGTGCGACCGCGCCCGTTGGCCGCGGGTGCCTGGCTCGCCGCCGCCACCGCCGCGAAGCTCTTCAGCATCCCGGTCCTGCCGTTCCTTGCGCGCCGCCACGCGCGCCGCGTACTGGGCGGCTTCGGCCTCGTGCTACTGCTGTTGTACCTGCCCTACCTGCTGGTCTCGGGCACCGCCGTGCTCGGCAGCCTCGGCCTCTTCGCGCAGCAATGGAGCTTCAACGGCAGCATCTTCGCCATGGTCGCAGCGCTGGCACCGCCCACCGCCGCACGGCTCGCGGTGGCCGGCGCGTTCGGCGTCGTCTGGATCGTGGTCTGGCGCCGTCGCCCCGCGCCCGTCGAGGCCGCTCTCGGCATCCTGCTTGCCCTGCTGCTGCTCGCGCCCGTCGTGCACCCCTGGTACCTGCTCTGGGTGCTGCCGCTGGCCGCCGCCGCGCTCGCACCGCGGCGCCCGGGGAGCAGCATGGCCGCAAGTCTTCGGTACGGCAACCCGCCGGCGCTCGCCGTATTGGTCTGGTCGCTGACCGTGCCGCTGGCCTACGTCGTGCTCGGGCCCTATCGAGCGACCGGTGAATGGCGCCTGCCAGTGGCCGCCGTGGTCGCCGAATACGCGCCCGTATACCTGGTCCTGCTCGCCGCCGCGCTCACAGCACGAGCATCAGGTTCTGCCAGATCAGACGCAGACCGAGAAGCACGAAGACCAGACCGAACAGGACGCGCAGTGCCGGCGTTGCCATCTGACGGTTGAGCGCGACGCCGGCGCCCACTGCAAGGAGCGAGGTCGCCAGGATCGGCAGCGCGGCCAGAAAATGGATGTAGCCGAGGCTGAAGCTCGGCAGCCCTGGCTCGCCCATCCCCTGCACCGCGTACGTGATGACGCCCGCCGCCGCGGCCAGCACCATGATCGCAAGCGATGTCGCCGCCACTTTGCGCAGCTCAATGCCGACCACGTGCACCAGCAGCGGAATCGCGACGATGCCGCCACCGACACCCATGAGCGCGGAGAAGGCACCCACGGCCAGACCGGTCGGAATCGTGCGCGACAGCGTCAACCGCTCCGGATGCGTGGCGGCATCGTGTGCGCGGCCGCGCAGCATGCGCAGGCCGGAGACGAGCAGCACGATGCCGAAGGAGAGCTTCAACACCTCCGGCGCGACCACGGTCGCAGCGCTGGCACCCGCGATCGCGGCGACGACCGACGCGGCACCGATCGGCAGCGCGGCCTGCCACGCGACCAGCCCGGCATGGTTGTAGGTCAGGGTCCCGCGGATCGCGGTCGGCAGGATGATGAACAGGCTCGTGGCGTGGGCCACCGCCGCGTGCAGGGCCGGGGCAAGCGCGGTGCCGCTCCACGACCCATGCTCGTAAAAGAAATAGAGGAAGGGCACGATCAGCACCCCTCCTCCAATTCCCAGTAGTCCGGAGACGACGCCGACGGCGATACCGACGCCGAACAGCGTGACGAGCGCGAGGAGCGTCAACGCATCGCGGCGCCGACCTGCGTCGCCTTGAGCCGCTCGGCGATCGCGAACACGGAGGCGGGCGTCGTCGCCTGCTGGAGAACCTCGATTGCCGCGCGGACCTGGCGGTCCTCCGCGTTCCAGCGGCGGCGCCGCTCGAGGTCACCCCATTTCACGTGGGTGATTTCCGTTGCGAGTCGCTTGGCGAGCGCGTCCGATGCCGCATCGTAGATCACACGCTCGACCGCGATGCCGGCGCCCTGCAGCGCATCGTAGAAGTCGGCCATGATCGCCGGTGTGACCTCGAAGCCCGGCTCGAGCTCCGGATGCTCGCGCGCGTACCGCACCGACCAGGTGTACACGACATCGTTGAAGTCCGAGCCGTGCCTCTCCAGTGCGCGCCCGAGATCGCGCTCTGGCTGCCCCAGCGTGTCAGGCCGAATCACGACGTCGGGGAAGATGCCGCCGCCGCCGTAGACCGTGCGGCCACCGTCGGTGCGGAACTCCTCGTCCGGCCTGGCCTGCGCACCGTTTTCGATCGCATCCGGGCCGGCCATCAGCGCCTCGGCGCGCTCCTCCAGATCCAGCGGCCGATCGATCGACCGGCCGACCGGCGTATACCACCGACCGGTCGTCAGCTTCAGGTAATTGCCGCCCGACAGCTCGTAGAGCGTCTGCACCGAGCCCTTGCCGAAGGTCGTTTGACCGATGATCAGCGCGCGGTCGTGATCCTGCAGCGCGCCGGCGAAGATCTCCGACGCCGAGGCCGTGTACGGTCCAACCAGCACCACGATCGGCAGATCCGGAAACTCCTCGCCCGACCGCGCCTTGAATGTCTGGCTGAAACCGGCGGCCCGACTGCGCGTCTCGGCGATCGCCTGACCGCGGTCCAGGAACATTTCCGTCACCATCACGCCCTGGTCCAGCAAGCCGCCCGGATTCCGCCGCAGATCCAGGATCAGCCGCTTCATGCCTTGCGCCCGCAGCTTCGCGATGGACTCCTTCATCTCGCGTGCCGAGGTCTCGCTGAAGACCGTCATCTCGAGGTAGCCGATCTCCGGCTCCACCATGTAGGCGGTCTGCACCGAGTTGACGTGGATCTCCGCGCGGACGATCGTGAACGGAATCGGCTGATCGACGCCGACCCGCGCCACCTTCAACTCGACCGGCTCACCCTCAGGGCCGCGCAGCACGGCGACGGCCTGATCGTTCGTCCAGCCCTCCGTCGACTCGCCATCGATCTCGATCACGCGATCACCCGCCTGCAGTCCCGCGCGCTCGGCCGGCGTGCCCGGCAGCGGCGCGATCACCGTGACCCAGTCACCGCGCACGTCGATCTGCATACCCACGCCGCCGTACTGGCCGCTGGTGCCGATGTGCAGGTCTTCGTAGTCATCGGGCGTCAGGAACGCCGTGTGCGGATCGTCCAGCTCCTCCAGCAGACCATCGATTGCCATGCGGTAGAGCTGCGACGGATCCTTCTCATCCACGAATTGCGAGGAGACGCGTTGGAGCACCTCCTCGAACAGGCGCGCCTGCATGTACACGTTTTCGCCCGGCGCGGCGCCGCGCTGCAGGAACCAGCCGCCCGTCGACAGCCCGATCACCGCCACGAAAAGCGGCGCCAGAATGGAGCGTTTGATCCTCATTCGACCTCCGAAGTACGACCCTTTTGCCCGTCCCCAGCGCGGGCTATCCCGTAGAACCCGGTGCCCCGGGAAAGGTTTCGGGAAAACGTAACCTGACCAGCTCTACGACCGCCTCGTGCACCGCTGCGGCGCTGCCGCTGGCATCCACCAGCGCGACACCGGGCTCGGACCGGGCCAGCAAGCGGTATGCCCCGGCGACTCGCGCGTGAAACTCCGAGCCCGCCCGCTCGATCCGGTCCGGCCTGCGGCGCGCGCGCCGCGCCGCGCCCAGCTCCACGGGCACATCCAGGACGATCGTGAGATCCGGCCGTACACCACCCGTCGCGAACGCGTTCAGCGCGCGCACCTCGGCCTCCGGTAGCCCGCGACCGTGCACCTGATACGCCAGCGTGGACAGGTCATAGCGATCCGCGACCACCATCTTGCCGCTGTCCAATGCCGGCCGCAGCCGCTCCTCGACCAGCGCGGCACGCGCGGCCAGGAGCAGCAGCAACTCGACCCGCGCCGGCACCGCAGCGCTGTCCAGCAGCAGCCCGCGGATCGCCTCGCTCAGGGCGACGCCGCCCGGCTCCCGCACGCTCTCCACCGCTGCGCCCGAGCGCTCCAACCAGGCCACCAGCCGCTTCGCCTGCGTGCTCTTGCCCGCACCCTCGACGCCTTCCAGCACGATGAACACTGGGTTCGCGGCACGGTTCGGGTTCGCGGTTCGACTCAACCTTCGCGGTGCGCGCCGTTGATGGTCCATGGTCGATGGTTGATCGCGGCCGCGCCGCATGCAGAGCGGCGCCGTCCCCAACCATCACCCATCAACCACCAACCACCAACCATCAACGCGCGGCTCCGCCGGACACTCAGCGCCGCCCGCAATCATCAATCACCCTGGTAATAATCCAGGCCCAAATGCGTGATCTGCTCCTCGTTCATCAGGTGACGCAAGGTATTCTTCAGCTTGAAGTGCTGGATGAAGAGGTCGTGCTCCGGGTAGAGTTGCGGCAGCGTCTGCGGACTCTTGAAGTAGAATGAGAGCCATTCCTGGATGCCGCCCATCTCGGCGCGCGCCGCCAGGTCCATGAACAGCGCGAGGTCCAGCACGATGGGCGCGGCAAGGATCGAGTCCCGACACAGAAAGTCGATCTTGATCTGCATCGGGTAACCCATCCAGCCGAAGATGTCGAGGTTGTCCCAACCCTCCTTGTTGTCGCCACGTGGCGGATAATAGTTGATCCGCACCTTGTGGTAGACGCTGCCGTACAGCTCCGGGTACAGCTCCGGCTGGAGGATGTACTCGAGCACGCCCAGCTTCGACTCCTCCTTGGTCTTGAACGACTCGGGATCGTCGAGCACCTCGCCGTCCCGGTTACCCAGAATGTTGGTGCTGAACCAGCCCGACACTCCGAGCATCCGCGCCTTGAGGCCGGGCGCGAGGATGGTCTTCATCATCGTCTGGCCGGTCTTGAAGTCCTTGCCACCGATCGGCACGTTGCGTTCGGCGGCGAGATCTCTGAGCGCGGCGATGTCGACGGTCAGGTTCGGCGCACCATTGGCGAAGGGCACACCTTCCATGAGCGCCGCGTACGCGTACAGCATCGACGGCGCGATGGCGTGCGCACTCTGCTCCATCGCGTGCTCGAACGCGGCCAGCGATGCATGCTCGGCGCCGACCTCGAGGAACACCTCGGTCGAGCCACACCACACCATGACCAGTCGCTCGCAGCGGTTCTCCTGCTTGAAGCGCCGGATGTCTGCGCGCAACTGCTCCGCGAGGTCCCGTTTGTTCCGGCCGCTCTTCAGGTTCGTGCCGTGCAAGCGCTTCACATAGGCCGGGTCGAACACGGCCGGCATGGGCACGATTGTCTTCAGGAAGGGGGCGATCGGCTCGAGATCCTGCGGATCGAGAACTCGCGCGTTGCGTGCGCTGTCATAGGCGTCGTCGGGGATCGGGTCCCAGGCGCCGAACACCAGGTCATGGAGTTCTGCGAGCGGCACGAGCTGGCGGATCTTGGGCTGGCGGGCCTCGGTCCGCTTGCCGAGCCGGATGTTGCCCATCTGCGCCAGCGACCCGATCGGCTGCGTCAGCCCCCTGCGCACGGATTCGACACCCGCAATGAAGGTGGTCGCGACGGCGCCCAGGCCCACGAGAAGAACGCCGAGCCGCCCTTCCGCCGGCGCGATGTCCAGCCCTGTCTTCACTCGTTTTCCTCTGTCGTCGTGGACGCCAGCACCGGCTGCGGCTCGGTCTCCTCGAGCGGCACGCCGCGGGCGTGCTGATAAACCCAGATGATTCGTTGGAATGCGGTGATGTTGGTGGTCAGGGCGAGGATGAAGATGACGATCTTGAGCACCAGGCCGTTCCACATCTCACCGAAGAACAGGGCACCGCCACCGAGCAGCACGACTCGCTCCGCTCGCGGCATCAGACCGACGCGGCAGTCCAGCCCCATGTTTTCCGCGCGGGCGCGAGTATAGCTGACCATCAGCGATCCCGCCATGGCGAGCATGATCAGATAGATCATGCCCACATCGCCCAGCTCGAGTCGATAATCGTTGTAGAGCGAGAGCAGACCGAGAAAGACCACGATCTCGCTGATGCGGTCGAGCGTCGAGTCGTAGAACGCGCCGAACTTGCTGCCGAGTCCGCTCAGTCGCGCAATGCGGCCATCGAGGATATCGAACAGGCCGCCGAGCAGGATCAGGAATCCCGCCAGCCGTACGCGGTGCGCGTGGAACGCCAGCGCACCGCTCATGGTGACCAGTACGCCGACCGTGGTGAGCAGATTGGGATGCGCGCGCGTGCGGAGTAGCGCGTCCGTGAGTGGGCGCAGCGTGGTGTACGCCCAGCGTCGGAGCGACTCGAGGGAGAGCACCGGTCGTCAGCTCGGCAGGATGATGCGTGACTGGGAACCCGCGTCCATGCCCCGGCCGATCTGCTCGTTCACGCGGCCTAGGACCTTGTCGAAGTTGGTCTGGGCCGCCACCAGCCCCTGGTATACCGCGCTCGCTTGCAGTTCCGAGAAGGCCTGCTCGTAGGCTTGCTGCGTCTCCTCCGGCGGCGGCTCGCCCCGTTGCAGCGAGCGCGAGACCTCCGCCTCCAGCTCGCCGAGCTTGTTGATCAGCGCGACCGCGTCGCGGTCCTCGTTGACCCGCGAGCGCGACCGCTGTAGCGCCTTGTATTCCTCGATCTGGCCGAGCATGCGGCCGAGCTCGGTCGCCTTTTCCAGAATGGGTTCGTGCATCCTAGCTCCTTGTTTGCCGTGAGCGGTCCGCCCGTCTGCCCTCGGCCGAACCGGAACATCAGCGACGCTCCAGCAAGATGAACCGCTCGCGGCCGGCGAGATCCTGCGCCACGCGAACACTGCGGTATTCCCCACCCGTCTGCGCACGTTCCACGAGCGTCGCCGCCTGGCCGACGCCGACCTCCAGCGCCAGCAGGCCGCCGGATCGGAGGTAGCGAGCCGCGCCATCGATCAGTGCGCGCAGGACCGTCAGTCCATCCTCGCCGGCGAACAGCGCCGCAGCCGGCTCCCAGTCGCTGACATCCGGCTGCAACGAGGCGCGGTCCCGTTCGGCCACATAGGGCGGATTCGACACGATCACGTCGACGTCCACGATGCCGCCCAGCGCCTGCCACAGTGATCCCTCTCTGAACTCGATGCGGTGCGCCGCACCGGCAGCGGCTGCGTTGCTCGCGGCCAGCTCCAGCGCCGGCCCAGAGATGTCCGTGGCGACGATGCGCTCGAACGGGCCCTCGAGCGCCAAGCTGATCGCGATCGCGCCGGACCCGGTTCCGATGTCGAGCGCCGTGAGCAGGCCGCGCTCCTGTTCATGGCACCAGCGCAACACCTCCTCGACCAGCACTTCGGTCTCCGGTCGCGGGATCAGCACGCGCGGGTCGACGCGCAGCACCAGCTCGCGAAATGCCGCCTCACCTGTGATGTACTGCAGTGGCTCGCGCCGCAACCGACGCCGCACCGCGTCACGGTAGCTCGCCACCTCGTCGGCCGTCAGCGGCCGCTCATGCTGCAGGTACAGGTCGAGGCGCCGGATCTCGAGCACGGCCGCCAGCAGAAGCTCGGCCTCGAGCCTCGCGTTGTCGAGCCCCTGGCGCGCGAGCCGCTCTGCGGCGAGGCGGGTGAGCGGGATCGTGGTATGCCGCTCTCCGCTCATGCGATTGCGGCGGACTCCATGCGCTCGGCCTCGCGCGCGTCTTTCAGTGCCTGCACCAGCTCGTCGAGCTCGCCGTCCAGGACCTCCTCGAGCCGATGCAACGTGAGCCCGATCCGGTGATCGGTCACGCGACCCTGCGGAAAGTTGTAGGTCCGGATCTTGGCCGAGCGGTCGCCCGTGCCGACCTGCGTGCGGCGCTCCCGCGCGCGTGCCGATTCCTGCTCCGCCAGCTTCAGGTCGAGCAGCCGGCTGCGCAGCACCTTCAACGCCTTCGACTTGTTCTTGTGCTGCGACTTTTCGTCCTGACAGCTGACGACCAGCCCGCTCGGCAGATGCGTCACCCGCACCGCCGAGTCGGTGGTATTGACCGACTGACCCCCGGGCCCCGAGGAGCGGAAGACGTCGATGCGCAACTCATCATCCCGAACCTGGATATCCACCTCTTCGGCCTCCGGCAGCACGGCCACGGTCGCGGCCGATGTATGGATCCGACCCTGACTCTCCGTTGCCGGAACGCGCTGCACGCGGTGAACGCCGGACTCGTTGCGCAGATCGCCGTACGCATTCTGACCCCGCACGACGAAGACGACCTCCTTCATGCCGCCTCCCTCGCTCTCGGAGGCATGCACGAGCTCGATCGCCCAGCGTCGCGCGTCCGCGTAGCGGCGGTACATTCGAAACAGATCACCCGCGAACAGCGCGGCCTCGTCGCCGCCCGTGCCCGCACGGATCTCGACCACGGCCGCACGGTCCGCCAGCGGATCCTTGGGCACGAGCAGGCGACGCAACCGCTCCGACAGCTCCGCCTCCTCCGCCGCCAGGGCTTCCACTTCCGCCCGCGCCAGCTCCAGCAGCTCGGCGTCGCGACTGCCCGCCATGATCTCGTGCGCATCGGCCAGCTGGCCGCGCACCTGCTCCAGCCGGCCAGCCACCTCCGCGGCCGCCGAGAGCTCTGCATGCTCCTGCGCCGCCTGACGCAGCTTCGCCGGATCGGCGATCACTGCCGGATCCGACAGCCGCAGATTCAACTCATCCCGGCGCTGCAGGATGTCACGCACGCGTTCCTGGCTGATCATGCCATTGCCCCAACGAAAAGAGCCGGGTCGAACCCGGCTCCTTCTCAGCGCTTCCGGCCCGCCGCCTCGCCGGTGCCCCACTTCTGGCGGAACCGTTCAACCCGGCCCGCCGTGTCGACCAGCTTCTGCTTGCCGGTGTAGTACGGATGACACACCGAGCAGATCTCGACGTGGATGTCGTCCTGCGTGCTCCGCGTCTTGAACGTGTTGCCGCAGGCGCAGTGGACCGTCGCGGTCTGATATTTCGGATGTATGCCCTGCTTCATGTCTATCCCCCGCCCCCGAGCTCGAGCGACTGCTCCGTCTACCGTAACAGCCATAACCTTACCAATTTAGCCCATCGCCTCTCGGCCCACCACCCCCGCCGCCGCCCCCGTCCCTGCCCCTGCCCTGCCTCGCCCCCGCCCCCGCCCCCGCCCCGTTGATGGTTGATGGTTGGTGGTTGGTCGTGCCTCGCGGCTGGGCGGGCTCGCTGCCCTGCCGGCACCATCAACCATCAACCATCAACCATCAACCATCAACCATCAACCGCAGACTGCGAGAAACGCACGGCTCGCCGCGAATCGCGCACGGCCGCGAATCGCGCTCAGGCCACGATCTCGCGCCGCTCGTGGCCGGAGCGATAGGCCAGCGAAATGAACTCCATGAGCTGGATCTGCTCGGTGGGAAGCGGCGCGTCATCGGTGCCGCGGATCACGCCGGTGAAGTGCGCGAGCTGGTCGCGGTAGCTGGCGGTGTACATGTTGGCGCGTCCGGGCGGGATCTGCGGCGTGACATCGAGCACGCCGTGCTCGATCTCCTTGTTGACGGCGAGGGGCACGAGCGAGGCTGAGCCGTGAGTACCGAGGAGCTGCAGGTACTGGCGGTCGCGTTCGGCGATGAGACTCCAGGTCACCTGGAGTGACAGCACGAGGCCGCCGTCGATCTCGGCCATGACCGCCGCGGCGTCCTCGACCTCGATGCCCTCGCCGGGATGCAGGTGCGCGACGAGGCGATTCACGCGAGGATAGTCGAGCATCCACATGCAGAGGTCGAGCACCTGGACGCCGAGGTCCATCAGCGCGCCGCCGCCTGCGGTGGCCCGGCGGTGCCGCCATGTCGGCCGCACCGTGCGCACTTTGCGGTTGAGCAAGCCGGCGCGCATGTAGAACACCCGTCCGAGCTCACCATTCGTGGCGAACGGTCGGACCGCACGACAGTCGGGGCGGTAGCGATTGTTCATCGCGACCATGACGGCTCGGCCGGATGCTTCGGCGGCGGTCAGGACGCGCCTGGCGCCATCGGCGGTGAGGGCGAGCGGCTTCTCGACCAGCACGTGCTTGCCGGCCTCGAGCGCTGCGATGGACTGCTGCTCGTGCAGGTAGCTGGGCGTGCAGATGATCACGCCCTCGAGGTCGGGATCCCGGACCAGGTCGTCGTCGGCGCGATAGACGCGTGGGATCTCGAACCGCGAGCCGATGGCGCGGGCCTTGGCGGGGTCGGCGTCGCAGACGGCGGCGACGCCCACGCCGGGCATCTGGCCGAGTGTCGGCAGATGCACGACCTGCGCGATGGCGCCGGTGCCGAGCAGACCGATCTTGACCTCGGCGAGCGGCGCGGCGTCCCCGGCCTCGGCCGGCAGCGTCGAAACGCGCGCGGCATCGGGCCGATTCATCGGGCCGCGCTGCCGCCGGGGTAGACGGGCCGCGACGCGCCCTCGCGTGGCGGCAGCATCAGCATGGTGCCGAGTCGGAGCCCGGGGTAGTGGATGTCGGACGCGAGGGTGTAGCGGGCCTCGCCGAAGACGCGGACGCGCTCGATGGTGGTGTATTCGGCTCCCGCGACGACGCTCAGGCTGGGCATGACCGAGTCGAGCAGGTCCTCGACGAAGGTGTCGTCGATCGACTCGCCCTGTCCGTTCATGGCGTGCAGCAACGCTCCGAGCCCGAGGTACGTGTAGACATCGAGCGGCGTGACCCAGACGTAATGCGCGTCGACGCCCACCGCGAGGCTGCTCCAGTCGATCGGCTCGAGGTCGGCGCGGGTGATGACCACGTTGCGGTCGCGCAGCGGCCGCAGATTGCTGAGCTGGCCCGCCAGCCGATCCAGCTCACTGTTGCGCATCTCCGAGCTCCAGAAGGAGATGAGCGGCGCGATGCGGACGGCGGGTCCGAGGTAACCGAGGTCCAGCCGAACCCCGAACGTCGGTGTCGCTTCGACCTTGCTCGGCCAGATGTAGCCGAGGTCGAGGCCGACCCCGCGGAACGTCAGGTTCTCGTAGTCGTAGTCTTCGAGCCCCTGCGCCACGGCCGGCGCAGTGTGCAGGGCCAGCCCGACCATGAGCAACACGCAACCTCTCAGCATGTCGTTTTCGCGTCGAGGGGAACGAATCCGCGGCCGGTGCCGCGGGCGGTCTGCTGCGTAGCGGCCGGCGAGCAGCCGGCGGTCGAGTTCAATACAACTTCGTAACCTGAGTGCCGCGATAGTACGCCGCCAGGATCCGACGATAATCGTGGCCCGCGCGCGCGCGTCCGATGGCGCCCATCTGGCACATGCCGATGCCGTGCCCCCAGCCGTGACCGGCGACGCTCAGCGCACGCACGCGACCGTCGTCGACAGCGGCGGTCATGTCGAAGAGCACGCTGTTCAGGATGCGGTCCGGCTCGGGTCGCAGGAACCAGCGGATCGAGTCGCCGCGAATCCGATAGCTGGCCGCGCCGGCGTCGATGCGCAGCAGCTGCACGCGACCGGACGGGGTGCGCTCCTCGATCGCCAGGTCGCGCAGTGGACGGAGCTCCGCCGTGGACCGGCCGAAGAACTCGGCCAGGTGCGGCAGCAGGATGTCAGCGAGCTCGGCGCCGTCCCATTGCTCGCGCCAGTCGAAACGATTCGACGCCTCGCAGTAGTGCCCCTGGCCGTCCGGCCGCGCGTCGGAGATGGAGACGAGGTACGGCAGCGGCGCACGCCGCCAGACCTCGTCGATCGCCGCGGTCCGGCCGCCGCAGGTCGAGTGATAGTAGGCGAGAATCGGGGCGCCCTCGTACGTGATGATCTCGCCCGCCGTCTCGCGTACGGCGCGCGACGCCATCGTGTCCTCACGTGCGACACCGCCATAGACCTGGTCGGAGACGGTGGCGAAGAAGTCGAAGCCGAGCCGTGCTCGCCGGTCCAGATTGCCGATCGCGTACGTGCGCGCCGCAATCGCCTGCGCCTTCACCGCCTCGATGTGCAGAGACGGAATCTCTGCCGGCACGACGCCCAGCAGATAGTCTTCCAGCTCGACCACATTGACCGCCGTTACGCGGCCGGCCGTGCTCGACAGCAGCACGGCCGCACCGCGGTACGGCCGGCCGCCCAGCACGACGCCGGCGCCGGCACGCGGTCGCAGCTCGAGCGGCGGCTGCACCGGCCCGACACGCCCGCTCGCGCTCGCGCCGAGCAGCCGTCCGTCGGCGTCGGCGGTGAACGTCCAGTTGACGTCGCCCGGCGCCTCGGCGACGACCCGGCCGCCCGCGACCACAGCGAAGCCACCGGGCGACGTCGCTTCGACCCGAGTCGTATCGACC
>JBOHRE010000036.1:0-28904 GCA_050732635.1 Longimicrobiales bacterium | reverse complement strand
GGTAATCGCCGCATGCGGCGATTACCGCCACCAGTACCAGCTCAGCATCCAGTCGGTCAGGTACAGCTTCAGGTAGGAGCCGAATATGGTGCGGTCTTCGAGGAACAACAGCAGACCCAGTCATTGATGCCGGCAATGCCGGTGAAGGTGTAGAGCGCCGTCGCCGGATCGGTCGAGGCGCCCTGATAGATCGTGCGGCCGCGAATCGTATAGAGGGCATCGGCGCGCAAGGTGGAGAAGCCGCGGTAGACAACGCCACTGGCGTATGTGTAGACGGCGTCGAACGGATCGAGCGAGAAGCCGTCGTATACGACGTTGTTGAAGAAGGTGAACAGCGCGGCATCCGGGCGGACCGATGGGCCGGAGTACAGCACGCCATCGGTATAGTTGAGGATCGCCGCGCTCGGGTGTGTCGTGAATCCCTCGTAGAGCACCCCGACGCGGGTGACGACCAGAGCGTCGTCACGAGCGGTGGACAGGCCGTGATACACGACGCCGTCACGGATCGTGTACAGCGCGTGTGCCGGATCGGTGGAGTAGCCGCTGTAAACGACGCCGTTCGCCAGGGTCCAGACGGCGGCGGCCGGCTGGCTCGTCGCGCCGCGGTAGATCACCCCGTCCGGCGCGATCGGCGGCGGGCGAGTCACGCCGCCGCCCGGCAGCGCCGGTCCGGCAATGTCGCTGCACGCCACCGCGGTGCACAGGATCCCGAGCAGCACGCCCGGCCACCGTGCCCGGCGGTCAGAGTTCATGCCCATCCGACACTTCCAGTAGCCGTCCGGTTCCAGTTTCGGGGCCGCCGTCGTGTCGACGACGCCGCGGCGGCTTTTCGGTTCCGACTCCGCCCGCCGCGCGCCCGGCGAGCGCACTGCCGCCAAGGGCGCTCTCAGGACCGGCCGGCGAGCGCTCCCGTGGCCCCCGCGTCCGCCCGCGAAGAGTAGCGGCTGGCGACGTAATCCTCGAGGAGACGGAGGAATTCGGGCACCAGGCTCTCGCCACGCAGCGTGGTGTGCAGTCGGCCGTCCACAAAAACGGGAGCCACCGGCTCCTCGAAGGTGCCGGGTAACGAGATGCCGATGTCGGCGTGTTTCGATTCACCCGGGCCGTTCACGACGCAGCCCATCACGGCGACCTTCAGCTCCTCGACGCCGGGGAAGCGCTCGCGCCACACCGGCATTCGCTCGCGGATGTGCCGCTGGATGGCCTCGGCCATCTCCTGGAAGAACGTGCTGGTCGTGCGGCCGCACCCCGGGCAGGACGTGACCTGCGGCAGAAACGAGCGCAGCCCCAGCGACTGCAGGATCTGCTGCGCCACCTGCACCTCCTCGGTGCGGTCCCCACCGGGCCGCGGGGTCAGTGACACACGGATCGTGTCGCCGATGCCGCGCTGCAGCAGAATCGCCAGACCGGCCGTGCTGGCCACGACCCCCTTGGTGCCCATGCCGGCCTCGGTCAGACCCAGGTGCAGCGGGTAGTCGCAGCGGCCGGCCAGATCGCTGTAGACGTCCACCAGGTCCTGCACGCCGGACACCTTGGCGCTCAACAGGATGCGGTCGTGGCCCAGCCCGTTCTCCTCGGCCAGATCCGCGGAGCGCAGTGCACTCTGGATCATCGCCTCGATCATCACCTCACGCGCCTCGCGCGGCTCCGGCCGCCGCGCATTCGCGTTCATCAGCTCCGTCAACAGCTGCTGATCGAGCGAGCCCCAGTTCACGCCGATCCGTACGGGCTTCGCGTGAGCGAGCGCGACCTCGATGATCGTGCGGAAGTTCTCGTCGCGCCGCTTCGCGCCGACATTGCCCGGATTGATCCGATACTTGTCGAGCGTCGCGGCGCACTCAGGGTGCTGCCGCAGCAGCAGGTGGCCGTTGTAGTGAAAGTCGCCGATCAGCGGGACCGCCACGCCACGCCCCTCCAGGCGTCGCCGGATCTCGGGCACCGCCGCCGCCGCGGCCTCGTTGTTCACCGTGATGCGGACCAGCTCACTGCCGGCGTGCGCGAGCGCCGCCACCTGCGCCGCCGTTGCTTCGGCATCCGCAGTGTCCGTGTTGGTCATCGCTTGCACCACGATGGGGTGCCCGGCGCCGATCGTTACGCCGCCGACCGCAACGCTGACCGTATCCCTGCGACGAATCTCAGTCATGCCCGAAAGTTAACCGGCGAGCGGCACACTGGCCAAGCGCCGGCGTACTTAACGTTCGGGCCTGCAGCGGCATCGTAGAAGATGGCGTCCTCGGCCGCGCCTGGTTGGACGGCGGGGGCCGACGTTGGACCGATTTCACCTGTCACCATTGAGGAAGGCACAGATGTCGAGAATGCTCGAGCCCGCAGGGCTACTGGCCGCGTTGTTGCTCGCCGCGCCGCTGGCCGCGCAGCAGCCGTCACCGCCGGGCGAGCGCCCCGCCGAGCCGCGCCGATTTTCCCCTGTCTCCGCGCTGCTGGAACACCGCGCCGAGCTCGAGCTGAGCGATGCGCAGGTCGCACAGCTCGAGGCCATCGAGCGCGAGGGCGAGGCCAGGCTCAGGCCATTGATCGAACGGCTGCAGACGATGCGCGAGTCGCTGCCCGAGCGCTCCCGCATGCGCCGCCAGGGAGCTGAGCAGCGCGACGCGGCCCGCGAACGCCTGCGCGGCATGAGCGAGCAGCAGCGCGACTCGCTGCGCGAACGCATGCGCGGCGTGAGCGAGCAGCAGCGCGACTCGCTGCGCGAGCGCCTGCGCGGCATGAGCGAGCAGATGCAGCAGCAGCGTGAGCAGCGGCGCGAGCAGCTGCAGCAGCGCCGCTCCCAGTGGGAAAGCCTGAGCGAGGTCGAGCGTGCCGAGCTGCGGACGCAGATGGAGGCTCGCCGCGAACTCATGCGCGAGCTCCAGGCCGCGCGCCGCGACCTGCTGCAGGCGGTGGAGGATGTGCTGACCGAGGAGCAGCGCGCAAAGCTGCACGAGCTGCGACTCCGGCGGCTCGGCGAGCGCCGCGGAGGCGCCGCCGGCCCGCGGCGCTGAGCCGCGGGGCCCACAGGCTCCAGGCGGCCGTTGAGCCGGTCTTGCCGCGGGGGTGCGGCGGCGCGCATCCTGCCCGCCGCCCCCAGCGAAGGAAGCGCAATGCCAGTCGAAACCGAAGCAGCGCCCGAGTTCGAGCTAGCGGCCGACGACGGCTCGATTGTGCGGCTGGCCGATCTTCACGGCCGCAAGACCGTGCTCTATTTCTATCCGAAGGACGACACCCCCGGCTGCATCAAGGAAGCATGCAGCTTCCGAGATGCGATCGCCGACTACCGCGAGCGGGGCATCGAGGTCTTCGGCGTGAGCCCGGATGACGTCGCCTCACACCGCAAGTTCAGGGAGAAGTACGGCCTGAACTTCCGCCTGCTCGCCGATCCCGAGCACCAGGTAGCGGAGCGCTACGGCGTGTGGAAGCAGAAGCGGAACTACGGGCGCACGTACATGGGCGTCGAGCGCACGACCTTCGTGATCGACGAGCAGGGCCGCATCCAGAAGATCTATCCGAAGGTCAGCCCTGAGCAGCACGCCGCCCAGATCCTCGCGGACCTCGACGCAATCTAGCCTCCAGGGTTTTGCCGCTCGCGGCCCAGTCCTGGGCGCAACCGAGCGCTAACCGCGCCGCACGCCGAGTCCCGGCTCCGCGTTGAAGCGGACACGGCCGTCCGGCTCCAAGCCAGGTCCGCTGAAAGGGTCGTTCGCGACCAGCGCCGCGCCGTCCAGGTCGACCCAATCCGCCAGCGGCGCGAGCTGCACGGCGGCCGCGATGCCCAGCGTCGACTCCACCATGCAGCCCAGCATCACGCGCAGCCCGTGCGCCCGCGCCACGTGGATCATCCGCACCGCTTCGCGCAACGAGCCGCACTTCGCGAGCTTGATGTTGATGCCGTCGACGCGATCGGCCAGCCGAACGACATCCGCCACCGTGCGGCACGATTCATCCGCGACGATCGGCAGACGCGCCTGCGACCGTAGCGCGGTGAAGCCGTCCAGATCGTCCGGCGCCAGCGGCTGCTCCACCAGCTCGACATCGTAGGCCTCGAGCAGCGGCAGCGCGGCGCGTGCCGCTGCCACGGTCCACGCGGTGTTCGCATCGACCCGCAGCCGGGCGTCCGGCCGCTCCTCGCGCACCAGCGCCAGCAGCTCCTCATCCCGCGCCGTGCCGACCTTCAGCTTGAGCACGCCGTAACCACGTGCCTCCCGCAGTTTCTCACGCATGACGCCCGGCGCGTCGATGCCGATCGTGAACGACGAGATAGGCGCGTCGCCGACCAGTCCCATGAGCTGCCAAACGGGGACCCCCAGACGCTGACCGGCCAGGTCATGCAGCGCCGCACTCACCGCCGCCCGCGCGCTCGCGTTGCCCGCAGCCACGCCTTGCAGCTCGACCTCCAGCCTCTCCAGCGACAGCACCGCCCGCCCCTCCACGCCGGACAGCCGGGCCGCATACGCTGGCAGCACCTCCCGTACGGTCTCCGCCGTTTCGCCGTAGTACGGCGTGCTCACCGGCGCCTCGCCCCAGCCCTCCACCCCGTCCGCCGCAATCAGCCTCACCCACACCGTCCGTCGCACCGACGCGCCGGCCGCCCGCGCAATGTGGAACGCATGCCGCGTCCGCAGCTCCAGCACCTCGCTTTCGATCCGCATCCGCTGCGCGCCTGTTCGGGTCAGCAACGATCCTCCGGGGGCGACGTCGCCCACAACCCTCACTCCGCGTCCCGACGGCGCGCGCGATACCGCCTCACCTTCGCACGGTTGCCGCATTCCGCCATGTCGCACCAGCGCCGGCTCCGGTTGCGGCTTTCGTCCAGAAACAGCCAGCCACAGTCATCCGCGTCGCACGCCTTCAGCCGGTCCACCGGCCCATCCACCAGTAACTCCGCAGCCGACGCCACCACGGGCCACAGCGGCCGTTCCAGATCGGCCGAGCGCAACCAGGACCACGCGATCCTACTGCCCTCTCGCCTCAACCGTCGCTGGGGCAGCACGCGCGCCGCCGCCTCGCTCAGCGCCTCGAGGTCCACAGCCCGCGGCGTCCGCCCGCGTGCCAACCCGCTCAGCACCCGGTAGAGCACGCCGCGCAGACGCAGCGCCTCGGCCCGCACCCGCTCCGCGCCTGCGGGATCGGCCGACGCCGCCCGCTTCAGCTCGCGGCTCTCCACGCCGCTCAACAGCCCCTCCCGCTCCGCCCACGCCACCAGCGTCGCGTAATCGCCCAGCCGCTCCGGCGGTGCCGACGCCCCCCAGCTCGTCGTCTTCGTGATCTCGATGCACGGCCAGCGCCGCACCGTCTTTCCAGTCGCCATAGGTAACCAACATAACACTCTTGACAGGTTACAGCCAGCGCCCTAGCTTGACACCACTGTACACACTTTCACTGGTTACGGTCACCATGGCTGAGGCAGTGAGCGGGAAAGGGACGGCGGGCGGGCGCGCGGGCCGGGTCGCTGGCGGGTCGATCGGGCTGCAGCGGAGGGCGAGTCGGGGGGCGGCGCGAGTGGCGAGGCTGGTGGCGTGGCTTTGGACGCGGGGGTGGGCGTTGTACGTCGGCGCGGCGCGCGCGCAGCGTGACGCCGTGTTGGCGGATCCGTCGCGGCGGTGGTGGTGGTTGCGATGACCGTGGGCACAACGGGTTCGCTGGGTCGTCGGCGGCGTGCTAGTCTTCGCGCCCATTTGCAGCGCGGGGTCGCGTACGGTAGGGGAATGGCGGACACGACGAGTCTGGGGGAGGCAGCGCCGTCACGGGCCAAGGTGATCGCCGCGTTTGCGGCGGTCTACATCATCTGGGGCTCGACCTACCTGGCGATCAGGTTTGCGATCGAGACCATGCCGCCGTTCCTGATGGCGGCCGTGCGGTTTCTGATTGCGGGTGCCCTGTTGTACGGCTGGCGCCGCGCGGTGGGTGTGCCGCGGCCGAACGGACGGGAGTGGCGGTCGGCGCTGGTGGTGGGTGGGCTGCTGCTGCTGGGCGGCAACGGCGGGGTGGTCTGGGCCGAGCAGACCGTGCCTTCGGGGATCGCGGCTCTGCTCGTTGCGATCGTGCCGCTCTGGATCGTGCTGCTCGATTGGCTGCGTCCGGGCGGTGTGCGACCGAGCGGTGGTGTGATGGTGGGCGTGCTGATCGGCTTTGCAGGGGTCGCGCTGCTGATCGGACCGGACGCGCTGCTCGGCGGCGGCACGGCGCCGGTCGATCCGGTCGGTGCACTGGTGCTGATGGTGGCGTCTCTGTCGTGGGCGGTCGGCTCACTGTACTCGCGTGCTGCGCCAAAGCCGTCGGCGCCGTTCATCGCCACGGGCATGCAGATGCTGGCGGGCGGCGTGTTGCTGCTCGTTGCCGGAGTGCTGACGGGAGAGCCGGCGCGGCTCGACGTCGAGTCGATCTCCGCGAAGTCGCTGCTCGCCCTGCTCTACCTGATCATCTTCGGCGCGATCATCGGCTACAGTGCGTACATCTGGTTGCTGCGAACGGTGCCGGCCGCGCGCGCTGCGACCTATGCATACGTGAATCCGGTGGTCGCGGTGCTGCTCGGCTGGGCGCTGGCCGATGAGCCGTTGAACACGCGCACGCTGGTCGGTGCGGCGATCATCATCGGTGCGGTGGCGCTGATCACGACCACGCGCGTGCGGTCCCGCGCGCGTGCGGCGCCCTGAGACGCAGCGGCCGGCAGGGAGACACAGCGTGCGGCGGGCCGGGCCGCTGGTGGCCGACTCAACGGACGCGGAAATCGTCGGACGTCGCGGTCCACGCGGCGCTGACGGTCGGTGCTTCGCTCGCGCCGAGGCGCAGCCGATAGCGCCCCGGCTCTGCGTGCAGGACGCGCAGGCTGTGCAGCGTCTGACCGGGCTGCACCTCGAGCGGTGAGCCATCATAGATGGTCAGGCAGCCGTCGCCGCTCTGCTGCGTCCAGCCACCGGTTACCCAGTGGTCGACGGCGGCGAGCAGGCGATCGCCGCAACGGGCCAGGTATACGATCGTGGTGCCCCGGTTGAGCACGGTGAAGCCGATATCCGCCGTACCCAGCGTGGCATCGCGCAGATACGTCGTGGCATCCGGCACCACGCGCAGCGCGCTGTCTTCGCCGGTCAGGTCGGCATCACACGCAGCCAGGCTGAGCGTCAGGGCCACGAGAGTGATCGTTCGTGGGGGGTGAAGCATGCTGCCACCTCTGCGTAGACTACGACGTCTTCAGCAGAACGCTTTACCGCTCCCTGCCGTGACGCCCGCCCGCGCCCGCGCCCGCCCCCGCCCCCTAGCACCCGGTGCACCAGCTTCAGGTATTCCTCGATGTGGGACTGCAGTCCGGCGTCCACGCGCCACCAGTTGCTGCGATCGAAGCGCTCATCGGCGGCCGGGATCATGCGCACCTCGACAGCCGCTCCCGCGAGCACCGAGCGCAGGATCCAGCGGGCGCGACGAGTGTGATGGCCGGAGGTCACCACCAGCACAGTGCCTGCGGGTCGCATCGTGAGATACCGTCGCAGTACCAGAGCCTCGTCCTCGGTGCTCGCAACGCCGCCGCGCGTGCGCAGCAGGGTAATGACGCTGTCGGGCACGCCGGCGTGCACCAGGGCCCGCGCCGCCGCGCGGGTCTCGTTTGGGTAGAGTCCCAGGCGAGTCGCGGGTCGCTCCGCCTCGAGCGCCAGCACGATTCGCGGCGCCCAGCCCTCGCGGTAGAGCCGAGCGGCGAGAAACGGCCGCGTATGCACGTCCCCGTTCAGCAGGTAGATGAAGTCGGCGGACACAGGCTCATCCTCGACGTAGAGCCAGCCACCCACAGCGCGCAGGATCGGTGCGCGCAGCAGCCACAGCACGATCAACGAGACGACGAAGAAGACCGCGGTGCTCGCGGCGGGTCGGCATCCGCGCGGCACGTCTGCCTCAGGCGTCTGTGAGCGCGTCGATCAGCGCAGCGACGTCGCCCGCGTCGTTGTAGACGTGCGGCGCAACGCGGACTGCGTTGCCGCGTAGCGAGACGATGACGCGCCGTCGCTCGAGCGCGCTGCGCACGCGCTCGAGGTCGGTGCCTGGCGGCGCGCGCAGGCCGAACAGGTGCGCGGCGCGCCACGCCTGCGCCGCGAGCGTGTAGCCGAGGCCGACCGCGGCCTCCACCAGCGGCGAGATCAGGTCGGCGCAGTACGCCTGGATGCGCTCCGGTCGCCACTCCAGCAGCAGCTCGAGCGCTGCCACCAGCATCGGCGTGAGGTGAAAGCTGCTGCGCTCGCCGACGTCGTACCGGACCGCCCCGGGCCGATACGCGTCCCGATACTCGACCAGCGCGCGGAAGTCGTCGCTGCCGACGCGCGCCGTCCACGTCTCCTCGAGCGGCTGCCCATGGTCGAAGCGCGGACCGTAATACGCGCAGCCGAGGCCGTAGGGCCCCAGCAGCCACTTGTAGCCGGCGCAGATCAGAGCATCCGGCCGCAGGCGCTGCACGTCCAGCGGCAGCGCACCGACCGACTGCGTGCCATCGAGCACGAACACCGCGCCGACCTCGCGTGCTCGCGCGCCGATCGATTCGAGCTCCCAGCGCGTCCCGTCCGTCCAGTGGATGGTGCCCAGTGAGACGACCGCGGTCGCCGCATCGATGGCCTCGAGGATCCGCTCGTTCCACTCGCGAGCTTCCCCGCCCCCGCGCCCGCCCCCGCCCCCGCCCCACTCCGGCCGTTCGACCACCCGTAGCTCCGCCCCCGCGCGCGCGCACAGCGCCTGCCAACCAAGCACATTCGCCGGGAACTGCTCCGCCGCGATGACGACGTTTTGCGGGCGGCTCACCTGCAGGTTGTGGCAGACCGTCGCGATGCCGTAGGAGGCGGCCGGAATGATCGCGATGCGGGCTGCGCTCTCGGCATTGATCAGGCGCGCGAACAGGTCACGCGCGGTGTCGCTGTCCCGGAAGAAGTCGTCCGCCGTGATGTTCGTCGGGTCGAGCTTCCGGCGTACGCCGGCCAGCCCGGCCGCCTCGACGTTGCCGTGCAGCGGCGACATGTACGCACAATTCAGGTAATGGAGGTCTGCGGGTAGGGCGAACTCCGCCCGCTTGCAGGTCAGCACCGGGGGCGCGTCTTCAGGCAGCGATGCTCGGAGGTGCGGCGACCGAGCTCAGGGCCCGCCGCACGTGCACGGGTACCATCGCGCGCCGCCACTCCGTGTCGACGATGATGTTGGTCAACGGGTGACACTGCTGGAAGGCGCGCTCGGCCACGGCCTCGATCACGTCGTCGCTCAGCCGCTCGCCGTGCGCGATCGTGTCGAGCCCCGCCAGCGCCCGAGGCCGCGCGCCGAGCCCGGAGACCACGATGCGCAGCTCGCGCACGGTTGCGCCGTCCGACTCGAAGTCGCAGGCCACGGCCACGTTCAACAACGGGAAGTCGATCGAGTTGCGCTGCCGCAGCTTCTGGAATGCCGTGCGCATGGTCGCCGGCGGCAGCGGGATGCGGATGCCGGTCACGATCTCGTCCGGCCGGCGCACGCTGTTCCAGATCCCGTCGGCGACGAAGAAGTCCGGAAGCGACACGTCGCGCCGGCCCTCCGGCCCGCTCAGCTCGGCCGTCGCAGCGAGCGTGATCAGCACCGGCGCCGTGTCCGCGGAATGTGCCGCCACGCACTTCTTGCCGACCTTCGTCACGTGGCAGGTATCACCGTCCTTTTTCAGGCAATAGCCGAGCGCATCCCGCCAGAAATGCGTCTGGTTGTAATAGGCGCAGCGCGTCTCCAGGCAGAGGTTGCCGCCGATGGTGCCCATGGCGCGTAGCTGCGGGCCGGCGACCCGGCCGGCGGCTTCGGCGAGCGACGGCGTATGAGCCCGCACCAGCGGGTGCCGAGCGACGTCGCTCAGCGCTTCCGCCGGCCCGAGCCATAGCGCCTCGTCGCGCCGCTCGATGCCGCGGAGCGCGGCGATGCCGCGCAGCGCAATCAGGTGGCCGGGTGTGAACAGGCCGTGCTTCATGTTCGGGATCAGGTCCGTGCCGCCCGCAATGGGCAGCGCGTCGCCGAGATGGCGACTCAGCAGCAGCAGCGCGTCGTCGACTGCACGGGGCCGGTGGTACTCGTATTTCGGCAGTCGCAGCATCGCTCAATCCAGCCAGCGCGTGCGCTCGCCTGCGGCCACCCGCGGTTTCGGCGTGGCTCGCTCCGCCGGCTCACCCAGGTCGATCAGCGCGATCACCCGTTGCGACACCGGCACATCCAGGATGCGTCGCAATTCCGGCAGGTTCAGCACGCGACCGGTGTGGATGTAGCCGGCCAGCCCGATCGCCTGCGCCCCGATGAGCAGGTTCTCGACGCCCATCCAGCTCGCGGCGACATCCTCCTCGCGGGTTTCAGGGTCCTCGTGCTGGTCGACGGCCACCGCGATCACACACGGCACCGCCGCCGTTTCACGTTCGACCTTCTCGCGCACGAGTCGCGCGGCCTCGCCATCCTCGACCTTGCGCGACTTCAGCGCCCCGCGCAGCGCCGCGTACGACGCCTTCGTCCGCGGCCCGAGCACGTAGAAGTGCCACGGCTGCGTCATCCTGTGGTTCGGCGCCAGGGTAGCGAGCTCGAGCAGCCCCTCGACTTCCTCCGGCGCCACGACCCGATCGGCGCGGAACACCTTCGCCGAGCGCCGCGCCCGGATCGCCTCGATGGCATGCATACCGTTGAGCTTGGCTTCGCTCCCGGACGCTCGCAAGGGCGCGTCTCGCCGCGACATCGACGGCAGAGACTGGCGAGCGGCGACGTCTGTAGTACATTCAAGGAACAGTCTACACCGGCGCCGCCCGCCGCGGCACCGCCCGTCACACCTGCCGGGGGGCAGCCATGCCCGAACGAGTGGCGTACTGCTCGGCTTGCGACCGTCTCGTGCCCGTGGTCATCAAGCCGGACGCACAGCCGCACCCGCGTCCCGCAATTCAGGACGCCGAGGATCTGATCTGCCTCGACTACGGCTCGCGCTGCACCGGCGCGCTCTGTCCTCTCTTCTCGACCGAGGAGGACCTCGCGCCGTCCGCGGCGCGCCGCCCCGAACGACTCGTCGACCCACCTCGAGGCGCATGAAGCAGCCGCATGGCAACGGCGCCGGCGATGCACCGCCCATGGCGCCCACGGACGTTTCGGAGCCCGCCCACTATCACCGGGTCGTCGACTGCCAGTGGGCCTGTCCCGCCCACACCGACGTTCCGCAGTACATCCGCCTGATCGCGCATGGCCGCTACGCCGACGCGTACATGCTGAACCGGGAGTCGAACGTCTTCCCCGGAATCCTCGGCCGCACCTGTGATCGCCCGTGCGAGCCCGCCTGCCGGCGCACGCGCATCGACGGCGAACCGGTCGCGATCTGCCGGCTCAAGCGCGTCGCAGCCGACCTCAAGGGCGACATCACCGACCGGCTGCCGCGCGCGCCGCGCGAGAAGAACGGCAAGCGCATCGCCTGCATCGGCGCCGGGCCCGCTTCACTGACTGTGGCCAACGATCTCCTGCCGCTCGGATACAGCGTCACGATCTTCGAGAAGAACGACCGCGCCGGCGGCCTGATGTGGTCGAACATCCCGCAATTCCGGCTGCCGCCCGAGGTGCTCAACGAGGAGATCGACATGATCCTCGACCTCGGTGTGGACCTGCGACTGGAGAGCCCGATCACGTCGCTGGAGGCACTACTGCGTGAGGGTTTCGATGCCGTGTTCATCGGCTCGGGCGCGCCGCGCGGCAAGGACCTCGACCTGCCCGGCCGCCACGACGATCCGGAGCACGTTCACATCGGGATCGACTGGCTCGAGTCGGTCGCGTTCGGCCACATCGAGCGCATTGGCCGCCGCGTCCTGGTGATCGGGGTCGGCAACACCGCCATGGACTGCTGCCGCACCTCGAAGCGTATCGGCGGCAGCGACGTGAAGGTCATGGCGCGGCGCTCGCGCCCCTACTTCAAGGCGTCGCCCTGGGAGCTCGAGGACGCCGAAGAGGAGCAGGTCGAGATCCTCGAGAACCACGCCCCTGCACGCTTCGTGATCGACCATGGGCGACTCGTGGGCATGGAGTTCGAGCGCGTGCGCTGGTTCGCTGATGAGTCCGGCCGCCAGCGCTCGGAGACCATCGACACTGTCGTCATCCCCTGCGACGATGTGATCCTCGCCATTGGCCAGGAAGCCGCCTTCCCCTGGATCGAGCGCGACATCGGCATGGCCTTCGATCAATGGGAGCTGCCGATCATCGACCGCACCACGTTCATGAGCACGCTCCCCGGCGTGTTCGCGGGCGGTGACGCCGCATGGGGGCCGGAAAACATCATCTGGGCGGTCGAGCACGGCCATCAAGCCGCCATCTCGATCCACAACTACTGCCGCGGAACGCCGGTCACCGAGCGGCCGCCCTACGGCATGAACCTGATCAGCACCAAGATGGGGCTGCACGAATGGAGCTACAGCAACGACTACGACAGCGCGCGCCGTGCCGCCATGCGGCATGTCGAGCTCGAGCGCCGCTTGCAGGGCCTCGATGTCGAGGTCGAGCTGGGCTTCGAGGTGCAGCAGGCGCTCAAGGAGGTCGAGCGTTGCCTCAACTGCGACATCCAGACGCACTTCACCGACCAGCTCTGCATCGAGTGTGACGCGTGTGTCGACGTCTGCCCCTTGAGCTGCCTGACGATTGCCGAGAACGGCGCCGAAGCGGAGCTGCGTGCCCGCCTCACCGCGCCGGCGCTGAACCTTCAGCAGCCGCTGTTCGTGTCCGGCCCGCTGCTCCAGACCGCCCGCGTCATGGTCAAGGATGAAGACCTGTGTATCCACTGCGGCCTCTGTGCCGAGCGCTGCCCCACCGCCGCATGGGACATGCGCAAGTCCGAGATCCTGATCCCCTACGCCGGCCGGCCGGCCCGGTCCGCCCGGCCACTGCCGGTGCTGGCGTGAATCGGCCACAGAATCGGAGCCGCCACCGCGTCGCAGCTCGTGCGGCCTAGACGAAGCTCGGAGGCACTGCAGCTTGAGTAACGCGAAGTCCGCTCGGTTACCGCCCGATCCCGCTCCTGGTGTTGATCCGGATCCTCGGCGCGCCGCATCGGCGGCGCGCATCAACGACTTTGCGCTGAAGATCGCGACGCCGAACGGCACCGGTTCGGCAAGCGCGAACGCGTTGCTCATGCAGGCCATCTTCCGCATGGGCATTCCGGTCTCGGGCAAGAACCTGTTCCCGTCCAACATCCAGGGACTGCCCACCTGGTACGAGATCCGGGTCAATCCTCAGGGCCACACTGCTCGGACGCCGCGTTTCGACCTGATGGTGGCGATGAATCCCGCCAGCTACGCGCGCGACGTCGCCGAGGTCGTCACCGGTGGCTGGCTGATCCACGACTCGACCTGGCCGCTGCGCGACGAGCTGCGCCGCGCCGACCTGACGCTGCTCGGCATCCCGCTCGCCGGCATGTGCAATGACCGCTTCGAGGGCGCCCGCGAGCGCATCCTCATGAAGAACATTGCCTATGTCGGTGCGCTCACGGCATTGCTCGACCTCGACGCCGATATCGTGCGGCAATTGCTCGAGGAGACCTACGGTCGCAAGCAGGCGCTGCTCGAGTCGAACTTCCTCGCGATCGAGCTCGGCTACGATTATGCGCGCGAACATTTCGACTGCCCGCTGCCGATCCGCCTCGCGCCGCTCGCTGCGACACGCGACCACATCCTGATCGACGGTAACACCGCGGCGGCACTCGGCTGCCTCTATGCGGGCGCGACCGTCGCCGCCTGGTACCCGATCACGCCGTCGACCTCGCTCGTCGAAGCCTTCGGCCGCTTCTGCGACCGCTACCGCAAGGACCCCGAGAGCGGCAAGCGGCGCGTCGCCATCGTGCAGGCCGAGGACGAGCTCGCCGCCGCCGGCGTCGTCATCGGCGCGGCGTGGAACGGCGCCCGCGCCTTCACCGCGACCAGCGGCCCGGGCATCTCGCTCATGGGCGAGTTCATCGGTCTCGCGTACTACGCCGAGATCCCTTCGGTATTCTTCGACATCCAGCGGGTCGGCCCGTCGACGGGTATGCCGACCCGCACGCAGCAGGGGGACCTGCTGGCCATTGTCTACGCATCGCACGGGGACACCAAGCACATCGCCCTGTTCCCGGCCGATCCGCGCGAGTGCTTCGACTTCGCAGTCGCCGCATTCGACATCGCCGAACGGTTCCAGACGCCGGTCTTCGTGCTCTCCGATCTGGATATCGGCATGAACGACTGGGTCGTGCCGCGGCTCGAGTGGGATGACGCGTATCGACCCGACCGCGGCAAGGTCCTGCACGCCGACGAGCTCGCCCGCATCGACACGTTCTACCGCTACCTCGACAGCGACGGCGACGGCATTCCCTACCGAACGCTCCCGGGCGAGCACCCGAAGGGCGCCTACTTCACACGCGGCTCTGGTCACGACCGCTTCGGTCGCTATACCGAGGACGCCGATGGCTACGCGGACGTGCTCGCCCGCATTGCCCGCAAGATCGACGGCACGGCCGTTCACCTGCCGCCGCCCGAGTTGTGTGCCGCCGCGAGTCTCGCGCACACCGGCAACGGACGCAGGCGTGGGCGACGCCGCACCGTCGCGTCCGGCGCGGAGCTCGGCGTCATCGGCATCGGCAGCACGCGCGGCGCCATGCTCGAGGCGCAGGCGCGACTCGCCGATCAAGGGCTCGCCGTGGACTGCATGCGCATCCGCAGCTTCCCGTTCCACTCGACCGTGGCCGAGTTCATCGCCGCGCACGAGGTCAGCTTCGTGGTCGATCAGAATCGCGACGGCCAGCTCCTGACCCTGCTCACCGCCGAAGGCCTCGGACCGCGCGATCGGCTCCGCTCCATCCGCCACTTCGGTGGCATGTCGATCCCCGCCGACGCCGTCGTCGACGGGATTCTACAGGAGCTGGCGAACGCCCAGGACCGTGTGGTGCCGGTCCCCAGCCCCAGCCCCAGCCCAAGCCCCAGCCCCAAACCATGACCTACATCACCAAACCCCGCGTCGCGCACCCGTCGCTCGCCAAGAACGCGCTCGGCCTGACCAAGCGCGATTACGAAGGCTCGATGTCCACGCTGTGCGCCGGCTGTGGCCACGACTCGGTCACTGCCGCCATCATCGATGCCTTCTGGCAGCTCGACATCCCGCCGCACCGCGTCGCTAAGCTCAGCGGCATCGGCTGCTCGGCCAAGACACCGACCTACTTCCTGGGCGGCGCGCACGGCCTGAACGGCGTACACGGGCGCATGCCCGCCCTGGCCACCGGGGCGGCCGCGGCGAACCGTGATCTGGTCTACATCGGCGTGTCCGGCGACGGCGACTCGCTGTCGATCGGTCTCGGCCAGCTGTGCCACGCGATCCGCCGTAACGTGAATCTGCTGTACGTGCTCGAGAACAACGGCGTGTACGGGCTGACCAAGGGGCAGTTCTCGGCATCGGCGGACTTCGGCTCGAGGACCAAGCGCGGCGAGGTGAACCGGCAGCAGCCGATCGATCCGGTGCTGCTCGCCCTCGCGCTCGGCGCCACCTTCGTCGCGCGCTCCTTCTCCGGCGACAAGGCTCAGCTCGTACCCATCCTGAAGGCCGGCCTCGCGCATTGCGGCTTTGCGCTGGTCGACGTGATCTCGCCGTGTGTCACCTTCAACGATCATGACGGCTCGACCAAGAGTTACCGCTACACGCGCGAGCACGAGGTGGAAATCGCGCACGCCGACTTCGTACCGCGCATGACCGAGATCACCGCGGCTCAGGACGCCGGCGGCGTCACCAACGTGCGCATGCACGACGGCAGCATCGTCCGCTTCCGCAGTGTCGCTGATGGCTATGATCCGACGGATCGCGATGGCGCCTACCGCTTCATCCGCGAGCGGCAGTCAGCCGGTGAGGTACCGACGGGGCTGCTCTTCATCGAGCCCGACGCCGCCGACATGCACGGCCTGCTGGAGACCGTCGAGCAACCCCTCGCCTCACTGCCATTCGACCAGCTCTGCCCCGGCGCCGAGGCGCTCGAGCGCATCCAGGCCGCCTATCGATAAAGCCCGCAGCTCAGCGCAGGCCGACGATCGCGCAGCACCCTCCACAGGCACCCACCTACACTTACACTTACACTCACACTCACACTTGCTCTCATCCCTTGCACTTCCACCACCACTTCCTTCGCTACCGCCTCGGCTGCTGCAACACCTCCGCCACCTTGTGCCCCAATGCGTGCAGCGTAAACGGCTTCTCCAGAAAGTCTATGCCTGACTGCCGGACACCGCGCTTGAGCGTCGCGTCCTCGGTGTAGCCGGACATGTAGAGTACGCGGATACTGGGCCGCTCGGCCGACACCAGCTCGGCCAGCTCACGTCCGTTCATGCTCGGCATGACCACATCGGTGAGCAGCAGATCGATGCCGGCGGCGTGGTCCCGTGCGATACGCATGGCGTCGTCGACATCATCGGCTTCCAATACGCAGTGACCTTGGCGCTCGAGGAGCTTGCGGACCAGGCGACGCACTGCAGGCTCATCTTCGACCAGCAGGATCGTGCCGCCGACCGCCAGATCCGGCGCCGCGACCGGTGGCGGCGCGGGCGCGGCTTCCTCTGGTGATGCCGGGAGGTATACCTCGAAGGTCGTCCCGGCTCCGATCGCTGTGTGGACGAGGATGTGACCTCCACTCTGCTGGACCATTCCATGAACGGTCGCGAGACCGAGGCCGGTCCCCCTGCCTTGCTCCTTGGTGGTATAGAACGGATCGAAAATGTGCGCGAGTGTCGATTCGTCGATGCCGCTGCCGGTGTCGGTTACCACGAGCACGACGTAACCGTCAGGGCCCAGCTCGACCGCCCGCGACCCTTCGCCAGCCGGCGGCACACGCTGGGTGCTCACCGTGACCCGCCCGCCGTTCGGCATGGCATCACGGGCGTTCACCACCAGGTTGACGACGAGCTGCTCGATCTGTCCGGGATCCGCCTCGATGTGGTCCAACCCCGCCGTGAGCTCCGTGTGCAGCTCGATGTCCTCGCCGATCAGGCGGCGCAGCATGCGTTCCATGCTCGTGATGACCGCATTCAAATCCAGGATCTGAGGAGCCACGACCTGCTTGCGACTGAATGCGAGCAGCTGCCGTGTCAGGTTGGCGGCGCGATCTGCCGCCTTGTCGATTTCCACCAGATCCTCATGGTCGTCGCCCGCGTCCGACCTGCCCGTGAGCAGCAGTTCGGTATGACCCTTGATAGCCGTCAGCAGATTGTTGAAATCGTGCGCGATGCCTCCGGCCAGGCGGCCGAGTGCCTCCAGCCGTTGGGCTTGCCGCAACCGCTCCTCGCTCGCGTGCAACGCTTGCTCGGCACGCTGCCGCTCCGCGATCTCCGCCTGCGCTGCCCGATACAGCCGCTCGTTCTCGCTCGCCAGCGCCGTGCTGATCGCCAGTTTTTGGTCGATCATCGATACGACCAGGGCCATACCCGAGAGGATCAGCGTGAAGGCCACGATTCCGACGGCCAGGCCCGAGCTGGGGATCACGGCCCCACGCGTCATCGGGCTCGGGGACAGCATCGATGAGAAGCTCGCCGCTGCCATGCCGGTGTAATGCATTCCGGCGATCGCCACACCCATCAGCACCGCCGCGCCGATGCGCAGTCCGTAGCGCCCCGCCTCGCTGCGCAGTCGAAACGTGAGCCAGAGCGCAGCACCCGAGGCCGTGACTGCAATCGCGATCGACGCGCCAACCAGTAGCAGGTCCCATTCGATGACTGCGTGCATGCGCATCGCCGCCATGCCGATATAGTGCATTCCCGCGATGGCGACGCCCATGATTGGTGCGGCGACCAGCAATGGTCGGGCGCCATGGGATCGGCTGCTGACCAGCAGAGCGAAGGCGGAGGCGAAGATCGCGACGAGGATCGACAGCAGAAGCAGCGCAACATCGTAGGAGATCGGGACCGGGAGCCGGAATGCGAGCATGCCGATGAAATGCATGCTCCAGATTCCGGTGCCCAGGGCGAAGGCGCCGCCACCGAGCCACGCGGCCCAGGCCCCACCGCGCGCCACCGTGACACGTCGGCCGAGGTCCAGGGCCGTGTACCCCGCCAGGCTTGCGATCAGCACGGAGAGCACAACGAGAACGGGATTGTACGTCGGATCCATCAGAGCTCCTCCATCGGCGGAGGGCTGAAGAGCGAGCTCAGACCTGCTGCTCGGCTGGCATCCGCGCGCGCGACCGCTGCCACGCGCCCCGCCCGTCCTGCTCCTGCAACGCGCGCCACACCGCCGGCGGATCGAACGGCAAGCGGTCGAGACGAATCCCTACCGCATCGAAGATCGCGTTCGCGATGGCCGGGATGCTCGGGTGCAGCGGCCCTTCGCCGGCCTCCTTCGCGCCGTACGGCCCCTCCGGGTCGTACGCCTCGACGATCAGCGCCTCGAGCTCGGGTGTGTCCAGCGAAGTCGGGATCCGGTAGTCGAGCAGCGAGGGCGCAGCGTGCAGCCCCGCGCGGCCCTCGTCCGCGCTCCTGAACACCTGCGCCTCCATCAGCGCCTCGGCGTAGCCCATGTACGCCGAGCCCTCGATCTGGCCCTCGACGAGCACCGGATTCAGCGCCCGGCCGCAGTCGTGCGCGATCCAGATCGTGTCGACCGTGACCACGCCGGTCTCGCGATCGACCCAGACCTCGGCGACGTGCGCGGTGAACGAGTATGCGGGAGATGCGCCGATCGTGCCGCCCCGGTAGTCGCCGTGAACCCCTTGTTTCGGCGTGTTGTACCAGCCGGTCGCGCTCAGCGTACCGTGCGTCGCTTCGGCGCGATTCAATGCTTCGGTGATCGGCAGCTTACGTTCCGTGTCGCGCACGTCGAGTGCCCAGCCGCCAGCCAGGCCGATGTGCTTGGCTTCGATGTCGAGCGCATCGGCGGCAGCAGCGAGTAGCAGCGGCCGTAGCTGCCGCGCCGCGTGCAGTGCCGCATTGCCGACCATCAACGTCTCACGCGAGGAGTATGCGCCCAGGTCGACCGGGCACAGGTCGGTGTCCGCTGAGACCACGCGCACGTACTCGAGCGGCACGCCCAGCTCCTCGGCCGCGATGTAGGCCACCATGCTGTCGGAGCCCTGGCCGATCTCCGATGCCCCGCTGAACACGGTCACCCGGCCCGACCGCTCGATCTGCATGTGCACCGCCGACTGCGGCATGTCGTTCGGGTAGATCGGGTAATTCGTGCCGCTGATGTAGCACGAGCCCGCCACGCCGACACCGCGGCCGTAGTCCAGCCGGCGGTGCTTGCGCTTCCATTCGCTGGCCCGCTCGACGGCGTCCAGGCACTCCAGGAAACCGTTCGACTGGACGCGTAGCTCGTTGATCGTGTAGGTGTTCGAGCCGAGGAAATTCCGACGGCGCAACTCGATGGGATCGAGCGCGAGCGACTCGGCCAGCTTGTCCAGCTGGACTTCGAACGCGAAGCGAGGCTGCACCGACCCGTGCCCGCGCTTGGGGCCGCAGGGCGGCTTGTTCGTGTACACTCGCGTCGCGTCGAAGCGGTAGGACTCGAACCGATACGGCGCGGGCAGCAGCTGCCCGGCGTAATAGGTCGTCACCAGGCCGAACGATGCATAGGCGCCGCCGTCGATCAGGATGTCGTGGTCGACCGCGCGGATCCGGCCGTCACGATCGGCGCCCAGCCTGCAGCGGAACAGCATCGGGTGGCGCCCACGGTGTGCGTAGAAGACCTCTTCGCGCGTGTACAGGATCTTGACCGGCCGGCCGCACTTTCGGGACAGCGCGGCCACACAGAACTCGAGATCGAACGGCTCGCTCTTGCCGCCGAAGGCACCGCCGACGACCGGCTGCACGACGCGGATGCGTGCGACATCGAGCTCGAGCACGCGCGCCAGCTCGCGATGCAGGTAGTGCGGCACCTGCGTCGACGACCACACGGTCAGCTTGCCGCTGGGATCGAACCAGCCGATCGCACAGTGCGGCTCGATCGGCGTGTGTGTCGTTCCTTCGAAGTAGTATTCGCCCTCGATCACGGCCGCGCTCGAGGCGAGCAGGTCGTCGACCGCGCCGAACTCGAGCTTCACCGTCTTGGTGATGTTGCCGTTGTGCCCGGGCTTCTTCGGCTCGTGGATATGCGCCTCGCCCGGGCCCGGCTCCAGTGCATGCCGGGGATCGAGGAACGGCGTCAACGGCTCGTATTCGACATCGATCAGGCGCAGCGCCTCGTTGGCCGTGTCCTCGTCGATCGCGGCGACTGCCGCAACACCATCGCCAATGAAGCGTACCCGGTCGACGCAAAGGAACGTTTCGTCACGAGTCCATGGGATGATGCAGTACGGCGTGGGGTGCTCGCGGCCGGTCACGACCGCGTGCACCCCCGGCAACGCCTCCGCCCGCGCTGTGTCGATCGACAGGATACGCGCATGCGAGTGCGGCGAGCGGAGAATCTTGCCGTGGAGCATCCCGGGCAGCGCGATGTCGTCCGCATAGACGGCTCGACCCGTCGACTTCGCCACGCCATCGATGCGACTCAGGCGGCGGCCGATCAGCTTGAACTCGCGATCGATCAGCGCATCCAGCTCGCCCGGCATCGCCGCGGTCTGCGCCTGCAGCGGCTGCAGCTCGTCCGGTCTCATGCGTCGCCCTCCGCTCGCTGCCAGCCGCGCCGCGTCGCCCGGCCGCCGGGCGGCCAGGACGGCTCGGGAACGCCGCCTCGCAACCGGTAGAAGCCCAGGTCCTCCCCGGTCGTCGCCTTCGTGATGTAGGCGATCTGGTACGTGTGCCCCGCGAAGTGCTCGACTGCGTGGTAGATGGCGTCCAGCACGGTCACGTCCTGCTGCTGCACCAGCCGCTGCTCGGCCAGCCGCTCCGCGGGCAACGCGGCCAGGATCGCATCCGCCTCGGCCACGCTGGCCTCCAACGCCGCCAGCAGCTCGCCACGGCCCAGGCCGCCACGAGTGGCGAACTCGGCGTCACGCGCGCGCGTATCGGGCGCACCGCCCACGCCGCTCACGATCCACTGCCTAAGATTGCCCGCCAGGTGAAGCAGCAGATTGGCGACGCTGTTCGACGCCTCGTTCGGGCGCGACCACAGCTCCTCGTCGCTCAGCCTGCCGACACACGCACGAATCTTCGGCAGGTACTCGTTCGACAGGTACTCGCGCGAGCGCGCGATGAACGCGACGGCCGGATCGAAGCTCATGAAAGGTCCCGTGCCACGGGCAGCCGGATCCCGCGTCTGGTACCGGCTGCGGCTTCGCCGCCCGGATCCCGATCCCGAACGCCTTCCGACTCCCGCATTCGGGCCGCTGCGAGCTCTACCGCCTCATAGATCTTCGTGTACCCCGTGCAGCGACACAGATTGCCGGACAGCGCCTCCTGGATCTCGCGGCGCGCGGGCCGCGGATTGCGCAGCAGCAGCGCGTACGCGGAAGCCAGGATGCCGGGTGTGCAGAAGCCGCACTGCGCGGCGCCGGTCTCGCCAAAGGCCTCCTGCAGCGGATGAGCACCCCACCGGCCGGCAATGCCCTCGATCGTGAGCACAGCCTTGCCCTCAGCCTCCCATACCGGCGTGATGCACGACAGGATAGGCTGCCCATCCACCAGCACGGTGCAGGCACCGCAATCGCCCTTGTCACAGCCCTGCTTCGAGCCGGTCAGACCCAGCGCGTAGCGGAGCGTCTCGAGCAGCGTGAAATGCGTGGGCACACCTGCGGCCCGCGCATCGCCGTTGACGCGCAGATGGACGATCGAATGCATAGGCGAAGACTACCGTCGGTGAGCGCGCGACTCAAGGCAGCCCGCCAGCGGCGTCCGCGGACGGGCTCAAGGAAAAAAGTAGCCGATCTGGACTACTTTCTGCGCGGCCCAACGCCCTTCTCGCGACCGTAGCGCGGGGCCATTGCGATCCGGGAACTGCTTGTGCTGCACCGCCTTACGTGGTCGCCGGCCAGAACGCGCGCTTCCGGGCATGCCCGTTGCACCTCCGTCCGGCCGACCCGCGGTGGTCCGCATGACGACCGGCGTGGGCTGTCGTACTCCGGATCGGGTCGTGGCCCGGTCGAGTGCAGGGGAGGCCTCGACCGTATGGGCCGGGGGTGAGGGCGGCACGATCCGGACGCAAACGAAAATCGCTGCTCAGAGCAAAGCCGGCGAAAGCCGGCGACGCAGAGCTACGGGACTACAGCGGCTCAGCCGCCAGGTCCGCCGGGCCGCCAGCGAATCGACCTCTAGATGAGGTTGAGGGCTGGCGGCCAATTTATTGCCAGCTGCCGACGTGCCCGGAAGGAGCAGTGAGCTGCAATGGGCGATACGGTTCTGATGGTCGTGGTCGCGTTCGCGATCCTGTTCCTGGTGCGGCTTCGGCTGCGCAGGAGCTCCGCGGCACCGGAGTCGGCGAGTCCTCGGCCTCGTGGCGGGATCACCGCCAGCGTCGATGTTCGGATCGACGACGATGGGACGGCCGCGCCAAGGGAGCGGATGCGGCGGGCATACCGGGACGATCCGCTACGGGTCGCACCTTGACGGCGACCCGAAGAGTGGCAAAGTAGGAGAGTGGGTTTGACAGGCTGATGGCTTAGCCGCGCGAGGGGTGGTCAGGGGTCCGTCCGGAACCTGGGCACCGGCCGTGATTCAGGGCCCCCCTCCGCGGCAATGATCGACAGGCGCGGGAAGGCTGGGGGGCCGACGCGCCACGCCCTTCCGTCGGATTCGTCCGATGGGAGGGCGGTCTTTTTTTTGCGCCATCGATGTCACAGCCCGAACCAGTAGTTCAGCTTGACCATGAACACGTTCTCGGCAGGCGCCGCGAAGAGCGCACGAGCATCGCGTCCGAAATCGAAGCGGCCATCGATCAGCTCGTCGCGCTGACGCCGCTGCCACACGACGAACACGGTCGAGCCCGGACGATATTCCCAGCGCACCACGGCATTGCCGATCAGCGACCGGACATTGAAGTCCGGTTCATCGAAGGACACGTCGGCGGCACCGTCGCCATTGAAGTCGATGTACCGGGTCAGCCGATCATCGACGCACGTGCGACCGCCGACGCAACCGGGCGACCCGTCGCCGGACGCGAATGTGCCCGGCTCGAATACGTCGAACGCGAAGCTCTCGGGCGCGAGCAGCTGCTTGAGGCTGGTGAACTGGCCGGAGGAGAGCAGCGGCTGCGCGAAGAGCTGCAGACTGAGGTAGGGCGTGAATACGACATCCAGTCGCGTCTCCAGTGACAGCTCACGACGCTGCAGATCCGCGAATACGTAGCGATCGCCGTACGTCGGCGCGAACGGCACGGCCGCGGATCGCAGGACGTGCTGGTCGCCGCTGTGCTGTCGGCTCCATGCCGGCTCCAGCCTGACCTCGACCCGATCCGAGGGTCGCAGCTCCAGCTGCACGGCGGCCTCGAGCTCAGAGCCGGCATTCTCGGCTTGGCTGCCGTACGACAGTTCCGGCGCGAAGCTGAATCGCCGCCGGTCATCCGAACGCAGCTCCGCGCCCATGCGGTATCCGCGAGTACTCGCCACCAGCGGCCCGCCCCGCGTCGCCGTGCGCGACATCGTCTCGGGCCGATAGCTCAGGTCGGCGCTGAGTTCCCAGTAATTCAGCACCTCGGCCTCAGCGCTCAGGTTCACCGCACCCGCTACGTGCGAGCGCCCCCACGACCTGGCGGAGAACGGCTCGCGCAGCGCGTCATGACTCCAATTGTGAAATGTGAACAGCCGCGCATTATAGCTGCGGAGATACTCGCCCGGCTGGATCTCGCGGTAGCCGATGCGGGCTCCGCCATCGAGCGCCTCCTGCCGATTGCTGAAGCCGAGATCGTTTACCTCGAATCCAGGCGAAACCTGCGCGGCCCAGATCGCGCCGGTCCAATGCTCGGCGCGACGTCGCTCGATCGTCATACGCCAGTCCAGCCCGGTCATGCTCGTGGCGCTCGAATCGAGCTCGACATACAGCGCGTCCGGTCGTTGAAAGAAATGCGTGCTCGAGCGCTGCACCGCGATCAATGCGGTCGAGTCGCCGCGGATATGGCTGCCTGCCACGTACCCGGAAAACGCCCACTCGCGGTCGGACCACTGGTACTCCCAATCCACGCCGGTGCTGAGTGCCGTCGTCGGCAGAAAGTCGAAGGAGCCATCCTCGGGCAGCTGGCGCTGCAGCAGCGTGCCAATCACGCCCACCGTGGATGCGCCGTCATTGAAATCCTGCCGCAAGCGCAGCACGCCGTGTGCGGTTGTGGGCTCTACGACGAAGGACTCGATGCGGCCGGTGTCATCGAAGAACGCGCGCCCGCGCTCCTGCTGTGTCAGCGCGCCGAGCGCGCCGACCGAAAGTCCGCTGCTGGTGCGGCCCGTGAGCTTCGCCGCACCGAGAATCGTGGCCGCGTCCGGCACATCGGCGAAATCGGCCTCACGCGGCGCACGGCCGCTCGGCTCGCGACCGATCCGACGACTGTAGAACAAACGGTTGGTGCGCCCGGACAGTGAGAAATCGAAGATGCGTGCGTCCTCGACGAAGAACGGGCGCCGCTCCTCGAAAAAGGTCTCGAATGCGCTCAGATTGATCACCGCCGGGTCGGCCTCGACCTGCCCGAAGTCCGGATTGATGGTCGCATCGACCGTGAACTGCGAGCCGAGGCCATAACGCAGGTCGACACCGGCTCGAGCCTCGAAATCCGAGCCGTCGTTGAAGGGATCACCGGTCTCGGACGGGCCGCTATAACCGCTGCTCAGAATGTAGGGACGCAGCTCGACGCGCTGCGCCGAGCTTTCGAGCTGCATGCCCTCGAGTCGACCGAGCTGGCTGACGACGCCCTGCTGGAGCTGTGAGACGAGGGCGAACTGCGTCTCCTCGTTGGTGAGCAGTCGGCGCCGTTCGAAGTTGACACCCCACGTCTGTGTACCCTGACTCGCCTCATAGCGAATCTGCGACAGCGGGATGCGGATTTCGACCGTCCAGCCGAGGGAGTCGATCCGGACTGCCGATTCCCAGACTGCGTCCCAGGCATCGTCCTGTTGCCCATCATCGTACAGGTACTCATCGCGCTGCACGTTCGCCGCGCTGACGCGGAACCGGTACCCGGTGCGATGGTCGAGATTGGGATCGAACGATACCTCGAAAAAATCGTACTGACCCCACTGATCACGACGGACGAGCTGGCGCGCGATACTGCCGGGCCGGCTGTCGAACAGCAGGGCCCCGACGTAGACCGCGTCGTCGTCGTAGAGCACGCGCACTTCGGTCGGCTCCTCAGCTGGCGCGCCCTCCACCGGCAGACGTTGCACGAACCCGCTCGCGACAGGCGCGTCCTGCCAGGACGCTTCCTCGAGCCTTCCATCGACTGTGATCTCGTCCACGACGGCGGCCGCACGCGCGGTCGGCTCCGGCTGGACCGCGCCGCGCTCCTGTGCCCCTGACGGCGCCACGCCCAAACCGACTGCTGCGATCGCGATCCATGCGCTCGCCTCCCTTCGATAACGCTGCGTTGTCTCGAACATGTCTCCCACTGGTGATAGTCGCGGCAGTCTTGGGCAAGCAGTGCTCCCCCGCCGATTGACGCCCCCGTGTCTCCCTGGTCAATTGCATGCATGTCCACTGCTGCGCGACCCCGTATTGCCGGAATCGTGCTGGCCGCCGGTCGCAGCACCCGCATGGGCAGCCCCAAGGCGCTGGTCGAGGTGGGCGGTCAATCCTTCCTCGAGCGTGTGCTGCGCGCGCTGCGCGAAGGCGGCTGCGACGACCTGCTCTGCATCGCACCGGCCGAGCCGGACGCGATCGCGACGGCCGCGCTCGCGGCCGGCGCACGCGTCGTCATCAACCGTGATCCCACGTCGGAGCAGGTCGATTCGATCCGCCTCGCGCTCGACGCGCTCGCCCCCGAGGTCGCGGCGGCGGTGATCCTACCCGTCGACCACCCGCTGGTCCATGCCAGTTCGATCGCCGCCGTGATCCGAACCTTTCGCGCGACCGGCAAACCGATCGTGCGCGCCAGCTACCACGGCCGACCCGGTCATCCGACGCTCTTCGGACGCGCGCTGTTCACAGAGTTTCAGCCCGGGCTCCCAGCAGGCGCGCGCTCAGTGATCGCCCGCCACGCCCGGGACGTCGAGGACGTCGCAGTCCAGGACGAAGGCGTCGACATCGACATCGACACGCCGTCGTCACTGCCACCCACCGAGCCGCCGGGATGAACGCCGCGCCGCCGCCCCGCGTGAGCCCCGCCGCAGCCGCGCGTCGAGCACTCGACGCGCTCGGTGGCGGACCGGCTGTCGCACTGATCACCGTACTCGACGCCGATGCCGTGGATCTGGCTGGCACACGCATGATGCTGTCCGCCGATGGCACCCTCTCCGGTTCGACCGGTATGGAAGCGCTCGACGCCGCCACCGCCTCGCTCGCACGGCGGGTGCTCGAGGGCGTTCCGCCGTTCGTCACCGAAGTCGAGCGCGCGGGCACACGCCTCCGTGTCTATATCGAAGGACACCTTGCCCCCCAGGAATTGTTGATCGTCGGTGCCGGTCACATAGCGGTGCCGCTCGCCGCGCTCGGCACACGCCTCGGCTTCCGCGTGACGGTGCTCGACGACCGCGAGGAGTTCACCACGGCCGAGCGCTTTCCCGGGACCCACCGGGTGTTGCACACCGATTTCGCCGATCCGTTCCGCGACGTCGCGATCAGCGACCGGAGCTGGATCGTGCTCGTCACCCGTGCGCACCGTTACGACTACGACTGTCTGTGCCGCTTGCTCGAGGGCGACGTCGCCCCGCGCTATGTGGGCATGATCGGCAGCCGTCGGCGCGTGCGCGCCGCCTTCGCCGCGCTGCTCGACGCCGGCGTGGCGCGTGATCGCATTGCGCGAGTTGCCGCGCCGATCGGACTCGACATCGGCGCCGAAACACCCGAGGAGATCGCCGTCAGCGTGGCTGCCGAAGTGATCTCGCTGCTGCGCGGCAGCGGCACCGGTCGCCGCCTGAGCGAGCAGGAGCGCGTGCTCGACCGCCTGCTGCCCGATACCACCTCGCAGCACATCGCAGCCCCGGAACCTTGATCCACCACGACGGACCATCAACCATCAACCATCAACCATCAACCATCAGCCATCATGCAGGACGAGCTCGTCTACGCCGCGCTTGCCGAAGCCGCCGCCGCGGGCCGGCCCGCGGCGCTCGCCACCGTCGTCGACACACGAGGCTCCGTGCCCCGCCGGATCGGCAGCAAGATGTTGATCGACCCCGTGCGCGGCCTGATCGGCACGATCGGCGGCGGTTGCGGCGAAGGCGAGGTGATCGAAGCGGCGCGTGACGTGATTCAGCGCCGCGTGCCGCGTTTGCTGCGCGTCGCCCTGACGGATCCCGTCGATTCCTGGAGCCCGGCAGTCTGCGGCGGCACCATGGACGTCTTCATCGAGCCTGTGCTTGCCGAGAACGTTTGAGCGACGTCCGGGCCCGCTACGCCGAACCGTTGGACATGCCTATGCAGCTCTATGTTGGAACCAAGCGCGGCCTGTTCGTGCTCCGCTCGGCAGACCGCACTCACTGGGATATCGCTGGCCCGCTGCTGGAAGGCCGTGAGGTGTATCACGCCTGGCTCGACCCGCGCGACCGCCGCACTGCCTGGGCCGCGACCGACCACGCGGTCTGGGGGGCGCACGTGCACCGCAGCGACGACGCCGGTCGGACCTGGACCGTGCTCGCGGCCGCGCCGCACCACGCAGACGAGCGGGGCCTCGAGGCGATCTGGGCGCTCGCGCCTGGCGCGACGACGTCGCCCGAAACGATCTTCGCCGGCATCGAGCCGGCCGGCCTGTTTCGCAGCGACGACCGCGGCGCAACCTGGCAAGCGGTCGCTGCACTCAACGACCACTCGACCAACACGACATGGCAGCCGGCCGGAGGCGGGCTCGCGCTGCACTCGATCCACGTCGATCTCCGTGATGCGCGTCGCATGTGGTGCGCCCTGTCGGCCGGGGGCGTCTACGCAACGAGCGACGCCGGCGCGTCCTGGTCGCCGGCCAACGTCGGCGTGCGCGCCGACTTCCTGAACCGCGCCAATCCGGAGACGGGGCAATGCGTCCACAAGCTGCGGTCTCACCCTGCGCGGCCCGACCGACTCTACCAGCAGAACCACTGCGGTACCTACCGCAGCGACGACGCCGGCGCGACCTGGGTCGACATCACGGCCGGTTTGCCCAGCGATTTCGGCTATGCGCTCGCCGTCGACCCGCGCGATGCCGACACGGCCTTCGTTGTTCCTGAGCAGTCGAGCCACATGCGCACGGTGGTCGACGGCAAGCTGCGTGTCTACCGCACCACCGACGCCGGCGCCTCCTGGCAGGCGTTGACGCACGGCCTGCCCCAGGAGCACGCCTACGTCACCGTGCTGCGCGAGGCGCTGGACAGCGATCCGCTCGACCCCCGTGGCGTCTACCTCGGCACCTCCAGCGGCCACCTGTTCGGCAGCGTCGACCGCGGCCACTCCTGGCGGCTGATCGCCGGGTTCCTGCCACGCATCCTCAGCGTCACGGCCGCCGCCGGCTGACTGTGCGCCGCCTTCGCGTCACGGCCGCCGCCGGCTGACTGTACGTCGCGGCCCCTCACCCGTGCTCGGACCGCCCGCAGTCACAGCCGGTGATGCAGTCTGCCTTGCGACTTTGGGTTCGATCCGAGCGCGTTGGCCCCGCACCGCCGTGGCCGATGCCGGGTCGACGAGTAGGGCGCATGGGCGTGTCAAATCGGCGCGCGCCCGGACCCCGGAATACGGCGCGTGGGGCGCAGCGGCGAATCGGGCCCATAGGCGCATGAGATTGGCGCGCACTGCTATTGACGGTTGCCGCGCAGGCCGCTCGCGACCGGTCCCGGCCGTCGCGCATAGTGGCCGCGGCGGCACCTGCGTCGCGCCAGAACGTGCGCGGCGGCGCGCGGAGGCTCGGCGGCTCTCGGCGAACCGAGATCGGGCGGCGTCGCCCCGCACAAAGCG
>JBOHRE010000035.1:0-28948 GCA_050732635.1 Longimicrobiales bacterium | reverse complement strand
GCCCCGGCGCCCGCGCCCGGCGGCGGCGCGCCGCTGGCCCGACTGCGCGATCTGCCAGACTTCCGCGTGGCGCGGCACGAGGTCGATCCGCGGGGCTGGGCCGTCGTCGCGGCCGACGGTCGCGTGATCGGCGAGGCGCAGGAGCTGCTCGTCGATACGGCCCGCATGCGCGCGCGATACATTGACTGCGACCTGGATGAGACTGCGCTGGGTCTCGAGCGCGTCGATCGCCACGTGCTGCTGCCAGTGGAGCGCGTCGACCTCGACCGCGACGACAAGAAGGTGCGCGTGGCGGATCTGGTCGCGAGCGATTTCGCCGGCTACCCGGTCTATACCGGCTTGCCGCTCGGTGGCGATACGATGAGCCGGCTGGAAGCGGCGTGGCAGCGCCGGCGCTGACGTTCCCCCACAGCGACCAACCTCGGAACGGAGACAGCAAATGGCGGAGATCCTGATCGAGCGTCGGCCCCGGCACCGCTGGTGGCTCTGGGCGCTCGTGCTGATCGTGCTTGTCGTCACCGCCGCTGCCACGTGGCTGTACATGGGCGGCGGACGTGTCGAACCCGCCGAGCCGGCGCCCGCCGAGACCGCGCCCGCGCAGCCGGAGCGCGGCACCGCGCCGGCGCCGCAGCCGCCGACGGGCGCCCAGAGCACCGCACCACAGCGTCAATAGCGAGCGGGGCACACGCCTTGCCACACCCGTGTAGTAGGTTTCAAGCGGTCACGTCCGCAACGTGATCGCGCACGACGCAGCGCTCGCGAAGCCGTACAGGTGGGAAGAAGGGCCTCATGGTAACTTCGCTGCGATTGGTACTGCTCGGATTCGCGCTGGTCGCATTCGCAGGCGCCGGTTCCGCATTGGCAGTGATCCGATTCCGACGGCTCTCCGAGGGCGAGACCGACTGGGGCATGGCGGGTGTGGCAATGCTGCTCGTCACGTTCGCCGGGTTGTGCACCGCGCTGGGCGCCGGCTGGATCGGTCTGCTCGCCTTCGGTGGCGTCGCGCTCTGGGTCAGCTACCTGTTCATGGCGCAGCACATCGGGCTGTTCCGCATCGAGGCCGACGCCGAAGTGCCAGACATCCTGCACGCGGAAGAGCCGCACTCGTCGTAGGCAGCGAGCGGTACAACCCGTACAAAACGCCCAGGGCCGCCGCATCCAGTGGCCGCGGCGTGAGGCGTGGCGCCTCTGACGGCCAACCGCCAACCGCGAACGCCGCTGCACACCGTCCTCATCGCGCCGACCGCATTCAAGGGCACGCTCTCCGCGGCGGCCGTGGCTAGCGCGATCGCAGACGGTGTGCGCGATGCGGCGCCCGCTGCCGTGATCCGCGAGCTGCCGCTCTCCGACGGCGGCAACGGCCTGCTGGATGCGCTGCAGCACGCCGCCGGCGGCGCGTCGCGCATCCGTACGACGCCGGTCAGCGGCCCGCTCGGTGAGCCCGTCCTGGCGCGGCTGCTGTTCGCCGGGGACGACGTCGTAGTGGAGACCGCGGACGCGTGTGGCCTGCATCTGCTGCCGAGCTCGCAGCGCGACCCGCTGCGGAGCACCACACGGGGCGTCGGCGAGCTGTTACGGGCGGTTCCAACCGAAACCACCAGGTTATGGCTCGGGCTGGGCGGCTCGGCGACCGTCGACGGCGGTGCCGGCATGGCGGTCGCGCTGGGCTGGCGCCTGCTCGACCGCGCGGGTCGCGCGATCCCCGATGGCGGCGCCGGACTCCTGCGGCTGCACACGATCGAGCCACCTCGTGAGCCGAGCCGCGTGCCGCCGGTCGTGGCGTTGTGCGACGTCACCAATCCACTGCTCGGCGGCGACGGCGCCTCGGCCGTGTACGCGCCGCAGAAGGGCGCGGGACCGGAAGGCGTCGAGAGGCTCGAGGCGGCTCTGGCCGTGCTCGCCGAGCGGGTGCGCCTCCATCTCGGCGTCGACCTCGCGCGCGCGCCCGGCGTTGACGGCGTCGCGGGTGCCGGGTTGGGCGCCGCCGGCGGCCTGGCGGCCGGCATCGTCGCCTTCCTCGGTGGTCGGCTGGTCTCGGGCGCCACGCACGTGCTGGAGGCGGTCGGCTTCGATGTCAGGCTGCGCGACTCCGGACTCGTGATCACGGGTGAGGGCTCGTACGATGCGCAGAGCGCGCGCGGCAAGATCGTCGGCGAGGTGCTGCGCCGCGCGGCCGAGGCCGGCATACCGGCTCTGCTGGTGGCGGGACGCGTGGAGCTGGCGCCCGGCGACGCGGTCCGCATTGTCGGCGGGACCGGCGAAACCCTCAGCGCTGCGCGCATCCGGGCGGGCGTGGCGCGAGAGGTCGCGCGCGTCCGGACCGGCCGCTAAGTTCGGCCGCCTGTCATCGTGGCCAGTGTAGGCCACACGAGGTTCCGAAGCCCATCCGTCGCGATTCGTCGATGCCTGACCTGATGGAAAAGCTCGTCTCGCTGTGCAAGCGGCGGGGCTTCATCTTTCAGTCGTCAGAGATCTACGGCGGCACCGGCTCGGTCTGGGATTACGGCCCGCTGGGCGTCGAGCTCAAGAACAACATCAAGCAGGGCTGGTGGCGTTCGCTGGTACACGAGCGCGCCGACATCGAGGGGCTCGACGCGGCGATCCTGATGCATCCGCGGGTCTGGGAGGCGAGCGGTCACGTCGCCGGCTTCACCGATCCGCTCGTCGAGTGCGGCAACTGCCACCGTCGGTTCCGCGCCGATGAGCCGGCTGTCCAGGATGGCCAGTGTCCGGTGTGCGGCACGCGCGCTGCCTTCGGCGAGCCGCGCATGTTCAACCTGATGTTCAAGACGTTCATGGGGCCGGTCGAGAGCGCTGCCGCGGTGGTGTACCTGAGGCCGGAGACGGCCCAGGGCATCTACGTGAACTTCCAGAACGTGCTGACCACGAGCCGCCAGAAGGTCCCGTTCGGCATTGCGCAGATCGGCAAGGCGTTCCGCAACGAGATCACGCCGGGCAACTTCATCTTTCGCACGCGCGAGTTCGAGCAGATGGAGATGCAGTTCTTCGTCGAGCCGGGCAGCGATGATGAGTGGCTCGACTACTGGAAGGAGCGGCGCATGCAGTGGGTCGAAACGCTCGGCATCCGGCCCGAGCGGCTGCGCTTCCACGAGCATGCTCCACATGAGCTCGCGCATTACGCGAAGAAAGCCTACGACATCCAGTACGAGTTCCCGTTCGGCTGGCACGAGTTCGAGGGCATCCACAACCGAACGGATTTCGATCTGACCCGGCATCAGGAGTACTCGGGCAAGCGGCTGGAGTACATCGATCCCTTCGACAAGGCCAAGCGCTACCTGCCGTACATCATCGAGACGTCGGCGGGCGCCGACCGCACGCTGCTGGTCGTGCTGGCCGATGCCTACCGCGAGGAGCAGGTCGAGGGCGAAACCCGGGTCGTGCTGGCGCTGCACCCGGCCATCGCGCCAGTCAAGTGCGCCGTGCTGCCGCTGGTGAAGAAGGATGGCATGCCGGAAGCCGCCGAGCGGATCCACAGCGCGCTACGCGAGGCCGCGATCCCCTCGTTCTATGACGACAGCGGCTCGATCGGCAAACGGTATCGGCGCCAGGACGAGACTGGCACGCCCTTCTGCATCACCGTGGACGGGCAGACCGCCGAGGATCAGACGGTCACGGTGCGCGATCGCGATACGCTGCGCCAGGAGCGAATCGCCGCCGCGCGCGTGCGCGACTACGTTGGGGACCGAACCTGAACGGCCGGTTGCTCACCATCAACCATCAACCATCAACCATCAACGACGAACCGCGAAGTACGCGATAGCCGCGAGCACTCCATGACGACGACCCTGTTCTCCAGCCGCTGGGGCATGATGCTGGCCATGCTCGGCATGGCGGTCGGCACCGGCAACATCTGGCGGTTCCCGCGTATCGCGGCCTCGAACGGCGGCGGCTCGTTCCTGGTGGCGTGGGTTGTGTTCCTGTTGCTGTGGTCGATCCCGCTGATCCTGGTCGAGTTCGCGATGGGCAAGTCCACGCGTTACGGGACCGTGGGCGCGTTCGCCAAGATCATGGGGCCGCGCGCGGGCTGGATGGGCGCCTTCGTCGCGTGGACGGCGACCGCGATCATGTTCTACTACGCGGTGGTGATGAGCTGGACCCTGCGCTACTTCTGGGGCGCGGTCACGGGCGAGCTGCCGGCACCGGAGCCGGGCGCACTCTGGGAATCGTTCGCGGGCACGGCGAATGTGCTGCCGTTCCATGCGCTGTCGCTGGGGCTGGCGTTGCTGGTCGTCTGGCGGGGCGTGCGCGGCATCGAGGCGGCGGCGCGCATCCTGATCCCGAGCCTGTTCGTGCTGGTGTTGGTGCTGGCCATCCGCGCCGTCACGCTGCCCGGCGCCGAGCGCGGCCTGGCCTTTCTGTTCACGCCCTCGCTCGAGGGGCTCGCCAACTACCGCGTCTGGCTCGAAGCGCTGACGCAGAATGCGTGGGATACCGGCGCCGGCTGGGGACTGATCCTGACCTACGCCGTGTACCTGCGGAAGCGTGAGGATACGGCGCTGAACGCCTTCATGCTCGGGTTCGGCAACAACTCCGTGTCCTTGCTGGCCGGCATCATGGTGCTGTGCACGGTCTTCTCGATCATGCCCGATGCCGCGAGCGCGATCGTCGGCGCGGGCAACGAGGGGTTGACCTTCATCTGGGTGCCGCAGCTCTTCGCCGCCATGCCGTTCGGCCGCTTCTTCATGGCGCTGTTCTTCCTCGCGCTGGTCTTCGCCGCCTGGACCTCGCTCATCTCGATGATCGAGCTGGCCACCCGGGTGCTGCAGGACGGCGGCATGGCGCGGTCGCGCGCGATCGCCCTCATCGGCGGCTTCGGCTTCCTGGCCGGCGTGCCATCCGCGCTGTCCATGAACGTTTTTGGCAACCAGGATTTCGTCTGGGGCGTCGGTCTCATGGTCTCCGGGCTGTTCTTCGCGCTGGCCGCGATCCGCTACGGTGTGACGCGGTTCCGCGAAACGTTGATCAATGCGGATGCCGACATTCGCATCGGGCGCTGGTGGGACTGGGCGATCCGGCTCGTCGTCATCGAAGCGGCCGTGCTCATCATCTGGTGGTTCATCCAGGTGCGCACGGAGGCGTTGTTCGGCGTCTACGGCATAGGCAATGTGCTGCTGCAATGGGCGATCGTGCTGGCGTTCTTCATCCTGGCCAACCGCTGGATGGTCGACCGGACGCTGGCCGGGGAGCGCCGGGGCCCGCCGCCCGGCCACATGCCGGCGTCGATCCCGTGAATGAACCGCAACGCGCAGGAACGCGCTCGGGGCGCTCGGGTAGCTCGACCGCACTTGACGCAGTCGATAAGGAGAGCAGATGAGCGCGTCCATACAGCCGATTCTCAGTCTTGCCTGTGCAGTTCTCCTTGCCAGCGCTTGCGCGCCGAGCGTGGCCGAGCAGGCGCCGGCGGCGCCGTCGCCGGAGCCGGCCGCCGCGACCGCGACTCCGAGCGCCGAGCAGCAGCGCCTCCTCAGTGCGGATACGGTCGTGCTCGCCGTTACCGAGATCGAGCTTGCGGAGCGGGACTCCTTCGCCTTGACTCGCCTCGCGCCGTACGTCGCCGATGCCAGCGGCACGCGCCTGGCCGGCATCGACATCGGCGGTTTCCTGCGCGGCGGTGCAGCCAGCATCGATGGCGATATCGTGCGCAGCGTCGAGCCCGGTGAGGCCGTACTCTACATTGTCGCTGACGTGCTCGAGCGCGACACGTCCGGCGCCGTGATCGATCGGCGGCTGGTCACGCGAGTCGCCGTCGTTGTCCGGCCCGGACCGGTCGCCACGATCGAGTTGGAGGACGTGCCACAACGCCTCTTCACCGGGACCGCGACGCCATTGCGCGCGCGGGCGCTGTCGGAGCGCGGCTCCGAGAACGAGGACGTCGCATTGCGCTGGAGCAGCGATCGGCCGGACGTCGCCAGCGTCGACGAGCGCGGCATCGTCGACGCGCACGCCCCAGGCCGGGCCACACTGCACGTGCGGGCCGGCGACGTGACCCGCGAGATCCCGATCACCGTGGCCGCGCATCCGGTGCGCAGCATCGATCTGACACCCGCGCGCCAGCAGGTGCGCACGGGTGATGTCGTCGAGTTCGTTGCCGTGCCGCTCGACGCGGCGGGGCGCGAGGTCGGCGACGTCCCGGTCACCTTCGCGGTGCACGGCACGGAACGCGTCGACCAGATCGGCGCGTCGATCTATCCCGATGGCGCCTTCGTTGCCCAGCGGCCGGGCCTGTACCGGGTCACTGCCAGCTCGGGCGGTGCGGCGGCGGAGGCCATCATCGAGGCCGAGCCGCGCGGCGTCGCCGCTCGTGCCGTGCGCGTCGGCGCCGGCAATATCGCGCATACGACGACGTCGGACCTGTGGGCGTTCCGCGGCCGTGATGGACGGGACTACGTGTACACGGGCACGCATTCGGGTGGCCAGAAGATGTTCGCCTGGGATGTGACCGATCCGGCGCAGCCGGTGCTGACCGACTCGGTCGTCGTCGACGCGCGGGTCGTGAACGATGTGAAGGTGAACCAGGCGGCGAGCATTGCGGTGATCACGCGCGAGGGCGCGTCGAACCGGCGCAATGGCATCGTGCTGCTCGACCTGGCCGACCCGGCGCACCCCGCCATCGTCAGCGAGTACACCGAGACGCTGAGCGGCGGCGTGCACAACACCTTCATCGTCGATGACCTGGTCTACGCGATCCACAACGGCACGCTGGACGTGCACATCATCGACATCAGCGACCCGGCCAATCCGCACGAGGTCGGCCGCTGGGGTATCGAGCGTCCACGGAAGTACCTCCACGACATCTGGGTCATCGACGGGCTCGCCTATGTCTCCTACTGGGACGACGGCGTCTACATCCTGGATGTCGGGGACGGACGCTGGGGTGGCACACCGACGGAGCCGGTCGAAGTCTCGAGCTACCGCTACCGCACGACCTGGGGTGATGAGCAGTTCGGCAACACACACGTTGCCTTTCCGTACCGCAACTCGGCAGGCAAGAGCTACCTGTTCGTCGGCGATGAGATCTTCGGCTGCGATGTGTGCATCAGCCGCACCGGTGTGCGGGGCGACGGCGCGCGCGGGCACGTGCACGTGATCGACATCGACGATCCGGAGAGGCCGATCGAGGTCGCGTCCTACCGCGTGCCGGAGGCCGGCGTGCACAATGTCTGGGTCGAGGACGACAAGCTCTACGCCGCCTATTACCAGGGCGGACTGCGCGTGGTCGATGTGTCCGGCACGCTGCGCGGCGAGCTGTACGAGCAGGGCCGCGAGATCGCCTGGTTCCCGACCGCGTCGCCCGACGGCTTCACGCCGAACTCGCCCATGGCGTGGGGCCCCATGCCGTACAAGGGCAACGTCTTCGTCTCCGACATGAACTCCGGGCTCTGGATCATCCGGATCGAGGCGGAGCGGCCGCGGGCGGTACTGCCATGAGACAGCCTGCCGGCTCGTGGCTGCAGGGTGCCTGGTCCGCACTCGTTGCCGGGCTCGTGCTGAGCGCAGCGGGGTGCGGCGGCGCGCGCGCAGCCGCCGGCGACACCGACGCCGCCGGGTCGCCGACGACGTACTGGGCCCTGGTCGCCAACGAGTCGTCGGATCTGATCAGTCAGGTCGCGTTCACGCCGGGGATCGGCGCACGGGTCGGCGGTGAGGTACCGGTCGGCATACTGCCGGCCGACATCGACGGCCCACACGGCCTGGTGGTCGGGCCCGGCGGCCGCGAATGGTACGTCTCGATCGCGCACGGTCAGCCATTCGGCAAGGTGTGGAAGTTCGCCGGCGCCGATTCGCTCGTGGCCGAGGTCGAGCTCGGCATGTTCCCGGCGAGCATGGCCGTCACGCCCGATGGTCGGTTCCTGTTCGTGTCGAACTTCAACCTGCACGGCGACACGGAGCCGTCCAGCGTCTCGGTGGTCTACACACCGACCATGACCGAGGTGGCGCGACCCACGACCTGCGTCATGCCCCACGGCGGCCGCCTCAACGCGTCCGGCACGAAGCACTACTCGGTGTGCATGCACAGTGACCAACTGGTCGAGATCGACGCCAAGACGTTCGAGGTCACCGGCCGTATGTCGCTGACGCCGGGCTCGGAGCAGGCGGTCGCGGACGAATCCGTCGATACGCATGTGAGCCACGGCTTCGGCACCGCTTCCTGCTCGCCCACCTGGGCTGTGGCTGGCGCGGGCGCACGCGCCGACACACATGTCTACGTCGCCTGCAACCGCAACGAGGAGATCCTCGAGCTCGACGTGCGATCGTGGTCCGTGACGCGCCGCTTCGAGACGGGGCGCGGGCCCTACAACCTGGCTGTGACTCCGGATGGCCGGCTGCTACTGGCCACGCTGAAGGCGGACCAAGCGGTGGCGATCATCGATCTCGAGAGCGGACGCGAGCTCCGTCGCATCGAGACGACGCAGCCGGTGACGCACGGCGTGGCGATCACGCGGGACGCGCGTTACGCGTTCATATCGAATGAGGCCATCGGCGCTACGCCCGGCACGGTGGATGTCATCGACCTGGATGCGCTGGAGCGCGTCTCATCGGTCGCGGTTCGCTATCAGCCCGGCGGCATCGACGTCTGGCAGTGACGTTCGCCGCGTTCGAACGGCGCGCGCGCGAGCTGTGGGAGGAGATCCCGCAAGGCTACAAGCTCGGCATCGATGGCCTGGTCGTGCTCGACGAACGCAAGCCGCACCCGGAACTGCCGGCCATCTACACGCTGGGCGAGTGCCTCACCGAGACCTACCTTTCCGACTACGGCGGCCCGGACAGCACGCGCTCCATCGTGGCGTTGTATCATGGCTCCTTTCAGGCGGTATCCCGGCGCGACGCGGAGTTCGATTGGGAGGCGGAGATCTGGGAAACGCTGACCCATGAGCTGCAGCACCACCTCGAATCGCTCGCCGCCGAGTCCGGCCTGGAAGACTTCGATTATGCGGCGGACGAGCACTTCAAGCGGCTGGAAGGCGAGTCCTTCGAGCCGTTCTTCTTTCGCGCCGGCCTGCCATTGGGCCGCGGTGCCTACCGCGTGGATCGTGACACCTATATCGAGATCGAGTATCCGGGCAACGCGGCGCCCGCGCGTGCGCAGTTCGAGTGGCGAGGCAGGCGCTACACGGCGTCGCTGCCCGAGCGGCTCGGCGATGTCTGCTTCGTCTGGATCGACGATGGCATCGACCCCGATCCGGGCGAGCTGTACCTCGTGCTGGTCCGCAAGCCCGGGATGGGTGCGACGCTGCGCGGGCTGCTGCGGCCGACCGGCCTCGAGGTCGTGGAGGCGGAGGCCGCCGCGTCGCCCACCGGCTGAGCTCTTGCACCGATCGCGCGTGTGAGCACCGACACCGCACCGCCCTACGAGCTGGCATTCGGCGAGCCGGCCGTCGAGGCGCGCATCTTCGACCCGATCCGCGAGGAGGCCGAGGGCCGTGGCATCGATGCGCGTGATCCCGAGCGCTTCCTGCTGCTCGGCTCGGTCGGTGCCGTGCTGCGCATGATCGTCGACGTCGACGCGACCGGCGGTCGCACGAACGTGCGCGAGGCCGGCATGCTGCTCTATCAGGCGCATCATTTCCGCGCCGCTGGCCGGCCGGTGCTGGCGCTCGACGTCGACCTGGCGCGGCAGCTGGCCGCGGGTGTTCAGGATGCTGCCGTCGAGGCGCCGTCGCCCCCTGACGAGGCCGGATACCTGCGGCTGCCGCGGCACCTGTTCTGGGCCCGCGTCGCCGAGGACGCCACGCCGGAGCCGGTCGACGGCGTCTTCTGGACCCGGGCCGACCTATCACTGCACCTGCTCGCCGTGCTCGGCCTGCGGGCCGGCCGGCCGGGCTTCAGTGTGATCCCGATCCCAGCCGTCGCGCTTGCAACCCTTGCCGAGCGCGCCCGCTCCCGGGCTCGGCCCGACGGCGACGATTTCGAGAACGTGCTGCCCGGCGGCGAGATCGGCGGTCTGTTCGCACTGCTGAATGCCGACGAGGTGATCAAGCTCGTCGCGTTGGCCTTTGCCGCCGACCGCCGACGGCGCGCAGCGGGCGAGCCGTGAACAAGCACAGCGTCGCGCTGGTGCTGGATGAGATCGGCACGCTCATGGAGCTGCTCGGCGAGGAACGGTTCCGCTCGCGCGCATACCTGTCGGCCGCACGCGCGGTCGACAAGCTCGAGGCCGACATCGCCGATCTCGCGCGTCGCGATGCGCTGCTGACCGTGCCCGGCATCGGGCCGGCGACCGCCCGCGTCATCCGCGAGCTGATCGACACCGGCGAATCGAAGCTGCACACGCAGCTCCGTGGACGAACGCCTGATGGGCTGCTCGAGCTGCTCTCCGTGCCGGGGCTCGGTGCCGGCCGCGTGCATCAGCTCTACGCCGGACTCGGTGTCCGCTCGATCGAGGAGCTGGAGCACGCCGCCCGCGCAGGCCGCGTCGCGCAGCTCCGCGGCTTCGGCAAGAAGACGCAGGAGCGCATCCTTGCCGGCATCGAGTACGTGCGAGGCCTGACCGGACGCCGCCGTCAGCCGTCCGCACTCGATGCCGCCGCGCGCGTGATCGGCTGGCTCGACGAGCACGCCGAGGTGGTGGACGTGAAGCTCGCCGGTGAGCTGCGCAGGCGGTTGGAGACCGTCGATGGCGTCGACATCGTCGTGGCCGTCGCCGACGACGATGCGGGCGACCTCACCGACGCGTTCCTCGCGCTGCCGATCCTGTCGCTCGCCGAGCGGCGGCGCCCGGATGGGAACGCCGGGCTGCTCGGCGCGCGCGGCCACCTCGCCGACGGCCTCGAGCTGCGCGTCCACTGCGCGCCGCCGGCCGCATTCCCGGCGGCGTGGATCAGCCTGACCGGCAGCTCGAAGCACCTGGCGCGGCTGCGCACTCTGGCAGATGAGCGCGGGCTCCGCCTCGATGCGCTCGGCCTCTGGCGTGGTGATGCTCGCGTGCCGGCAGCCACCGAAGAGGCCATCTATGAGGCGCTGGGGCTGGGCTGGATCGCCCCCGAGCTACGCGAGACGGGCGACGAGGTCGACGCCTGGCTCGCCGGCGACCTGCCCGCGCTCGTCGACTCCGCCGACCTGCGCGGCTGCTTCCACTGCCATACGACGTTCAGTGATGGCAGCGCGACAGTCGCAGAGCTGGGCCATGCGGCCATCGAGCGCGGTTGGCGCTACCTCGGCATTGCCGACCACTCGCAGTACGCCGGCTACGCCAGTGGCCTTACGGCGGAGCGGGTCAGCGAGCAGCACGCTGCGATCGACGGCTGGAACGAGCGCCACGGCCAGCGGGTGTGGGTCTTCAAGGGCACGGAGGCGGATATTCTGCCCGACGGCAGCGTCGACTACGCGGGCGAGGGGAGCGGCGTGCTGGAGCGGTTCGACTACGTGATCGCCTCCGTGCATTCCAGCTTCCGCATGAGCGAGGCGCAGATGACGGACCGCGTGCTGCGGGCGCTGCAGAACCCGTATGTGACCTTTCTCGGCCATCCGACGGGTCGACTGCTGCTGCGCCGGGAGGGATTTGGGCTCGATGTCGAACGCGTCATCGAGGCGGCGGCCGCCGGCGGCAAGGGCATCGAGATCAACTCGAATCCGCACCGCCTGGAGCTCGACTGGCGCTACTGGCGGCGCGCGCGCGAACTCGGCGTGCGGGCGGCCATCAATCCCGATGCGCATTCGATTCGCGAGCTGGACAATGTGCATTATGGGGTGGGGGTTGCGCGGAAAGGGTGGTTGCAGGCGGCGGACGTCGTGAATGCGTGGGAGCTGGAGGAGGTCAGGGAGTACTTCCAGTGAAAGTGGGAGTGTAAGGGACGAGAGCAAGAGCAAGTGTGAGAGTAAGTGTAAGTGTAAGTGTGAGTGTAAGTGTAGAAAGGGGAAGCAGAGATCGTGAGTCGGGAGCGCGTGGGTGGCAGGCGGGGGCGGGAGAGTCTTGGGGCAAAGCGGGCGCGCACGTTGGAGATCGTGCGGCGGCTGCACGGTGAGTACCCCGAGGCGCGCTGCTCGCTCGACCATCACGGTGCGTACGAGCTGCTGGTCGCGACCATTCTGTCGGCGCAGTGCACGGACGAACGGGTGAACATGGTCACGCCCGCTCTGTTCCGGCGTTATCCCGAAGTCGCGGATCTGGCCGCGGCGCAGCGCGAGGAGCTCGAGGAGCTGATCCGCTCGACGGGGTTCTTCCGCAACAAGGCCAGGAGTCTGCTGGGCATGGCGAACGCGATTGTCGAGCAGCACGATGCCGAGGTGCCGGACACGATGGAGGCGCTGACGGCGCTGCCGGGTGTGGGTCGCAAGACGGCCAACGTCGTGCTCGGCAATGCGTTCCACAAGAACATCGGTGTGGTCGTCGACACACATGTGCGACGTGTTGCGAACCGGCTCGGTCTGACGAGGCAGCAGGACGCGGAGAAGATCGAGCAGGACCTGATGCGCCTGGTGCCTCGGGCCGAATGGACCGACCTGTCCCACCTATTCATCTTCCACGGGCGAGCGGTGTGCAAGGCGCCGACGCCGCTCTGCGAGCGCTGCGTGCTGAACGACATCTGCCCATCCTCCCGCGTCTGGTGACCCGGCCGCTGCCTGCGGTATATCCAGGGGCACGACAGGTGCACATGCAGCAGCCTCCTGACAGGTCCCCGCAGCCGATCGGAAACCATGGCCGAGACCAGCACGTCGACGCTGAATGAGGCGAAGAGTCCGTTTCTCCGCCACGGAGCGGAGCAGCCGGTCGCATGGCTGCCCTGGGGCGAGGCGGCGCTCGAGCGGGCGCGGCGCGAGAACAAGCCGATCCTGCTCGATATCGGCGCCGTCTGGTGCCACTGGTGCCACGTCATGGACCGCGAATCCTATGAGGATCCGTCCACTGCGGAGCTGATCAACGAGCTGTTCGTGCCCGTGAAGGTCGACCGTGATGAGCGGCCTGATGTCGATGCTCGCTATCAGCGCGCCGTGCAGAGCCTGTCAGGGCAGGCCGGCTGGCCACTCACGGCGTTCCTGACGCCGGACGGCGACGTCTTTTTCGGTGGCACCTACTTTCCGCCGCAGGACATGCATGGGCGGCCGTCGTTCCGACGGGTGCTGCGCGAGATCTCACGTGTCTGGCACGAGGACCGCGCGCGAGCGCAGGAGTCGGCGTCGCAGCTCAGCGCCCACCTACGCAGCGCCCAGGAAGGCCTGCGCCAGGCCGGTGAGCTCGAGCCGGCGCTCATCGAGAAAGCGGTCGAAGCGTTCGCGGACGACTTCGATTTCCGCAACGGTGGCTTCGGCACTGCGCCCAAGTTCCCGAACACCGGCGCGCTCGAGCTGCTGCTCGATCGCTGGCTCGACGACGGCACGGAGTGGGCCCGACGCATCGTCGTCGAGACGCTCAGCGCCATGGCGCGCGGCGGCATCTACGATCAACTCGGCGGCGCGTTCCACCGGTACAGCGTGGACCGGCGCTGGCTGGTGCCGCACTTCGAGAAGATGGCCTCCGACAATGGGCCGCTGCTCGAGCTCTATGCCAGGGCCGCGGCCGCGCTCGACCACCATGCATACCCCCAGACCGCGCAGGGCATCGTTCGCTACTATCGCGACATCGCGCCCGCACTGCACGCTAGCGGCGGCTTCGTGGCGTCACAGGACGCCGATGTCTCGCCGGACGACGATGGGCTGTACTGGACTTGGACCGAAGCGGAGCTGTCTGAAGCACTGCAGCACGACGAGCGGCTGATCGCGATCGCCCGGCTACGCTACGGCCTCGATGACGCCGAGGCGAGCCTGCACTCGGATCCGGACCGGCACGTGCTTCACAGCGCCCGCTCTGCGGAGCAGATCGCCGAGCAGCTCGATCCGTCCGAATCGGCCACGATCGAGGACGTCCTGGACCAGATTGCGCGGCGCCTGCGCGCAGCGCGCAACCGACGCCCCCGGCCCTACGTCGATGAAACGATTTACGTCGACTGGTCGGCCATGCTGGCCTCCGGCCACATCGCCGCGGCGCGCTTCCTCGGCGATGCGGACGCTGGCGCCGCCGGCCTGCGCGCACTCGAGCGGCTCTGGCGCGATGGCTGGCAACCCGGTTCCGGCGCGCTGCACCGCGTGGGCGACGGCGCCAGCAGCGGGTTCCTCGGCGATCACGCCCACCTTGGCCGCGCCCTGCTCGATGCATTCGAATACACCCAGCGGCCGGAGTGGCTTCAGCGTGCGGCCGCAGTGGCCGCTGTGCTGCGTGACCGCTTCCTCGCGGCGGATGGCCACGGATTTCTGGATCGGCCTCGTGATGAGCCCGCCATCGGACCGCTCGCCGAGCCGCACCTGCCGATCACCGACTCGCCCGAGCCGTCCGGCAATGCGATTGCGGCTGTGGCGCTGCTCCGATTCGCGGCGCTGACCGGTGACGCCGCCCCGCGCGAGCTGGCAGAACGCATACTCGCCGGCTTTGCCGGCACTGCCGCGAAGATCGCGAGCGCGGCCGCGACCTATTTCCGCGCCGTCGACTGGGCCGTTTCACCCACATGTACCGTCGTCGTCGTCGGCAACAGCGCAGCCTCCGACCACGAGCCGCCGGTCCTGCTCGAACGCGAGCCCTTGCTCGCCGCCGCACTCGCCACACCGCGCGCTCGCACCATCGTCCGTTATTTCAGCCCCCGGACAGTCGCCACCGAAACGCTGCCTGCCGAGCTGCGCGCCATGGTCAGTGGCGACGCGCCGCGTGCCTACGTCTGCGCCGGCCGCACCTGCGCGGCCCCGGTCGGCGACGCCGTCGAGTTGCAGCGCACGCTGCGCGAGTTCCGTGGTTGATTTCGCCCCAGCCCCAGCCCCAGCCCCTAAATGCCGGTCGACCACACCCGCTCACCGCTCTATATTGCCGCGGCATCGTCCATTGAACGAGCAGAGGCGGGAATGCCGACGCGAGAAGACGCGCTGAGCCTGCTGGACTCGTGGGTGCCGAATCCAGCGTTGCGCGGCCACATGCGGGCCGTCGAAGCGGCAGTCCGTGGCTATGCGCGGCGCTTCGGCGAGGATGAGGCGCGCTGGGGCCTGGCAGGGCTGCTGCACGACCTCGATTGGGAGAAATACCCGGACGCACACCCGTTCCGTGCGGTCGAAGAGCTACGGGCGCAGGGGTACCCCGAGGATGTGCTGCACGCGATCCTCGCGCACCGCCACGCCTTCACCGGCGTCGCGCCCGAGACCTTGCTGGATCGAACACTGCTGGCCTGTGATGAGCTGACCGGCATGATCACCGCGACGGCGCTGGTGCGGCCGAGCGGCATCGATGACCTGACGCCGAAATCGGTCAAGAAGAAGCTGAAGGACCCAACGTTCGCGCGCGGCGTGGACCGCGAAGAGGTGCGTCAGGGTGCGGAGCTGCTCGGCATCGACATGACCGAGCACATCCAGAACGTCATCGATTCGATGCGGGAGATCGGCCCGGAGCTCGGCCTCACGGCGGCGCAGGTCGGCGGAGCTTCGCCCCGTCCATAGCTGCGCCGTCGGCGGCGTCGTTGGTCAGCGCAAGGGCGGGGCACTGCTGTCTAGCGTGCGGCCGCTGCGCGCAGCACGCGATCGACGTAGGTGTCGACGTTCGCGATGACATTCACGACATCGGACACGTCATCGGCGGCGGACAGGTCGCGCGCGAACTGTACCAGTATATCCCGAACCCGCGACCGTCCACTATCCGTTCGCGCCGCGCGGCTGGCCGCGGCCGGGGCTGATGTCGCCCGGGTCCGCTTCGCGCCGGCCCGGGTTACCGCGGAGGTGCGCCGCCGCTTCGTCGCTGATTTGCGGCCGCCTCGCTTCGCCGCGCCGCGCCGCTTCCGACCCCGCGGTGCCTTGCGCCGCTTTACCTGCAGTGGATAGCGCGCATTGAACTGTCGTGCGCTCAGCTTGCCGACCGCCGGACTGATCTTCTTTGCCTTGGCGAGAAGCTCCTCATTCGTGGTGTCAGGATTCTTCTGGAGCTCCTGCTCTACCATCTGCATGACACGGTCGTTCTCGGCGGCCATGGGTTGCCTCCGCGGGGAATAGAACGAATATGAACGTGATAGTGCCGGACCGAATAGCGCAATAAACGCCGCCTGGCTTTCAATGTCAAGCGAGGCAGGAATCTCATTTACGGCGTGCGATCAAAGGGATGCTTCCGCGCGGGCTGGTTGGGTCCCGCAGCAACCGAGGGCCTGAGGCATGCGCGGCGCAGTGCGGCACGGCCACATGCCGGCAGACTGGCGCCGGCCCGGAGACGCCGATATTCTGCGCCGCGTTCAGGTCGATGATTCGCGTGGGGGGCGAGCTCATGAGGCGTTGCGGACGTGCGGCGGCTACAGCGGCTATTTTGACGATGAGCGCGTGCGGTGATCCGGAAACGAACGACCAGCGCGATTGGTACAGCAAGGCGCCTCTCGAGCTGCCGAACCTGTTCGTACGCGGCGAAGAGGCGTCCGAAATCTCCGGATTCGGTGAGCCGATCCTGATGCCACGACTCCTGCCCGATGGCCGCCTCGCCGGCGTCGACGAGCAGGACGGACCGAGCGCCGCTGTCACGCCGACGTCGGCACCGGCTACGGCACCATCAGCGCCAGAGACGCCGCCGGGCGCCGGCGCGCCGGCCGCGATGGACACCGCCGGCTCGCTCTGATCCTACAGCAGTGGGGGCCGCGGCCGCTGGGCCCGATGAAACAGCTCGACCTGCGCCTTCTCGTCCAACTCCTGCCCGCGCGCCAACGCGATGCCCGGCGGCAGATGCCACTCGAGGCCCGTGACCCACGCATCCGGGTTCGACAGAACACCGTCGCGACGGAATACGACCGCGTTGTGCCAGACGCCGTCAGCGTCCGGCTCCGAGCGGATCCAGACCCCATGACGCTGGCCCTCCACGATCAGTGTGCCGAGCCGTTCCTCGATCGTGAATCCGTCGGTCTGCATGAGTGGGAGCTCCGATGTGTTGCACAGCGCCGCTGCAAGAGACACACCTTCGGCCTGCGCCGCCAACCCGTGACAATGGGTGCGCCGTGAGCAAGCGCGAACGCCATAAGGCCGTTCTCGACCTCGTTCGGGAGCACCATATCGACAGCCAGGAGCGGCTCCGCGAGCTCCTCGCCCAACGCGGATTCGATGTGACGCAGGCCACTCTGTCCCGCGACATTCGCGAGCTTCGCCTGCTCAAGGTGCCCGATGCCGAGGGACACCCCGCTTACGCCCTGCCGCCCGAGACCTGGGAGCAGACACCCCCGCTCCAGTACCTGCTGCAGACCCTGTTCGTCGGTGCCGAGGGCACCGGCAACCTCCTCGTCCTCAAGACGCTCACCGGCGGTGCCCAGCCCATCGCCGTGGCGCTCGACTGGGAGGAATGGCCGGAACTGCTCGGCACCATCGCCGGCGATGACACCATCCTCGTCGTGCTGCGCCAGGCGCGCGACCTCCCCAAAGTCCAGCGCCGGCTGGAGTCTCTGGCGGAGGAATAGCCGTCCAGCCCCGGCGCGGGCACACGTCTTGACACCCCCCCGGCGCGGGTGTATAAGTATGCACTCTTTGCCACCGGTCTATTCAGGAGCGCCCCATGGGCTACACCGTTGTGCTGGCATACTCGGGGGGACTCGACACGTCGATCATCCTGCCGTGGCTGAAGGAGCGCTACGCCGCGGAGGTCGTGTGCGTGGCGGCGGACGTCGGGCAGGCGGAGGAGTTGGAGGGCCTCGAGGCGAAGGCGAGACGACAGGGCGCGGCGGCGTGCCATATCCTGGACCTGCGGGAGTCGTTCGTGACGGAGGCGATCTGGCCGACGTTGCGGGCGGGCGCGGTGTACTCGCGCACGTATCTGTTGGGCACGGCGATGGCGCGGCCGATCGTGGCGCGGGCGCAGGCACGGCTGGCGCTGGAGCTCGGAGCGCAGGCGTTGGCGCATGGTTGTACGGGGAAGGGGAACGATCAGGTCCGGTTCGAGCTGACGTACGCGGCGTACGCGCCGGAGCTGGCGGTGATCGCGCCGTGGCGGGAATGGGACATCCGGTCGCGTGAGGAGGCGATCGATTACGCGCGCGCGCGCGGGATCGAGGTGACGGCGACGCGGGAGAAGATATTCTCGCGGGACCGGAACCTGTGGCACATCTCGCACGAGGGTGGGCCGCTCGAGGATCCGGCGTACGAGCCGCCGGCGGATCTGTTCATGTTGACGCGCGCGCCGGAAGAAGCGCCGAACCAGGCGGAATACGTGGAGATCGGGTTCGAGTCGGGCTATCCGGTCGCGATCGATGGCGTATACCTGAGCCCGGTCGCGTTGCTGGAGACGCTGAACGCCGTAGCGGGCGAGCACGGCATCGGGCGAGCGGACGTGGTGGAGGATCGTCTGGTGGGCATGAAGTCACGCGGTGTTTACGAGACGCCGGGCGGCACGCTGCTGCGTCAGGCCCACCGTGAGCTGGAGATGCTGGTGCTGGATCGGCGCACGTTGGCGCTGAAGGACGAGCTCGCGGCTCGTTACGCGGACCTCGTGTATGAGGGCCGCTGGTGGTCGCTGGAGCGGGAGGCGCTGGATGCGCTGGTCGATCGCACCCAGGAGCCTGTGACGGGCACGGTGCGGCTGAAGCTGTACAAGGGGAACGCGACTGTCGCAGCGCGGACGAGTCCGCGTTCGTTGTACGACCAGGCGCTTGCCTCGTTCGACGATGCTGCAGCGTACGATCACGCGGATGCCGCGGGATTCATCCGCCTGTTTTCACTGCCCGCGCGGCTGCAGTCGAGGCAGCACCCAGCGGAGTCGGCATCGGTACGTGCAGCGGGCGTGCGACTGGCCGCGCCCGGCCCAGCGACGAACGGCACGCGTCCGACGCGGCGGGCTCCAGAGCTCGAGGTTCCGGCATGAGGCAGGGCCCGGCGCAGCCCGAGCGGAGCGAGACGGTCGACGTCGATTCGACTCCCGCGAGCGATCGAGCTGCCGGGTCGCAGCCGCAGCGTCTGTGGGGCGGTCGCTCTGCCGTTGGGCCAGCGCCATCGCTAGAGGAGTTGAACCGCAGCTTGCCCGTCGATCGTCGCCTGTGGCGGGAAGACATCGAGGCGAGTCGCGCCTGGGCGCAGGCGCTGGCGCGCGCGGGCGTATTGACGCCGGCGGAGGCGGGCGCGCTGGATGCGGGGCTGGTGCGCGTTGCCGAGCGCATCGCCGCGGGCGCGGCGGACGTCGCCCCTGACGAAGACATCCATTCGCTGGTCGAGCGGCTGCTTTACGAGGAGGCGGGCGAGGTGGCGGGCAAGCTGCACACCGGCCGCTCGCGCAACGATCAGGTCGCGACCGACACGCGACTCTGGCTCATGCGGCAGGCGGTGCGGCTGGAACAGGAGCTGATCGGCCTGCAGGCCGCACTGGTCGGCCGCGCGGCGGACACGGTGGAGCTGCTGATGCCCGGCTATACGCACCTGCGCCGTGCCCAGCCGGTGCGCGTCGCCCACTGGCTGCTTGCCCATTTCTGGGCGCTGGAGCGCGATCGGGATCGACTGTGCGACGCACTCGACCGGCTGGCCGTGCTGCCGCTCGGCGCGGGTGCGATCAGCGGAACCGGGTTTCCGGTGGACCGCGTGCTGCTCAAGGAAGTTCTCGGCTTTCGCGAGGTGTCGGCCAATTCGATCGATGCGGTCGGCGACCGCGATTGGGTGGCGGAGTTCGTGTTCGTGCTGGCGCTGGCGGCGGCGCACCTGTCGCGTCTGGCCGAGGACCTGATCCTGTATTCGTCCGACGAGTTCGGCTTCGTGCGCTTGCCGGAGGCCTATACGACGGGCTCCAGCCTGATGCCGCAGAAGCGGAACCCGGACGGCCTGGAGCTGGCGCGCGGCAAGGCCGCGCGCTTGGTGGGGGACGTCGCCGCGACGCTGGCGCTGCTGAAGGCGCTGCCTTCCGGGTATCACAAGGACCTGCAGGAGGACAAGGCACTCGTGTTCGGCGCCGTGGATGACCTGCTGATGCTGCTGCCGGTCACGCGTGAGACGGTCGCCGGCCTCGAGTTCGACGCGGAGGCGCTCGGCGTGGCCGCCGCCGACCACGCGCTGCTCGCCACCGATCTGGCGGATGAGCTGGTGCGTCGCGGCGTCCCGTTCCGCGAAGCGCACCGCATTGTCGGCGGGCTCGTGCGTGAGGCCGAGCGACAGGGCGTGCCCCTGGGCGGCCTCTCGCGTACGCAGCTCGCCGCCGCCCACCCCGCATTGGCGCGGCACGATGCGCCGGTGCTGTCGCCGGAATCGTCAGTCGAGGCGCGCAGTGTGACCGGCGCGACATCGCGAGAGGCCGTGCTCGCCCAGCTGGCCAGCGCCCGACTGTTGCTCGGCCGCCACACCGCCTGAGTTCAGTCGACTCGACTTCGCGGTACGCTTTTAGCAATCCCTGAGCGCGCCATTACGGCGAAGCTGCTGACGCAACATCGAGCGCCGCACCGATGAGTGCGATCGCTCTTGCGTATTTGCCGGCGGCCTGGGGATCGTTCCGGGGCGACGGCTTGGCGTTCTTTGGCCGGAGCTAGGCTGTGCCCCGCGAGCCCAGGGAAGCGGAGCAGGCCCACGGCGGGCAGGTGCGCGCCTTCGCCGCGCTGCTGCTGTTCGGCACGGCAGTGGCGGTCCTCACCGTAATCATCTTCCGCAACTTTCGGCAGCTCGCGGTGTGGCTGGCGCTCGCCGCACTGGTGGCATGCGCTTTCGCCGTTGCTCTGGCGCTGGTGCAGAACGCGCGCGAGAAGCGACGTCGTCGGCAGCGAGAAGCGGTTCGGATCCGGGTCGAGCACATCGTCGCGGCGGTGGTCAAGGATCCCGAGTCTGCTGCCGCGCGCCGGCTGCTCCGGCCGCACGCCCATCGACTCAGGGTGCTACGCCGCTTCGCTCGCCGACTGCCGCCGCGCCAACGTGACACGCTGCGGCGCGTGCTGCGCGAGCTGGGTGTCGATCGCTGGCTCGAGCGGCAGCTTCGTCAGGGCGCGAAGTGGCGCCGCGTGCATGCGCTGCTGCAGATCGGCTGGCTCGGTGCGGACCAGGCGTTGCCCGCGGTCTATGCGTCGCTGGCTGATCCGGACGACGATGTTGCATGGGCCGCGACGCGGATCCTTACGCGCTTCGACCACCCCGTCGCCTACTGTGTGCTGCTCGAGCTGCTGGAGGACGACCGCTTTCCCGCCTCACGCATCGCGACGCTTCTGGAGCGCGCTCAGTACCGTGACCGCGTCGGCCGACTGACGCAACGCTCACGCTCGGCCGAGGCCCGCACCCGCTTCTGGGTCGCTCATCTGCTTGGCCAGCTCGGTGATCCTCGCGCGCTCGGTGCGCTCGCCCGGCTGTGTCGCGATGCCGAGCCGAATGTGCGCGCGAACGCTGCCGAGGCCGTGGGTACGCTAGGCTCCGAGCGCGGCGTGCGGATCCTGCTGGCCCGGCTCGACGATCCGGAGTGGTTCGTCCGAGCACATGCGGCGCGTGCGCTGGGCGACCTGCGCGCCGCGTCGGCGCTGCCGGCCCTGCTACCACTGTTGCGCGATGCTCACTGGTGGGTTCGCCAGAATACAGCCGAGGCACTTGTCCGCATCGGTCCGCCGGCTATGCCGCTGCTCGAGCGCATGCTGCACGACGCTGACCGGTTCGCGCGCAACAAGGCCGCCGAAGTGCTGACCCGCGGCGGCTACCTCGACGAGCGGGTGGCCGTGCTGGCGCGCGACAACGGTGAGGTGGCCGATGCACAGCAGGACCTGATCGCGCTGGGCCAGGCGGGCGCCGTCTGCGCGCTCAGCCGCCGGCTGGTGGCTGTCGAGGCGCCGCTCGTCCAGCAGCGTCTGATCGAGATCGCCGAACAGGTCGCCGACCGGCGCCTGCTGCCTGCATTGCAGCGGCTGCATGAGACTGGCCAGCAGGTCGTGCGCGCGCACGCGCTGCGGGCGGCGCAGAGCATCGAAAAGGGAGGTGAGCGATGAGCTTCATCGAGATCCTGATCGTCATCATCATTGCGCATTTCCTGGCGGTCAACCTCCTGTATCTGGTCCTGCTCGTGCTTTCCGTGAGCGGCCTGCGTGGCCGCTTCCGCCGCTCCGCGGCAACACAGCTCAGTCGCTACCGTACCTCGCCACTCACCGTGCCGCTCAGTGTCATCGTACCAACGAGAAACGAAGAGCACAGCATCGTCGAAACCATCCATTCGCTGCTTCGGATGCGGCTGCCCGAGTATGAAATCATTGTCGTGGATGACGGTTCCACGGACCAGACCATCGCGCGGCTGGTGGAAACGTTCGACCTGGAGACCGTCGACACCTTTTATCCGCAGCCCATCGAGACGGCTCCCGTTCTGGAGGTCCTGAACTCCCGGTCGCATGCCCGGCTGCGACTGCTGCGCAAGACAGCGGGCGGCAAGAAGGCAGACGCCGTCAACGCGGGCGTCAATCTGGCGCGGTACCGTTACGTCCTGGTGACTGACGCCGATTGCAACTTCGCGCCCGATGCGCTGCTCCGCGCCTTGTCCGAAATCAGTTTCGATGCCGCGCGGATCGTGGGTGCCGGCGGGCAGGTTCGCATTCGCAATGGGATGGACTTCGAGCGAGGTCGCCTGGTCCGGCAGCGTCTACCGAGTCGCCTGGTCGAGCGGTTCCAGCTCGTCGAATATCTCGGCTCGATGCTGGGGAATCGCGTCGGCTGGGGCGCGCTCGGCGCGATCCCGGTTCTCTCCGGCGCGTTCAACATCTGGCGGCGCGATCTCCTGCTCGAACTCGGCGGCCTGGATCACCAGGTCACTCACGAAGACATCGAATTCACGCTGCGCGTGCACGAGGCGATGCTCCGTGACCGGCGCGCCTACCACATCGCGTGGATACCAGACGCGATCGTGTGGACGGAAGTACCGCACCGGTGGCGCGATCTGTACGCGCAACGCAAGCGCTGGCAGCGGGTTGTCTTCGAGGTCGTGTGGAAATTCCGCCGTACGCTGTTCAATCCGCGTTACGGCGCGGTCGGCATGATCATGATGCCGTATCTGCTGCTCTTCGAGGCACTCGGCCCGTTCTTCGAGCTGGGCGCCTACCTGCTTGCCGGTTATCTGCTGCTCCAGGGCGAGCTGTTGGTATCGGCATACCTCTTGTTCCTGGTCTTCTCGTTTGCGCTGACAGCGTTCCTGCGAATCGTCAGTCTGGTCGTGGACGCCTGGCTCTATGGTCGCTATTCGCCACGCGCCCTGATGACGCTCCCGCTGCTCGCGTTGCTGGAGTATCCCGTGTACCGGCCGCCGATCCTGCTTGCGCGCGTGGTCGCCTTCTTCGAGTTCCTCGCGGGCCGCACGAGCTGGGAGCCCGTGCGCCGCCATGCCGCAGTCCGCGCCGGGCTGTATGCGTAATCGTGGGGGCCTGCAGCGGCGCAGCAGTCGCATGCGTTGCGGCATGCTCGTCGTGGCGCTCGGCGGTCTGCTGACGCTGCCGGACCCGGGCTCGGCTCAGTACCGGACGATCTCGTCCACACGCGTGCAAGAGGGTGCGGAGCGCGGCGCGATTCGGTTCCCGACCTATGTGCGCGCCTTCTACGAGCGCCAGAGCGTGGACGGCGGCTCCTGGCAGAGCTATGGCGCGGCCGCGGGCCTGCGCCTGGGCCCGACCAGCGGTGAGATTCTCGCCTGGCGCGCGACGCGCTTCGGCCTGCACGACACCTCGATCGGCGCAGACCTGTACACAACTCTGTGGACGCGTGCGTACCTCTATACCGGCATTCATATCGTGCCGGATGCCGAGGTGCTGCCATCGCGTGATCTGCGTGCTGCGCTGTTCCAGGTGTTCGCTCGGACGTGGGAGGCCTCCTTTGGTGGCCGCCTGCTCGACTATCCGGCGGCGGAGCTGGAAGTGTTGACGGCGGGTCTCGGCCACTACGTCGAACGTTGGTACATCCGCGCCAACGGCTCCTATATCATGGATGCCGATGGTGTCGGCGGTGCGGTGCTGATCCGCCGCTACCTGGAGAGTCCCGCCGCCGCCGCTGTACCCGCTCAGATCGAAGCAGTATTCGGCGGCGGAGATGCCGTCGTCGAGTTGCGATCGACCACGACGGGCGTGGTGGTCGACGTCCGGGAGAGCGCCTTCGGCACGCTCGGCGTGCGCGTCTTTCCTGGGCATGGCGCCACCGGTATCAGTGCGGGCGTCGGCGCCTTCAAATACGATGGCCTCGCCACGCGCTGGAGCGTCAGCCTGGGCCTGTTGTACCGTTATTGACACATTGTCGACGCCAGGCGCCGCGGTGCGCTTGCGGGTGGCGGGCGACACCGCCAAACTTGGGCGTCCGGAGCCGAGCCTGTCGCCGACCGCGCGCGTATGACGCCGATCGCCATCGCAACCTTCATCATTATTGCCGGCCTCGTGTGGGGCGGGTTCATCGTGATCGCCACGATCGCGGTGCGGAAGGAAGGCGCGAAGTCGCGCGCTGACGATGCCTCGTAGGAACGACCTCCACAGTATCCTGCTCCTCGGCTCCGGCCCGATCGTCATCGGTCAAGGCTGCGAGTTCGACTACTCCGGTACACAGGCGGTTCGCGCACTGCGCGAGGAGGGCTACCGGGTGGTGCTGGTGAACAGCAACCCGGCGACCATCATGACCGACCCCGACCTCGCGGATGCGACGTACATCGAGCCGATCACGGCCGAGTGGGTCGAGCGTATCATCGACAAGGAGCGACCGGACGCGCTCCTGCCCACAATGGGCGGCCAGACTGCGTTGAATGTCGCGCTCGAGCTGCACGACAGTGGTGTGCTCGAACGCTTCGGGGTCGAGCTGATCGGCGCCGATGCCACCGCCATCCGCAAGGCCGAGGATCGCGAGGAATTTTCCGCCGCCATGGCCAGGCTCGGCCTGCGCGTGGCCTATGGCGGCTTCGCGCACTCGGTCGACGAGGCACTCTCCATCATCGAGGACGTCGGCTATCCGGCGATCATCCGGCCATCGTTCACGCTGGGTGGCACCGGCGGCGGCATCGCCTACAACCTCGAGGAGCTGGAGGCCGCCGTGCGGCGCGGGCTCGACCAGTCGCCGGTCGCCGAGGTGCTGATCGACCGCAGCGTGATCGGCTGGAAGGAGTTCGAGCTCGAGGTGATGCGCGACGGCGCGGACAACGTCGTGATCGTCTGCTCGATCGAGAACGTCGACCCGATGGGCGTGCACACGGGCGACTCGATCACGGTCGCGCCGGCGCAGACGCTGTCCGATGTCGAGTATCAGACGATGCGCGACGCCGCGATCGCGATCATCCGCGAGATCGGCGTCGAGGCCGGCGGCTGCAACATCCAGTTCGCCGTGAATCCGGCCGACGGTGAAATGCTCGTGGTCGAGATGAACCCGCGCGTCTCACGCTCATCCGCACTGGCGTCGAAGGCCACCGGGTTTCCGATCGCGCGGATCGGCGCGAAGCTGGCCGTCGGCTACCGCCTCGACGAGCTGCCCAACGACATCACGCGCACGACGCCCGCCTCCTTCGAGCCCGTGCTCGACTATGTGGTCGTGAAGTTCCCGCGCTTCGCGTTCGAGAAGTTTCCCAATGCCGACCCCACGCTCGGCGTGCAGATGAAGGCGGTCGGCGAGACCATGGCCATCGGCCGCACCTTCAAGCAGGCCTGGCAGAAGGGGCTGCGCGGGCTCGAGATCGGCCGCTCCGGTTGGGTCACCGCCGATCGGCCGGGCGACGACGGCCTCGCCGACGACTCGCCCGAAGCCCTGCGCGCGGCGCTTCGCAGGCCGACGGCCGAGCGGCCGTTCCAGCTCAAGCGCGCGCTCGAGGCCGGTCTCTCCATTGCCGAGCTGCACGAGCTGACGCGCATCGATGCGTGGCTCCTGGCCCAGCTGGCCGAGCTCGTCGAGGCCGAGCGTGACTTCACCGCAGAGATCGCGAAGAACACAGAGCCTGCAACCGCAGAGAACGCAGAGGCCGCAGAGGTCCCTGCCCAACCACCCCAAAATACTAATGTTGGTGCTGCGTCGCGCGCCGCTGATAGCCCGGCCTCGGCGTTCTCCGCGTCCTCTGCGGTTGATCATGGGCGGGGCGCAGGGGCGGGGCTGCGCCGCATGAAGCGGCTCGGCTTCTCGGACCGGCAGCTCGCCGACCTGGCCGGCCTGACCGAGCGCGAGCTACGCGAGTTGCGCTGGAGGCTGGGCGTGCGCCCGACCTACCACGTCGTCGACACCTGTGCGGGAGAGTTTCCATCAGCGACGCCGTACCTCTACTCCGCGTACGAAGATGAGAGCGAGGCGGAGGCGACGGATCGTCGCAAGGTCATCATCCTGGGCAGCGGCCCGAACCGAATCGGTCAGGGCATCGAGTTCGACTACTGCTGCGTGCAGGCGGTGCTGGCGCTGAAGGAGGATGGTTTCGAGACGATCATGGTCAACTCGAACCCGGAGACGGTCTCGACGGACTTCGACATCGCCGACAAGCTGTACTTCGAGCCGCTGACACTGGAGGACGTGCTCGAGATCGTCGCGCGCGAACAGCCCGAGGGTGTGATCGTGCAACTGGGCGGCCAGACGCCACTGAAGCTCGCCAAACCGCTCGAGGCGCTGGGCGTGCCGATCCTGGGCACGAGCGTCGACGCCATCGACCGCGCCGAGGACCGCGACCGCTTCGCCGATCTATGCCGCCGCATCGGCGCCACCGTGCCGCCGAACGGCATTGCGACGAGCGTCGAGCAGGCGGTACGCGTGGCAGGCGACGTCGGCTACCCGGCGCTGGTGCGCCCGTCGTACGTGCTGGGCGGCCGCGGCATGGAGATCGTCTACGACGAGGCATCGCTGCGCGAGTACTTCGAGCGCGCCGTGCGCGCGTCTCCCGAGCACCCGGTCCTCATCGACCGTTTCATCGAGGACGCCTTCGAGGCCGATGTCGATGCGTTGTCCGACGGCCAGCGCGTCGTGATTGCCGGCGTGATGCAGCACATCGAGGACGCCGGCGTGCATTCCGGCGATTCGGCTTGTGTGCTGCCACCCTATCTGCTGAAGGACCACGAGGTCAGCGAGATCGAGCGGCTGACGCGGCTGTTCGCGCAGGAACTCGGCGTCATCGGCGTGATCAACGTGCAGTACGCGATCCGCGATGGCGTTGTCTATGTGCTCGAGGTCAATCCTCGCGCGTCGCGTACCGTGCCATTCGTGTCGAAGGCCACGGGCGTAGCGATCGCGCGCGTCGCCGCGCGGCTCATGGCCGGCCGCTCGCTCCCGGAATTGACGCTTCCGCTGCAGGAGGTCGCCTCCGGCTCGGGCTCGGAGTTCATGATCCCCGCGGTCGCTGTCAAGGAGGCCGTCTTCCCGTTCAACAAGTTCGATGTCGACGTGCTGCTCGGCCCGGAGATGCGTTCGACCGGTGAAGTCATGGGCGTCGACGACTCCTTCGGCATGGCGTTCGCCAAGGCCCAGATCTCGGCTGGCTCATCGCTGCCGCTCGAGGGGAGCATCGCCGTGACGGTGAACAACCGTGACAAGGCGACGGCCACGCCGATCGCGCGGCGCTTTCACGAGCTCGGCTTCCGCATCGTGGCCACAGAAGGCACCCAGCGGTACCTGCGCGCGCGCGGCGTGCCCGCTGAACGCATCTACAAGGTCGGCGAGGGCCGGCCGAACCTGGTCGACGGCATCATCAGCGGCGAGGTGCAGCTCCTGATCAACACGCCGCTGGGCAAGCAGTCGCAGTACGACGACTACGCGATGCGCCGCGCCGCGATCGCGTATCGCACGCCCTACTGCACGACGCTGTCGGCCGCGTCGGCCGCCGCGGAAGCCGTGATCGCGCTGCGCTCGCGACGTCGCCAGGTCACCAGCCTGCAGGAGCGCTTCGCGGCCGCGGGCGTGGCCCAGGGCCGTCACGTCAACGGATCACCAGACTACTCAGCCGCAGCTGCGGCCGAATCGTCCAGCCGATCTGCCGACCGGCTGCCACGCTGAAGACGATCGACTCGTGGCGTTGACGTGAGACACGCGGCTCGACGACCAGCCTGAGCTCCCTGCCGGAACCCACCTGCGCGGGATCGAGCTCGAAGCTACGCGTCTGCATCGATCCCACGGTGCCGATCTTGATCAGAGTGCCGCCGCGATCGAGGTAGATCGCCACATCTTCCCAGTGTGTGTTGTGCACGGCCAGTGTTGAGGTGGCTCGGTCGTACTGTCGGGGCCCCTGCGTCGCGAGGGTGCTGCAGCCGTGCGCGAACACGGCTGCGAACGCGGCGATGAGCAGCAGCGAGCGTGAGTTCAGCATTTGCGCTCCCGTGGTTGCGGCGAAGTGGCGCCTGCATGAGGTGGCGCCGAGTTCGACGACGCGGGCAACGGCCAGCCAAAATCACGGGTCGGCACGTCCGGTTGCCGGTGCGCCGCGCGTCCGTTAACGTGCGATTGCACGCTACAGTTCGGTTCTTCCCCAGGGTTTCCCTCGCTCTGACCCTGGTCTTCCGCGGCACTCACGCGCGGGGATCCAATGATCCGCTTCGTGCTCTTCGGCTCGCTCGAGCTCCAGGATTCCACCGGTGCAGAGCTCCGTTCCGTCCTCTCGCAGCCCAAGCGCACTGCGCTCCTCGCTTACCTGGCCGCGGCCGAGCCGCGCGGCTGGCAGCGCCGTGACACGCTGCTCGCGCTGTTGTGGCCGGAACGCGAGGAGGAGCGGGCGCGCGCGGCGCTGAGCAAGGCGGTGCACCACCTGCGGCGGGCGCTGGGTGAGGATGCGCTCGAGAGCCGGGGCAACGAGGAGCTGCGGCTGAACCCGGATCTGGTCTGGTGCGACGTCGCCGCATTCGCTGACGCGCTCGAGGCCGGCGAGCCGGAGCGCGCGCTGGCGCTCTACCGCGGCGAGCTGCTCGAGGGCTTCCACCTGTCGGATGCGCCGGAGTTCGAGCGCTGGCTCGACGCCGAGCGGGCGCGGCTGAAGTCGCGGGCGCAGGAGGCGGCGTGGGCGGCGGCGAAGGCAGCGGAGCAGCGCGGCGACGTCGCGACCGCCGTGGAGCGTGCG
>JBOHRE010000034.1:0-30573 GCA_050732635.1 Longimicrobiales bacterium | reverse complement strand
CCCTCGTAGAGTGCCGGTCGGCCGCCCGGCGGTGCCGGCAGCCGCACGTCCGCCTCGCCGGCCGGCGCAAGATCGCGCGCGAAGCCGATGTGCGACAGCAGGTCAGGGCGATTTGCCGTCACGTCCGCCACGATTCGCACGTCATCGAGTTCCAGCACAGTGCGCAGCGGCTCGCCAGGACTGAACCTGCCGGTCAGTTCCATGATGCCGGCCTGATCGGAGCCGAGCCCCAGCTCGCGCTCGCTGCACAGCATACCCTGGCTGATCTCGCCCCGGATGCGTGCCTTGCGGATGGTGACGCCGCCAGGAAGTGATGCGCCCACCGGTGCGAACGGATACCACCCGCCCGCGCGTACGTTGGGCGCGCCACAGACCACGCTGAGCACCTCGCCCGTGCCGGCGTCGACGCGGCACAGCCACAGCCGATCGGCGTTCGGGTGCGGGCCGGCCGACAGTACATTGGCGATGACGACGTCGCCCAGCTCGGCGCCCAGCGGACGCAGCTCGTCGACCGGCGCACCCAGCTCGGCCATCCGGTCCGCCAGTTGCTCGGGCGAGTCCTCCAGCTCGGGGGCCAGCGCCCGCAGCCAGCGGTAGCTCAGGTTCATGCGTCGGCGAACTGCTCGAGGAACCGCACATCCGATTCGTAGAACAGCCGGATGTCGGGGATCGCGTGCTTCAGCATTGCAATGCGGGCCGGTCCCATGCCGAACGCGAAGCCGGTATACCGCTCCGGGTCGTAGCCCACGTGCTCGAACACGGCAGGATCCACCATTCCCGCGCCCATGATCTCCAGCCAGCCGGTCTGCTTGCACGAGCTGCAGCCGCGGCCGCCACAGATCGTACAGCTCACGTCGACCTCGGCGCTCGGCTCGGTGAACGGAAAGTACGATGGGCGGAAGCGGACCCGGCTCGCCGGGCCGAAGAGGCGCCGCGCGAACTCGGCTAGCGTCGCCTTGAGATCGACGAACGAGATCCCCTCGTCGACCGCGAGACCCTCGATCTGGTCGAACGCCGGCGCGTGTGATGCATCGTACGGATCGCGGCGGTAGCACATGCCAGGAATCACGATGCGGACGGGCGGCTCGAACTGCTGCATCGTTCGGATCTGGCCGGGCGAGGTGTGACTGCGCAACAGGTACGGCCCGCGCAGATAGAACGTGTCGTGCGCGTCGGCGGCGGGATGGTCGAGGGGCGTGTTCAGCGCCACGAAGTTGTACCACTCGGTCTCGACTTCGGGCCAGAGCCGCCGGGTGAAGCCGAGCGGGGCGAGCGCGTCGCAGATCTCATCGATGACGGCCACGACCGGATGGGCAGCGCCGCGCCAGCGCGAGCGGCCCGGCATCGTCAGATCCGGCGTCTCCTCACGGCGCCGAGGGTCGCTCGAGGCGAGCTCCGCGGCACGCGCATCCAATAGCTGTGTCAGCACGGTCTTGACGCGATTCGCCTCCGCGCCGACGGCCGGCCGAGCCGCCGCGTCAAGCGAACCGAGCCCGCGCAGCACGGCGGAGAGCCGCCCTTCCTTGCGTCCGAGATACGCGACTCTGGCGCGCTCCACTGCCTCGCGGCTCTCGGCGCGCGCAATCACCTCGCGTGCCTCCGCCTCCAGGCGCATCAGCTGGCTCTGCAGCGCCTCGCCGCCGCTCCCCGTCACCGCAGCTCCCTTCGCCTCGTTTTCGTGCTGCCGTACCGTTTCGGCCACTCCTGAAAGACAGCGGGGCCGGCGATTCGCCGGCCCCGCGGACTCACTCGAGCTCGGCCTTCGCTTGACCGACCAGTTCACCGAAGGCCGCCGGATCACGCACTGCCAGATCGGCGAGTACCTTCCGGTTCACCTCGATGCCGGCCTGCTTGAGGCCGCTGATAAATCGCGAGTAGCTCAGATCGTGCTCGCGGGCCGCGGCATTGATCCGCGTGATCCAGAGCCGCCGAAAATCGCGCTTGCGCTGCTTGCGATCACGATACGAGTAGGCCCAGCCGCGCTCGACCGCGTTCTTCGCGATGCGCCACAGCTTCGAGCGCGCGCCCCAATAGCCGCGCGCCTCCTTCAAATATCGCTTCTTCTTGCGGCGCCGAGCGACCGCGTTCGTTGCACGTGGCATTGATCACCCCCCCAACATGCGCTTGACGCGCTTCTCATCCGCCTTGTCGACGATGGCGCCGCCACGCAGCTGGCGCTTCCGCTTCGGTGACTTCTTCGTCAGAATGTGGCTCTTGAACGCCTGGAAGCGCCGGATCTTGCCCGTGCCGGTCTTGCGGAACCGCTTCGCGGCGCTCTTGTTCGTCTTCATCTTCGGCATGTGCCGACCTCCTCGGCCCCAGCTACTTCCGGGGCGCGACGATCATGGTCATGTTGCGGCCCTCGAAGGATACGTCGCCTTCGACCCGGCCGAGGTCACCCAGCGCGGTTGCAACCCGCGCCAGAACCTGTCTTCCCAGCTCCGCGTGCGCCATCTGCCGGCCGCGGAACATCATGGTCGCCTTGACCTTGTTGCCCTCTTCGAGGAACCGCCTCGCGTGTCGCAGCTTGAACTCGAAATCGTGTTCCTCGATCCCCGGACGGAACTTCACCTCCTTGATCTGGATCTGGTGCTGCCGCTTGCGCGCCTTCCTCGCCTTCCGCGCCTCCTCGTATTTGAACTTGCCGTAATCCATCACGCGGCACACCGGCGGCCGCGCATTCGGCGCTACTTCGACGAGGTCGAGCCCCCGGTCCTCAGCGAACGCGATCGCCTGCTCGATCGGCAGGATTCCCATCTGTTCGCCCTCTTCGTCGATGACCCGCACGGGACTGATCCGGATCTGACGGTTGACGCGGACGCGCTTGTCCGTGGCTATGGCGCTTCACTCCGGTTGCTGGGACAAAAAAGCTCGGACCCGTGCGGCCGACGGGTCCGAGCAAACACATACGCCGCCGGGCCCTGCGGGCCCGACCACGCTGCGCTCATTCCGACCCGGCGGTGCCGCATCGCGGACCGAAAGGTGGAGGGGCGGCGCCCCTCACTTTCCGTGTTTGAGCGAAGTCTAGACGCGGGTCGGCCGGGTGTCAACCCGACGTTCGTCGCTTGCGGCGCCCTCGCCCATCTGCGGCGCGCCGGGCAGCGCCCGGGATCGGTCTTCATCGAGGACACGCTCCAGGAACGCCTCGCGGCCGAGCGTCTCCTGCTTGCGGCCGGCGCCCCGCGCGCGGACCGCGACCGTTGACTGCTCCACCTCGCGTTTCCCGAGCACCGCCATGTAGGGCACCTTCAGTGTCTCGGCCTCCCGAATCCGGTAGTTCAGGGTCTCTGCCCGGTCGTCGAGCGTTGCGCGTAGACCCGCCTTGCGCAGCGTGTCGACGAAGCCGCCGGCCTCGCCGGCCTGGTCGTCGGTGATCGGCAGAACCCGCACCTGCTCGGGCGCCAGCCAGAGCGGGAACGCCCCGGCGAAATGCTCGATCAGGATGGCGATGAACCGTTCGAAGGAGCCGAACACGGCACGATGGATCACTACCGGTCGGTGAGGCCGGTTGTCCTTGCCAACATATTCGAGATCGAAGCGCTCGGGCGCCGCATAATCGAGCTGGATCGTGCCGAGCTGCCAGCTGCGCCCGATCGCGTCCTCGACATCGAAATCGATCTTCGGTCCGTAGAATGCGCCGTCACCCGGCTTCAGCTCGTACTCGAGGCCGAGCGTCTCCAGCGCACTGCGCAAATCGGACTCGGCGCGATCCCACATCCCGTCGTCGCCGATCCGCTGCTCCGGGCGGGTCGCGAATCTGCGGCGGTACTTCAGGCCCAACGTGCCGTAGAAGTAGTCGACGAGGCCGACCATACGCCCCACCTCGTCGACGATCTGGTCGTCGCGCAGGAACACGTGCGCATCATCGATCTGAAACTGCCGGACGCGCGTCAAACCACTGAGCGCGCCCGAGATCTCGTTGCGGTGCAGCACGTCCTGCGTGGCGTAGCGGATCGGCAGCTCGCGATACGAGTGACTCGCCGTGCTGTACAGCAGGTAATGCGATGGGCAGTTCATCGGCTTCAGAGAGAAGTCGTGCTCGCCGCTCTCCTTGTCGAGCACCAAGAACATGTTCTCGCGGTACTTGCCCCAATGGCCGGACTGCTCCCACAGACCCTTGTTGAACAGCAGCGGGGTCTTGACGTGCTGGTAGCCATTCCGCGACAGCACATCCCGCATCCAGTCGCCGAGCAGGTTGTAGATGGCGGTGCCCCGGTCGGTCCAGAATGCGGCACCCGGCGCCCACGGATGGAACACGAACAGGTCGAGCTCCCGCCCGAGCTTGCGGTGATCGCGTCGCTTGGCTTCCTCGATACGAGTCAGATACGCCTGCAGCTGCTGCGCATCGAACCAGGCAGTGCCGTAGATGCGCTGCAGCATCTGTCGACTCGAATCACCGCGCCAGTACGCGCCCGCCGTGCTCAGCAGCTTGAAGTGCTGCACCGTTCCGGTCGAGGGCAGATGCGGCCCACGACAGAGGTCGACGAACGGCCCGTTTCGATACACCGTGATGACGTCGTCAGCGCCGAGCTCCTCCAACCGCTCGAGCTTCAAGGGATCCCCGGCGAACAGCTCGCGCGCCTGCTCGCGGCTGACGACGCTGCGCTCGAAGGCGTAGTCCGCTCGGGCGACGTCGCCCATGGCAGACTCGATGCGCTCGAGCTCGTCCGGCGTGAATGGGCTCGCGACCTCGAAGTCGTAATAGAAGCCATCCTCGATCGCCGGACCGAAGCCGATCTTTGCCTCCGGCCGAACTTGACGCACGGCGGTGGCCAGTACGTGCGCCGCGGAGTGACGCAGTACAGCCAGAGCCTCTGGGTCGCGCGCCGTCAGGATCTCCAGACGTGTGTCGTGCTCGATCGGGCGTCGCAGATCGACGACCTCGCCATCGACGCGCGCGGCGACGGCCGCACGCGCCAGGCCTGCGCCGATCGACTGCGCGACATCGGCCGCCGTAGCGCCCCGCCGGTAGTCACGAACACTGCCATCCGGCAGCATGATGTGAATGCGATCGCCGTTGCTCGAGGACACCATCGTCGCGCGGCAGGTGGCCGCTGTTCGAGGCTCGAAAACGAACCTCGCATCTTAGGACGGCTCGCGCCCACGCGGCAACCGCTGCGCGGTCGTGCTACAACGCGGACCGGATCCGGCGCGCCAGCTCGAGGTTGATGCCCCGGACCTCCGCCATGCGTTCGGCCGTCGCGTGACGTAGCTCCCAGAGTGTGCCGAACCGCTCGATCAACGCCTGGCGCCGCTGTGGGCCGAGGCCGTTGATGCCGAGGGCCTGCAGCACCTCCGCAAGCCGCGCGCGCTCCAGCTCGACGCCGATCCGTTCCGGATCGCTGACGTCATAGCCATGCTGCTCCAGGTGGCTCACGAACGCGAGCCAATCGCCGTGATTCCAACCGCCCGGGTGCGAGCGCACGAAGTTCCGCACCTCCGCGGTCAGGTCCAGACCGCGTCGCCGCCGACGCGTCTCTGAGGATGTTGCCACGAGCGTCCCCCTCCTACGAGGTTCAAGCTCGGCAGTCTGCTTCCTCGCACGCGCCATCGACTGCAAGCCGCGTGCTGAACCCCGCGATTCATGAGCTTCGACGACATCCCGGACACGACGCCTGACGCACGCGGCCGCACGATCGCCGAGCGCGTGAGCGCGCGCGTGCAGTTCAATGTTCCCGACCGCCACAACGAAAAACTGGCCACCCTGATCGAGCGGGTGAACGCCGACGACGAGCTCTACACGCTCTGGGTCGCCGCCAACATCAACGCCATGGAGCGGCTCGGCATGACCGACCACGGACCGGTTCACGTCAAGATCGTGATGAACATCGCGGCCAAGCTGTTCCGGTTGCTCGAGGATGCGGGCGTGGAGCCCGCGGTCGTCACCAATTACGGCATGACCCGCGACGAGGCGGAGATCGTCGTCGTTCTCGCAGCGCTGCTTCACGACGTCGGCATGTCGATCCACCGCGTCGATCACGAGGCCTTTTCGCTGTTCCTGGCGCACCAGAAGATCCGCGAGCTGCTCGACGGCCTCTATGAGCCGCGTGAAGCCGTGGTGCTACGGGCCGAGACGCTGCACGCGATCATCGCGCACCGTGCGGGCGGGCGGCCGCTCACCCTGGAAGCCGGCATCGTGCGCATCGCCGATGCGCTCGACATGGCCAAGGGCCGATCCCGCATCAACGTGCAGAGCGGATCGGTCAGCATTCACTCGGTCTCCGCAGCCGCGATCGAGAACCTGCGCATCGAGGCCGGGGACACGAAGCCGATCCGCATCATCATCGAGATGAGCAACAGCGCAGGCGTCTTTCAGCTCGATCAGCTGTTCCGCGAAAAACTCTCCGGTAGCGGTCTCGAGCCCTACGTGCAGGTCGAAGCCCTGATCGAGGGCGAGTCCGAGAAGCGGCTCCTGCAGGAATTCCGGTTGTAGCAACTACACTTCCCCTTACACTTACACTTACACTTTACACTACTTCCCCCTTACACTCACACTCAGCCCTTACTCTTGCTCTCATCCCTTACACTCCCACTTTCACTTTCCCCTCCTGCGCCGCACAGCTCGAGCAGCTCCGCCCACGAGCCCACCACGTAATCTGGCCGCGCCGCCTCGAGCACCGCCCGCTCGAACGGCCCCCACAGAACCGCAGCCGTCCGCACGCCCGCAGCGCGTCCGGCCTCGATGTCGTGCGGCGAGTCGCCGACCATCAGCACGCTTGCCGGGCTCAGCCGATCCAGCCGTTCGAGCGCGAGCAGGACCGGCTCGGGATCCGGCTTGCCGAGCTCCACGTCATCGGCATAGATCGCGACATCGAACGCGTCGAGCGTCAGGCCGCAGCAGGCGATCGTGCGCTGTGCGATGTCGCGGCGCTTGCTCGTCACCACGCCCAGCCGGATACCGCGCCGCCGTAGCTCCGCAACCGCGTCACAGGCACCGGCGAACTCGCGCGCCAGCGCGTCGTGCGCCGTTCGCTGATATGCGACGTAGGTCTCCACCATGCGCGCCGCCTCCGCCTCGTCCCGCGCGAAGCTCAGCAGCTGGATCGACAGCGGCATGCCCAGTCCGCGCAGCCATGCCGAATCCGGCGGCGCCGCGCCAAGGTGTGCCGTCATCGTGTGCCGATAGCACGCCAGAATCAGCGGCACGGTGTCGGCCAGTGTGCCATCCAGATCGAAGAGCACAGCCTGCCAACGCGATTCCGTCATCCGACCATCGTGGTGAAAAGGAGCCCGAACGCGAAAGGGCGGGAGCCGAAGCCCCCGCCCTCCGCTGGCCGCCTCGGAGCGGACCGCTGCCAGCTTGGCGGTCGCGCGCTGCGGATTCGCCTAGTACATCCCGCCCATGCCACCGCCGCCCGGCATGGCCGGCGCCTTGTCCTCTTCGGGCCGCTCGACGACCACGCACTCGGTCGTCAGCAGCAGACTCGCGATCGAGGCCGCGTTCTGCAGCGCAGTGCGCGTCACCTTGGTCGGGTCGATCACGCCGGCTTCGACCAGGTCCTCGTAGGTGTCGGTCTGGGCGTTGTAGCCGAAGGCCGCGCTCTCGTTGTTGCGCACCTTCTCGACCACGATCGAGCCCTCGACACCCGCGTTCTCGGAGATCTGCCGGATCGGCTCCTCGAGCGCGCGCAGCAGGATCTTGACGCCGATCTGCTCCTCTGCATCCTGCACGTCCAGGTCGCGCAGCTGCTGCTGCACCCGCAGCAGCGCCACGCCGCCGCCCGCGACGATGCCCTCTTCGACCGCAGCGCGCGTCGCATGCAGCGCGTCCTCGACCCGGGCCTTCTTCTCCTTCATCTCGGTCTCGGTCGCCGCACCGACGTTGATCACTGCCACGCCGCCGGCCAGCTTGGCCAGCCGCTCCTGCAGCTTCTCCTTGTCGTAGTCTGACGTGGACTTGTCGATCGCGACGCGGATCTCCTCGATCCGGCCCTTGATCTTGTCCGACTCGCCGGCACCATCGACGAGCGTCGTATTGTCCTTGTCGACCACGATCCGCTTGGCGCTTCCCAGGTCGCTCAGCACCGTGTTCTCGAGCTTGAAGCCGACCTCCTCGCTGATCACCTGGCCGCCCGTCAAGACCGCGACGTCCTGCAGCATTGCCTTGCGGCGGTCACCGAAGCCCGGCGCCTTGACCGCGCAGACCTTCAGCGTGCCGCGCAGCTTGTTGACGACCAGCGTCGCCAGCGCCTCGCCCTCGATATCCTCGGCGATGATCAACAGCGGACGGCCCTGCTGCGCCACCTTCTCCAGCACCGGCAGCAGATCCTTCATCGAGCTGATCTTCTTGTCGTGGATCAGGATCAGGGCATCCTCGAGGATCGCCTCCATCCGCTCCGGATCCGTCACGAAATAGGGCGACAGGTAGCCCCGGTCGAACTGCATCCCCTCGACCGTCTCCAGCGTGGTCTCCAGGCCCTTCGCCTCCTCGACCGTGATCACGCCGTCCTTGCCCACCTTCTCCATGGCGTCGGCGATCAGATCCCCGATCTCCATGTCGTTGTTCGCCGAGATCGCGCCGACCTGCGCGATCTCCTTCTTTCCCTTGGTCGGCGTCGAGAAGCCCTTCAACGCCTCGACCACCTTCTCGACCGCCTTGTCGATCCCCCGCTTGATCGCCATCGGGTTCGCACCCGCGGTCACGTTCTTCAGACCCTCGCGGAAGATCGCCTGCGCCAGCACCGTCGCCGTCGTAGTGCCGTCACCGGCCAGGTCGCTCGTCTTCGTCGCGACCTCCTTCACCATCTGCGCACCCATGTTCTCGATCGGATCCTTCAGCTCGACCTCCTTCGCCACCGTCACGCCATCCTTCGTGATCGTCGGCGAGCCGAACTTCCGATCTACCACCACGTTCCGCCCCTTCGGGCCGAGCGTCACCCGCACCGCTTGCGCCAACTGGTCCACGCCACGCTTCAGCGCAGCACGGGCCTCCGTGTTGAAATGGAGCTCCTTCGCAGCCATCGCTGGCTCCTCCCTCTCGCTGGTTGTGTCTGGTTCGCTTCTTCGTTTTCGAGCCTGACGCCGACCTCTACTTCTGGATCACCGCCAGTACATCGGACTCTCGTAGAATCAGGTACTGCTCATCCCCGACCGTCACCTCCGTGCCGCTGTACTTGCCGTACAGCACCCGATCGCCGGCCTTCACATCCAGCGGGATTCGCTTCCCTTCGTCCGTCAGCTTGCCATCGCCGACCGCGATGATCTCGCCCTGCTGGGGCTTCTCCTTCGCCGTATCCGGGATGTACAGCCCGCCCCGCATCTGCTCGGTCTCCTCGAGCGCCTTGACCACCACACGATCGGCCAGCGGGCGGATCTTGGTGGCAGCTACAGTCGCCATACGTGTTGCTCCTCCGTTGTGCGTGGGACCCGTTGCCTCGCGCCCTTAGCACTCCACTTCATCGAGTGCTAACAGCCGCCTCAAGTTAGGGCGCCGCGGCCGCCTGTCAAGCCGGCCCGGGCTGCGCGGGCTGGCGGGTGCAGCGAGCGTGCCTGAGAGGTCCTGCCGGCCTGGCAGAAACGGCGCGCCAATCTGGCTCTGCAGCCAGGTCACGCCGGTGCGGTCAGTCGCCCGCCAGGTGCTGAAATGCCAGCTCCAGCCCATAGAGGGTGAGGAAGGGTTCGATCTTCTCGACGGTCTCGCAGTGGGGAGCGAGCAGGGTGGCGAGGCCGCCGGTGGCGACGACCAGAACGGCGGGCCGCTGCCATTCCTCGCGAATGCGGCGCACGATACCGTCGATGGCGGCCACGGCGCCGAAGAAGATGCCGCTGTGGAGTGCGGATTCAGTGCGGCGGCCGATGACGCGCGGTGGGCGCTCGAGCCCGACGAGCGGCAGTCGAGCGGTGCGGCGGACGAGGCTCTCGGCGCCGGTGTGGACGCCGGGCGCGATGACGCCGCCGATGAAGACACCGTCGGCTGTAATGCAGTCGAACGTGGTAGCGGTGCCGAGGTCGACGGCGATGGTATCGCGGCCGTAGAGCCGGGCGGCGGCCAGCGTGTTGACGACGCGATCGGGTCCGACGGTGAGGGGCTCGTCGATGTCGATGCGGATGGGCAGAGGCGAGTCGGCACGGACGATGTGGGCGGGCGCTCCGAGATGGCGCTCGCAGGCGGCGCTGAGCGAAGTGGTGGCCGTCGGCACGACGGAGGCGAGCACGGCGCCGCTGATTTCTGCAGTGTCCTCGCCGGCTTCGCGGAGCAGGCCCCGAAGCAGGAGCCCGATCTCGTCGCTGGTGCGGCTGGCGCGGGTCGAGATTCGCCAGTGGCGCGTCAGCTCGTGATCGCGGAAGAGTCCGATCAGCGTTTCGGTGTTGCCGACGTCGAACGCGATGATCATGGCGGTCCGGGGTTCTCGTTGGGCATGAAGCGTACGGTGCCGCCATGGCGGCGCACCAGTCGTCCGTCGGGCTGACGGAGCCGCAAGGCGCCATCGGCGTCGACGCCTTCGGCGCGGCCGGTCGCGCCGTCCGGCTCGAGCCGGACGGTCCGGCCGCGGAGCGCATCGCGTGCAGCGAACGCCGCGAGCTCGGCGGCGTCGAGCGGCTGCAGGGGCGACGTCGCCAGAAGCAGTAGCTCGGCGATCAGCGCACCCGCCAGGGAGCTGCGCTGCACGGTCCAGCCCAGCAGCCGGAACGACGTGGCCAGCACGCCGGCGGGGAGCTCGTCGGCCGTTTGGTCGACATTGAGTCCGATCCCGGCGATGGCGAAGACGCGACCGGCAGCGTGTGCGGTCTCGCAGAGGATTCCCGCCAGTTTTCGTCCGTCGACCAGGACATCGTTGGGCCACTTGAGCCGCGGTCCGATGCCCGCTACGCGTTCGACCGCGCGTGTCACGGCCAAGCCGACGCGCAGCGGCAGCGCCCCGTAGGCCACCTCGTGCGGCATCGAACTCGCGGGCCGCAGCACCATGGACAGCAGAAGTCCGCGGCCACCGGGCGCGACCCAGGCGCGGCCGTGGCGTCCGCGCCCGGCGGTCTGCACATCAGCCAGGATCGTTGTACCACCGGCCGCGCCGTCGGCTGCCAGGGCACGGGCGCGATCATTGGTCGAGCCCAGGGTGCGATGGATCTCGAGCGCCGGAACGTGCCAGGCGGCGCGCCAGGCATCGATGTCGCGCCCTTCCCAGCTACGGAGCAGCGCGCCCGAGTCGCTCACTCCAGATCGATGAGCAGCGACAGATCGAGCGCCGGCGCCGAGTGCGTGAGCGCGCCGACGCTGATGAAATCGACGCCGGTCGCCGCAACGGCACGCACGCGCTCGAGGCTCACCTTACCTGAAGCTTCGACGGTGACGCCGGGTTTGGCCCGGGCGCTGTGGACCGCCTCGCGCAGCTCGTCGACGGACATGTTGTCGAGCAGCAGCCGTTCGGCGCCGGCGCCCAATGCTTCAGCGACCTCGGCCATGCTGCGCACCTCGACTGCGACGGGCAGGCGGCCGCGATTCCTTGCGCGAACCCGGTCCAGTGCCGAAGCGATGCCGCCGGCGATCGCGAGGTGGTTCTCCTTCAGCAACACCATGTCGTACAGACCGGTGCGGTGGTTGTCGGCACCGCCGGCGCGCACGGCGGCCTTTTCCAGGGCGCGCCAGCCCGGTGTCGTCTTGCGCGTGTCCAGGATGCGCGCGCCGGTCCCCTCGACGGCAGCGACGAAGCGGCGCGCCAGTGTCGCGATACCGGACAGCCGCTGCAGGAAGTTCAGCGCGGTACGCTCGCCCGAGAGTATGGCACGTGCCGCGCCGCTGATGCGCAGCACGACCTCGCCGGTGTGGACGCCGGTGCCGTCCGCGCACACGATCTCGGCGCAGATGTGCGGATCGAGCTGGCGGAACACCTCGACGGCCGCCGCGGTGCCGGCGATGACGCCCGGCGCCTTGGCGACGACGCGCGCACGCGCGCGCGCGCCTTCGGGCACCGTCCATAGCGTGGTTCGATCGCCATCGCCGAGGTCCTCCTCGAGCGCGGCGGCGACCAGCGCCGCAAGCGGACGGAAGGACGGCGTCAGCGCAGCCACAGGTAGAGCAGGAAGGCGCTGCCGACCGGCCAGAGGTAGAAGGCGAACTTGTAGAACTCCTGTCGCCGCAACAGCCAGACGAGCGCAATGATCGCGGCGATGCCACTGATCAGAGCGGCGAGAAATCCGGCAATCAGCGCTCCCAACCCGAGCAGGGCGACGGAACCCGAGGTTTCCGGGAGCTGGAGGACGACGGCACCCGCGATCGCCGGGATCGACATCAGGAAGGAGAACTCGGCTGCGGCCGCGCCATTCATGCGCGCCCAGAGACCGGCCGTGATCGTGGAGCCGGATCGGGAAATCCCGGGCAGGATCGCGAAAGCCTGCGCAGCGCCGATGCCGAGCGCCAACTTCCAGCCGGGCACCATCACCTCCTGGTCCGGCCGGCGGGCGACCCGGCGCGTCGACCAGAGCAGAAAACCCGTGACGATCAACATGAAGCCGGTCACGGCGGGCGTATCGAAGGTCGCTTCGATCGCGTCCTCGAAGCCCAACCCGACGACACCTGCGGGCACGGATGCGACCAGGAGCAGACCGACGTACCCGACGGCCTCGCGGTTGCCTTGGAGTGTGCCGACGAGCAGGCGAAGCAACGTTCGGCGGTACACGAGCACGACCGACAGCAGCGTCGCGAGGTGCAGCGCGACCTCGAGGAACACGCCAGGGCTGTCGATCCCGAGCACCTCCTGGCTCATCACCAGATGGCCCGAGCTGGATACCGGAAGGAATTCGGTGAGCCCCTGCACCAAGCCCAGCAGCACTGCCTCGAAGGCACTCATGCGTCGAGTACCTCCTCATACAATTGCTCGTAGCGCGGCACGACTTCATCAGCGGAAAAGCGACGCGCTGCTTCGCGGGCGGCGGCGCTGGCCGCGCGCCATTTCTCACGATCGGACAACAGCGCCACACCGGCATCGGCCATGGGCTCGATCGCGCCGACGGGCAACAGGTAACCCGCCAGACCATCCGGAACCACCTCGGGCACGCCGCCGACTGCTGTGGCCACGACCGGCACACCGCAGGACATAGCCTCCAGCGCAACCAGCCCGAATGATTCCGATGCGCTCGGCAACAGGAAGAGGTCCGCGCAGGCCAGCAGGTCGGCGACCGATTCCTGCTTGCCGAGGAACGCCACCAGCGGCGCCACGCCCTCCTCCTCCGCGGTTTGTTGAGCCCGCCCTCGCTCGGGGCCGTCGCCCACGAGCACGAGTCGGGCCGGCATGTGCGCGGCGATCCGCGCGAAGATCCGCACCACATCGTCGACCCGCTTCACCGGGCGGAAGTTCGAGATGTGCATGATGACCTTTTCATCGGCTCCCGCCAGCGCGGCTCGGTGGCACGGCTCGCGGTCACGCCGGTAACGGCTGAGGTCGACGAAGTTCGGGATCACGCGGATCGCCCGGTCCTCGATGCCAAAGTACTCGACCGTCTCGCGACGCAGGTACTCCGAAACGGCGGTCAGCCCATCCGATTTACGGATCGAGAAGCGGGTGATCTCGCGGAACGAAGGGTCACGTCCGACCAGCGTGATATCGGTGCCGTGCAATGTGGTGACCACCTTGAGTCCGTCGCCCAGCATCTCGCGCGCGATCCAGGCCGAGGTCGCGTGCGGCATGGCGTAATGAGCGTGGACGAGATCGAGCTCACGACGCACCGCGGAGCTATGGATCGCCGCTGCCAACGCCAGGCTGTACGGCGGATGCTCGAACAGCGGGTAGTTCGGCAGCTCGACCTCATGGTAGAAGACGCGTTCGACGTAGAATGGCAACCTGAAGGGATGTGCGTAGCTGATGAAATGGACGTCGTGTCCACGCTGTGCGAGCGCCACACCCAGCTCGGTCGCGACCACACCGGAACCGCCGTACACCGGATAGCAAACAATCCCGATCTTCACGTCTCCTCCGTTCGTCTCCAGTGATCCACGATCCGCGCCGCCAGTTGCTCAGGGGCCTGAGCGGCATCGATGCGCACCGCGTGCGCCGGAAGCTGATGCCGGAACCAGGTGATCTGGCGGCGCGCGTACCGTCGGGTCGCGCGCTGGATGGCTTCGACCGCATCCGCCAGCGTGCACCGACCCTCCAGATACGCCGCGATCTCCGGGTAACCCGTCGCGCTGAACGCTGGATCCCGCACCGAAAGGCCGGCGGCGAGCAGCCCCTGCACTTCCTCGACCAGCCCGGCGCGCACCATGGCGTGGACGCGGTCATCGATCCGCCGGTACAGCTCCCGGCGCGGCAGCTCGAGCACGAAGACGAACAGATCGAGGGCGGGTGCGAGCGGTCGTGCGTTGTGATGCCACCAGTCGAGCGTGCGGCCGGTGAGCAGCACCATCTCGAGCACCCGCAACCGGCGCTGGCGGCCACCCTGGCGGCGCAGACGCGCGCCGGCGTCCGGGTCGAGCCGCAGCAGCCAGTGGTCCAGCTCGACTGCCGACAACGTGGCCAGGTACTGGCGCAGCCGTTCCCGGCGCACCGGATCCAGCGGCGGCTCGGCGAACAGCGGCTCGGACAAGGCTCGCAGAAAGAAGCCCGTGCCACCGACCAGCACGGGCACACGGTCCCGCGCCCGGATCGCCTCGATCCAGCGGCGCGCGTCACGCGCGAACGCGCCCGCGCTGTAGCGTTCCGCGGGTCCGACGACATCCAGCCCGTGGTGCGGGATGCCGCGCCGCTCCTCGCTGCTCGGCTTGGCGGTGCCGATGTTCATGCCGCACACGACCTGGCGCGAATCCATCGAGATGATCTCGCCGCCGAGCCGCTCGGCAACAGCGATCGACAGCGCCGTCTTACCGCTCGCGGTCGGGCCGGTGATGACCAGCCCGACTTCAGCCATGACGACCGAAACGCCGCTCGAGCTCCTGCAATGACAGCCGGATCACCGTCGGTCGGCCGTGCACATCGTGGTACGGCAGCGCGGTCTCGAACAACCGATCGAAGAGCTGCACCAGCTCTCGATGCGACAGCGACTGACCCGCCTTCACGGCCGCCTTGCAAGCGAACGTCGCCGCAATGCGCTCGTGCTGGTTCTTGGCCGAACGGGTCAGCTCGCTGCCGGCTGCCAGTTCGCCGAGCATCTCGCGTAGACAGCGCTCCGCGTCGAAGTAGGGGTGCGGGTTCGGCACCGATTGCACCAGGATCGTGCGCCCGCCGAACGGCTCGAGCTCGAAACCGGCGCGGGCGAACAGGCTCCGATTGTCTTCGACGACGGCGAACTCGGCAGGTGCCAGCCGCAATGTGATCGGGAACAGCAGACGCTGGCTCGGCACGCCGCCGCTCGAGAAGCCGGCCATCAGCTCATCGAAGAGCACGCGCTCGTGAGCTGAATGCTGGTCGACAATGATCAGCCCGCCGCGGGTCTCGGCCAGAATGTAGGTGTCGTGGATCTGCCAGAGCCGTGGGCCACCAGCCTGCACGGCTACGGGCGACGTCGACGCCGCGGCTGGCGTGGGGGCTCCGGCCGGCGCCGCGGCTGCCTCCTGCTCCTGCTCGTGAGGCTGCGTCGCCCGCACGAACAGCGTGAACTGCGGCCGCTCGCCGTCCGGGCGCGTTGCTGGCCGCCGCGCCGTGTCGTGCTGCGTGAGCGGTGCGAGTCGCGGCAGCGCTGCCCGGCCGAGCGGCGCCGCGCTCTCGATCCCGCCGAGCGCGTCACGCACGGCCAGCTCGATGGCGTCCTCGACCCGACCGCGCTCGCTGAACTTCACCTCCGCCTTCGACGGGTGCACGTTCACGTCGACGGTGCCCGGCGGGACCTCGAGGTAGAGCAGCAGCGAGGGCCGCGCGCTGCGCGGCACGGTCGTTCGGTACCCGCGCTCCGCGGCGGCGATGAGCTCGCGGTCGCGGAACGGCCGCCCACCGACGAACAAATAGGTCCGCCGCGGCCCGCTCGCCGCGGCATCCGGCCGATCGATCAGTCCGGCCACCGTGATACCGTCCGCACGCCGTATCAGGCCGAGGAAGTGGGCGGCCACCTCGTCGCCCCAAAGCGCCGCGGCGCGCGTCGATAGGTCGGATGCCGTGGGCAGCTCCAGCAGCTCGCGTCCATTCGATTCCAGTCGGAACGACACCGACAGGTTGGCCAGGGCGAGCGTCGTCACCACGTCGGCAACCGCGCGCGTCTCGGCCGCCGCGCTCTTGAGGAATTTCGCGCGCGCGGGCACGTTGAAGAACAGGCTGCGCACGGTGATGGTGGTACCGCCCTGCCGCGCACATTCCTCGACACCCAGCACGCGGCCGCCCGACACGCGCACACGGGTGCCGACCTCGCCCGACTCGGCGGTTTCCAACGTCAGCCGCGTTACCGAGCCGATCGAAGGCAGCGCCTCGCCGCGGAATCCGAACGTGCGAACGGCGCGTAGATCGTCCACCTCGCCGATCTTGCTCGTCGCGTGCCGGTCGAGCGCGAGCAGCGCGTCCTCCCGGCCCATACCGTGCCCGTCGTCGGCCACGCGGATCTCCGTCTTGCCACCATTCTGGACCCCGATCTCGACGCGGGTGGCACCGGCATCCAGCGCGTTCTCCACCAATTCCTTCACGACCGAGGCCGGTCGTTCGACCACCTCGCCTGCCGCGATCTGGCTCACCAGCGTGTCGGGCAGGATATGGATGCGACGCGCCATCAGGGGACCTCTGGCTGCAGGGCATAGAATCGGCGTGCGTTCGCGGTGCACCGTGCGGCCAGGGCCAGCACGTCCTCGCCCCGGATCGCCGCGAGCGCCGCGCCGACATCCGCCACGAACGCCGGCTCATTGCGCTTGCCGCGGTGCGGCACCGGCGTGAGATACGGGCTATCGGTCTCCACCAGCAGGCGCTCGCCAGGCACCTGGCGCACGAGCTCCTGATCCGCGTAGCTGCGGAAGCTGACCATGCCAGCGAACGACACGTACCAATCCGCTGCCAGCCCGGCCTCGAGCAAGGCGCGCCCGCCCGCGAAGCAGTGGAGCACGCCACGGACGCGGCCGCGGACGCCGGCAATCATCGCGGCAACGTCGGCATCCGCAGCACGGGCGTGCACGACCACGGGCAGCGACGTCTCTTCGGCGAGCGCCAGCTGCCACTCGAAGCTGCGCCGCTGCAGCTCGCGCGGCGCGTTGTCGTAATAGTAGTCCAGACCCGTCTCACCGACCGCCACCACGCGCGGGTCCTGCAGTAACTCCTGCACGCGTGTCATGGCGCTCGGGTCTGTGCGCCCCGCCTCGTGCGGGTGAACGCCCGCCGTGCTCCAGACTGACGTGTTGCGTCGGGCAAGCACCAGCGCGGCCGCCGCATCCACCACCGTGGAGGCCACCGTGACCAGACCGACGACGCCCGCGTCATGGGCGCGTCGAATCACAGCATCGGCATCCTCCGCGAAGCGGGGTTCGGTCAGGTGGCAGTGCGAATCGAACCACATGGATCGTAAGAAAAAGAGCCGCCCCCGGATTTCTGGAGGCGGCTCATCGCTCCGGTTGCGCCAGCGTCTAGACGGCCGCGCCCGCCCGCGCGGGCCGAGCAGCGCGCGGCGACGATTTGCGCACCCCCCAGCGGCGCTCGATCTCGAGCAGAACCGGCGCGGCGATGAAGACCGACGAGTACGTGCCGATGCCAATGCCGAGAATCAGGATCAACGCGAACTCGCGGATGATCTCGCCGCCCAGCATGTACAGTGCGAGCAAGGTTGTCAGCGTCGAGCCCGACGTCAGCACCGTACGCGGCAGCGTTTCGTTGATCGAGCGGTTCAGGATTTCGAAGGTATCCTGACGGCGGCCGGTCGCCTTGAGGTTCTCGCGAATACGATCGAACACGATGATCGTATCATTCAAGGAATAACCGATGATGGTCAGCACCGCGGCGACGGTGGTCAGCGACACCTCGATCTGAAACAAGGAGATCATGCCGAGCGCGAAGAGCATGTCGTGCAGCGTCGCGATCACGGCCGCGACACCGAAGCGCCACTCGAAACGGATGGCCAGATAGATCAGGGTGAATGCCAGCGAAAGGAACACGGCCAGCAGAGCCTTCTGCTGCAGCTCGGCGCCGATCTTCGGGCCCACGCCTTCCGTGCGCACGACCTCGAAGCTCTCGGCCGCGAAGCGCTGCTCCAGAACGCCGACGATCTGGTCAGCGACGTCGGTCCCCTGCTCGGCGAACTGCGGCGCGCGAATCAGGTATTCATCCTCGCTGCCGAAACGGATGACTTCGGTTCCTGGCATTGTCGCGCCCAATAGTGTGCGCAGCTCACCGACCGACGTGCTCTCCTCGAAGCGCACCTGGACCAGCGTGCCGCCCGTGAAGTCGACGCCGTAGTTCGCCCACGAGCCGCGCGTCACCTGGAAGTAGGTCCCGGCGACAACGCCGACCAGCAGGAGCGCGCCGCTGATCATGTACGCCAGCTTGCGCTTGGAGATGAAATCGAAGTTCGCGTTCTGAAACAGTCGCATGGAAGCGTCAGATGCTGAGGGACGCGACGGCCTTGCGGCGCTCGACGTACAGCAGGAACAGCGTGCGCGTCACGAAGACCGCGCTGAAAAACGAGGCGATGATGCCGATCGAGAGCGTGACCGCGAAGCCGCGCACCGGTCCGGTGCCGACCTGAAACAGAATCAGCGCCGTGATCAGCGTGGTCAGGTTCGAGTCGACAATCGCCGACATCGCGTTTGCGAAACCCGCATCGACGGCCGCGCGCACGGTCCGGCCCTGCGCCAGCTCTTCGCGGATACGCTCGAAGACGAGCACGTTCGCGTCCACAGCCATGCCGATCGACAGGATCAGGCCGGCAATGCCAGGCGCGGTCAAGTTCGCGCCGAAGCCGGCCAGGCCGCCGAGCACGAGCAGCATGTAGCCGGACAGTGCAATCACGGCGAAGACGCCGGCCAGGCGGTAGTAGCCGATCATGATGAGAATGACGAGCGTGATGCCGACGACGCCGGCCACCTTACCCTGCTCGATGGAGTCACGGCCCAGTGAGGGGCCCACCGTGCGCTCCTCGATGATCTGGAGCGGAGCCGGCAGGGCGCCGGCGCGGAGCACGAGAGCGAGGTCGCGCGCCTCCTCGATCGGCGCCTGGGCCAGCTCGATGCGCCCGCGCGCGCCGATCTGCTCCTGGATCGTCGGCGCGCTCACGACCTGATTATCGAGCAGGATCGCGAGCCGCTCGCCGACGTTCTGCCGGGTCGCCTCCTGAAAGCGGCGCCCGCCGCGCCGGGATAGTTCGAAGTTGACCACCGTCTGATTGAACTGCGGATCCCGCCCGGCGACCGCGTCCTCGAGCTCCTCGCCGCTCATGATCCGCTCGTCACCGAGCACGTACAGCCGCCGGTACAGCTGCGCGCCACGCCCCTCCGGCTCCGTCGACCAGCGCAGCTCGACCCCGCGTGGCAGCGCCCGCTGGACCTCGGGGTGAGCGAGATAGCGCGACACGCGATCGACGTCTTCTTGTGCCACCAGGAACTCGCCCGGCAGGCCGCTCTCCAGCAGCGCCGAGCCGAGCGGCCGGGTGCGAGGCAATGCTGCCGCCGTGTCAGCGGCCGCGCCCGCCGTCGTGTCCGTCACGGTATCGGTGCCGAACAGGAGCTGCTGCACCGTCTCGCTCGGCTGATCAGCCTGCGCCGCCTCCGGCAACTCCTCCTCGCCGAACGCGGCCACAATGGCGCGATCGATCCGCGGCAATGCGTCCGTCAGGCGCGCGCCGTCCGAGACGATCTTGAACTCCAGGAAGGCCGCGCGTTGAATCACTCCCTTGGCCCGCTCCTCATCGCTGATGCCTGCCAGCTCGACGATGATCCGGCTTTCGCCGACCTTCTGGATCAGCGGCTCCTCCACGCCGAACTCATCAATGCGGGTGCGGATGATACGTAGCGCCCGGTCGGTCGCATCCTCGCGCGCCTCGGCCGTCATGGCGCCCGTCGGATCGGCCACCTCCAGGACCAAGTGCATGCCTCCCTGAAGATCGAGGCCGAGCTCGATGCCGCGCGTGAAGAGATACCACGCTGACCCCCCCAGCAGGATGACAATGAGGGCGATACGGCCCTTGAGGGTGCCGAACATGCGGTGCTACTCCCCTGCTCGAGAACGGGACGAAAGAACGGCCGGCCAAAGGCCGGCCGAACACGATAAGGTGTGCGGCGCCTGGACGGTTGTCAACGTAACGCGCCGCAATGCAGCCCACGCATCACCCCCTTTCCGCCCCCGCGGCATCGTGTGCGGCGGCGGCGTGGGCGTCAAACGCAAGCGCGGTCCAATCTTGCGTGCCGCCGAGGCGCGGGTTAGCTTGTAACCGCTCTCCCGACAGCGACTTTCGAACTCACCGAAGCAGCACAGAATCAAGGGCCGACGTCGGCGGGCGCGGGGCCGCGTGCGCCGGGTTTACGTCACCCTTCGGACGCACGCGACGAGCGCCCAGAGGAAGCGCCACCGACGGAATGCACCTGCGAAACCTGCTACGCAGCGGCGCCACGACCCTGGCGAACGTCAATCCCAGCTCACAGACGATCCGTTTGATCCTGGCGGCCCTGGCCGTCGGACTCTACGCGCTGACGTTCGTCGAGCTGTACACGCTCTACCAGGCGGAATCCCTCTATCTGGCTGCCGCGCTGGTCCTGATTCTGGCCTGGCTGCTCGGCTTCTGGGCGGGCATTGCAGCGGCCGTGCTGAGCTTTCCGCTGAACGCGATTCTGCTCGAACAGCTCGGCGAAGCCGGTTGGACGATCGTCACCCGACCGGGATCGCTCCAGGCGGCGGTGCTCGTGCTGGTGCTCGGCGCGGTGCTGGGCGGGCTGCGCGACATCGGCGAGCGGCTGGAGTTCGAGACCGCGACGCGGCAGCGCGCGGAGCAGGCGCAGCAGCGCGTCGAGGAGCGCTATCGCATCGTCGTCGAGGGCGCATCCGAGGCGATCTTCACGATCGACAACGAGCGGCGGATCCTGTACGCGAATCCCGCGGCCGAATCGATCTTCGGCTACCGGCTCGGCGACCTGCAGGGCCAGGTGTTCGATCTGCTGCTGGACGAGCAACACAACCGGGAAGCGGGCCACGTCTTCCTACCGGAGAATGGCGCTCTGACCACCAGCGAGCGCCGCGCGATCCAGATCTGGGGCCGACACCGCGATGGGCGACCGATTCCGCTCGAGGTCTCCTTCGGCGAGCACCAGGCGGAAGGCGAACGCAGTTTCATCGGTATCGTTCGCGACATCACCGAGCGCCGCGCTGCCGAACAGGCGCTGAAGCAGGCCAAGGAAGCGGCCGAGCAGGCCAACACCGCGAAGAGCGACTTTCTCTCGCGCATGAGTCACGAGCTGCGCACGCCGCTGAACGCGATCCTCGGCTTCGGTCAGCTCATGGAGATGGATGAGCTCGCCGACGAACAGCGCGAGAGTGTCGAGCAGATCCTGAAGGCGGGACGGCACCTGCTCGAGCTGATCAACGAGGTGCTCGACATTGCGCGGATCGAGGCGGGCCGACTCGCGCTCTCGCTGGAGCCCACACCGCTGGCCGAAGTCGTCCAGGAATCATGCGAGCTGGTACGGCCCATCGCCGGGCAGCGCTCGATCTCCATGACCTGCGCACCGCTGGCCGATGACGCGCATGTCATGGCCGACCGCCAGCGACTCAAGCAGGTCATGTTGAACCTGCTGTCGAATGCCGTGAAGTACAATCGCGAGGGAGGCGCCGTCACCATCGATTCCGCGGTGCAGGGCGATCGTTTCCTGATCCGGGTCACGGATACGGGCCTGGGCATTCCCGCGGAGAAGCTGAGCCACCTGTTCACCCCGTTCGAACGACTCGATGCGGATCGCACCGGCATCGAAGGCACCGGGCTCGGCCTGGCACTTTCGAAACGGCTGGTCGAAGCGATGGGCGGCCAGCTCGCGGTCGAGAGCGAGGTCGGCACCGGCAGTAGTTTTGCCGTCGAGCTCGCCCTGGCGAGCGATCCGCTGCACGCGCTGCACGCGGCGGACGTCACGGCGGAGGCGACGCCCACTGCGTCCGGCACCGACCCGGCAGGCGCGGGCCAGCGGACGATCCTCTACATCGAGGACAACATCTCGAACTTCAAACTGATCCAGCGGGTCCTGTCATACCGGCCTGGCGTAGGCTTGCTCGCCGCGATGCAGGGCCAGCTCGGGCTGGAGCTCGCGGCCGAACACTATCCCGACCTGATTCTGCTCGATCTGCACCTGCCCGACATGCACGGGAGCGAAGTGCTGAGGGCACTGAAGGAGGACCCGCGGCTGAAATCGATTCCGGTCGTGGTCGTGAGTGCAGACGCGACACCTGGCCAGATCCAGCGGTTGCTGGAAGCCGGCGCACGCGACTACCTGACCAAGCCGCTGAACGTCCAGCAATTCCTCCGCGTGCTCGACGATACGTTACTGGAGCAGGGTCGGGTCACGAATGCATAATCCGGGTCAGAGCGACGCCCGGATCCTGATCGTCGACGATGAGGGCGCCAATGTCCTTCTGCTTCAGCGTATCTTGCAGCGCGCCGGATACGCGAACCTGAAGACCACGACGGATCCGCGCCACGTTCTGCCGATCTTCGGCGAATTTCGGCCCGACATCGTGCTGCTCGACCTGCACATGCCACACCTCGACGGCTATGCGGTGATGGAGCAGATCCGCGCGCGCGTCGAGGAAGCCGAATTTCTGCCGATTCTGGTACTGACGGCGGATGTCACGGCGGCCGCGAAACAGCGCGCGCTGTCGACCGGTGCCAAGGATTTCCTGACCAAGCCGCTCGACGCGACGGAGGTCCTGCTCCGCATCCGCAACCTGCTCGAGACGCGTTCGATTCATCAGCAACTGCAGAATCAGAATGTCGCGCTGGAGGACAAGGTTCGCGAGCGTACGGTCGCGCTGGAGGAGGCCCAGTACGAGATTCTGTCGCGTCTGGCCCGCGCCGCCGAATACCGCGACGATGACACTGGCGAGCACGCGCACCGCGTCGGCAACCTCGCCGCATGGCTCGCACAGAATCTCGGGATTCCGGACGATCAGGTCGAGCTCGTGCGCCGCGCCGCGCCGCTACACGATGTCGGCAAGATCGGCATCCCCGATCGGATCCTGCTGAAGCCCGGCAAGCTCGACACGCAGGAATTCGATCTCATGAAGACGCACACGACCATCGGTGCCGGGATCCTGGCTGGAAGTCGCTCGAAGCTGCTGCAACTCGCCGAGGAGATCGCCCTCTATCACCATGAGAAATGGGATGGGTCCGGCTACGCGGGTCTCAGCGGCGCGAACATCCCGGTTCCCTCCCGCCTCGTCGCCGTGGCCGATGTATTCGACGCGCTGACGCACCCGCGACCCTACCGTGGGGCGTGGCCGATCGAAAAGGCCGTCGCATTCATCGAAACCAACGCCGCCCGACACTTCGACGCCGATGTCGTCCGCGTTTTCCTCGAGTTGCATGGAGATCTGCGCGGTTCGGTCCCAGGCAACGGTGGCGCCGCGCCGGACGGCGGCCAGCCGGAGGCGGGCACGACCGCATGATCCACCCAGCGATGCGGCGCCATGGCAGGTAAGCTGACGCCCAGAGGGCAGGCACGCCTCGCGGCCCTCGATGAGCTGCTCCGGCCCGTGCAGAGCGTCCACGGACTGGTCGAGCATTTCGCGGCGGCGCGGACGGGCCAGCCGCAGCAGGCTCAAATCATCAAGCGGACCTTCAGCCGGTTGAAGCTGCGCTTCACGGGTGCCGGCTTCGATTCACTCGCGCAATTGGCGGCCTCACTCGAGCTGGCGGCCGGGCGCAGCATGTCGCAGCCGACAAAGGCCAAGATCCTGCGCGAGGGCGTCGCCTCGATGAAGTTCCAGCTCGAGCTGGAGCACCGCGCCGTGCTGGCGGAGGAGAAGGTGGCGGAGAAGGTGGCGCCAAAGCCCGACGACTGACTGGCAAGCACGCGACGCTCCCTTCCGCTCCGCAGCAGTTCTGGTAATTCTACAGCACCACTCGCAGTGCACGTCCTATAGAAGGGCTCCATTGGATGTTCGCGGTCGACTGGCTGATTCTGATAGCCGCGTTGCTCGTGCTCTTCGCGATCGCCTCGAGCAAGTTCTCGACGCGGTTGGGTCTGCCGGTGCTCGTCATCTTCATCGCGCTCGGTATGCTCGCCGGCTCGGAGGGCTTTGGCGGAATCGAGTTCGAAAACTACGTGCTCGCGCACGGCATAGGCACGGCCGCGCTCGCCGTCATTCTGTTCGACGGGGGGCTACGCACATCGATCACCGGACTGAAAACGGTAATATGGCCCGCGGCGGCCTTGGCGACGGTGGGTGTGACAATCACCGCGTTGATCACCGGACTGGCCGCCGCACGACTGCTGGGCATCCCACTGCTCGAAGGAATGCTGCTGGGCAGCATTGTGGGCTCGACCGATGCTGCCGCGGTGTTCGCGGTATTGCGTGGCCGTGGCGTTCGCCTCCATGACCGCCTGAGCCGAACGCTCGAGGTCGAGAGCGGCGCCAACGATCCGATGGCCATCTTCCTCACCGTCGCGCTGCTGGAGGTATTGCTCGAGGGAACGCCGGTCGGCCTGCCGCTGCTCGGGCTCTTCCTGCTGCAGATGAGTGTCGGCGCTATCGTCGGCCTGGCGGTCGGACGGTTCGGCGTCGAACTGAACAACCGATTGAGCCTGGACGCGGCCGGGCTCTACCCCGTGCTGATGGCCGGCGTCGGTTTTCTTGCGTATGGCGCGGCCGCGAACCTCGGCGGCAGCGGCTTTCTCTCCGTGTACATAGCGGGGATGGTTCTCGGCAACTCTCGGTTGGTCTTCAGGCGCGGGACCTTTCTGTTCATAGACGCTGTGGCCTGGCTCGGTCAGATCGTGATGTTCACGGTCCTAGGACTTCTCACGTTCCCGAGTCGATTGATCGAGGTTGCGCCGCAGGGACTGTTGCTCGCGGCCACTCTGATCTTCGTCGCGCGACCGCTGGCGGTCATTCCACTGCTGCTGCCGTTCCGATTCCGGCTCCGCGAGATCGTGCTGGTCGCCTGGGTCGGGCTGCGCGGCGCAGTGCCCATCATCCTGGCAACCTACCCTCTGCTACGCGGCCTACCCGACGCAAATCTCCTGTTCGACATCGTATTCTTCGTCGTGCTGGTCTCTGCCATCACACAGGGGTGGACACTTCCGCACGCCGCGCAACGCCTCGGCCTGCAGGCCCCGCCCGAGCCCGAGCCGCCGGTAACGCTCGAGATCACTTCGCTGCGCGACGTCGAGGGCGACATCGTGGAATACCTCGTTCTCGAGCACTCACGCGCAGCCGGAAAGCTGGTTCGTGAACTGGCGCTTCCCGATGGCGCCGTGATTGCCATGATCGCCCGAGGCCAAGAGCTGATTGCGCCCCGCGGAAGCACGCGAATCCTGGCGGCAGACCACGTCTTCCTGATGGTGCGCCCGGAAATCCGAACATTGGTGGACCGTATCTTCGCGGGACGTCGCCCCGAGGACGAGGAGCCGCTGCCCATCTTCGAGTTCCCACTATCGGCGCGCACGCGCGTAGCGGATCTCATCGAGTTCTACGGCATCGCGATCGATGCCGATCCAAATAGCACGCTCGAGGATCTCATCCGCGAGCGGGCGGGTCCTGATCTGCGCATCGGGACGAGCACACGCTTCGGAAGTCTCGCCTTGCGTGTACGGGAAATGAGCGGAAGCCGCGTCGAGCAGGTCGGGCTTCAGCTGTTACAGCCAGAGTCCGGAGAAGTGGGCCCGCCAGGACTCGAACCTGGGACCTTGGGATTATGAGTCCCCTGCTCTGACCGACTGAGCTACGGGCCCGATCGACTCGAAAAACTAGCGGCTCAGCGAGTACCGAACAACCGATCACCGGCGTCGCCCAGGCCAGGCAGGATGTAGCCGTTCTCGTTCAGCTCGCGGTCCAGCGCGGCCGCGTAGACCTGGACATCGGGATGGGCTTCGAGCATACGGCGCACGCCTTCGGGCGCGGCGACCAGGCAGACGTAGCGAACCCGGGCGGCGCCCGCCGCCTTCAGCTCGCGCACCGCTTCAACGGCCGATCCGCCAGTGGCCAGCATCGGATCCAGCAGGATGAAGTCGCGCGCCTCCGCGGCCGCCGGAATCTTGAAGTAGTAGGGCACTGGCTGCAGCGTCTTCTCGTCACGGTAAAGTCCGATGTGCGCGACGCGCGCCGATGGGATCAGCTTCAGCACGCCCTCTACCATCCCGAGGCCAGCGCGCAGGATGGGCACGAGCGTGAGCTTCTTGCCGCTGACCGCACGAACGCGCGTGCGCTCGAGCGGCGTGTCGATCTCGACGGTCTGCAGCGGCAGGTCCTGGGTGACCTCGTAGGCCATCAGCATCGAGATCTCATCGACCAGCTCGCGAAACGCTTTCTTCGAAGTGGTGCGATCGCGCAGAATTCCCAGCTTGTGCTGGACGAGCGGGTGGTCGATCACGATCAGGTTGGGAAAATCCGCCATACCCTTCCCGTAGCGGGAGTCAGGTCCGAGGCGCGCGGAAGTATAGGCCGGCCTGCGATCGGGTCAAGGAACGACGCGCACTTGCCCGGTCTCCAACCAGCCCTGTGTGCCGGCGAGCGTGCGCACCCGCAGCCATGGTGTGTTGCGGCCGTCGTCGACGAGGATCGCGATGCCGGGCTCGAGGCGTCCGAGCGACGTGGCCCGGACCTGGGGTGCACTGCGCAGGTCGACGCCCCGCTGTGCGATCACGATGCCGATCGGCGCCCGGGTCGCGTGCGCCAGGATCACGAGAACGACGAGCAGCGTCAGCCCCAGACCCAGTCCGCCGCCAAGCGAGTAGACCGTGCGCCGCGAGTGGACGCGGAGCACGAGCGCGCCGCAGCCGGCCAACCACGCAATCGATGCGGCGAGGAGCAGCAACTCGATCGGCACCCCGAACGGCGGCAGTGCACGACGCACGACGTCGTCCTGCACACCCGCCTGGCGGAGCGCGGCCCGAATCGCCGGATCCTTGGGCCGTTGGCGGAGGCCGCCGAGCCAGGACCAGACGGCCGCGCCGTGCTGGCCGCGGCGATCGAGGGCGAGGCCCAGATTGAGCCAGGCGTTGCCATCACGCGGCGCCTGGCGAAGGTGAGCCTGAAAGGCAGCCGCGGCTGCATCGAAGTCGAGCTCCTGGTAAGCGGCGACGCCTCGCATGAAGGCGTCGTCGGCGCGCTGCGCGCCCGCGGCCGCAGCGCTCATGAGGCCGGCAGCGAGCAGGATCGCGGCAGAAGCGCTGCGTGCACCGCGGGCGGCAGTACGACGCCACGTGCCCGTACGGTCCAGACGCGCCGCGAGCACTTCGGTTCGGCGCACCGCGAGTTGGGGATTCAGCGCGCCGGTCGGATCGAAGCGAGCACTGTGGATGCGCAGGAGCAAAGCGGCCACTTCAGCCGCGAGGGCGGGCTCAACACCGGCCCGCACGAGATGGGCCTCGATGGTGGCGGGCGGGGCATTGCGCAGCTCCGGCTGCGCGAAGCGGTCGGCCAGCCAGCTGACAAAGCTGTGAAGCAGCCGTTCGAAGAACTCCGGCGCCGGCGGCCCTTCGCGGCGAAGCTGCCGCAGCGCGTGGCGTAGGCGTGAGCGGAGTGCGCGCCGGCTCGGCCGGCGCTCGCGGCCAGCGCGGCGACGTCGCCAGGTGAGCAGCAGGCCGAAGAGCAGCGGCACGAACTGGAGCGCGGCGAAGATACGGGTGCGAACGAAGTCGAGCCCCCCGGCCGGTGCCGGCCGCAGGCGCAGCTCCGGCAGCGCTGCAGCGGCCGGGCGGGACCCGGCAGCGGCGACGGCCAGCGCTTCGAGCGGGGCGGAGCGCAGGAGATCGTACCGTCGCGCGTACGGATCGAAGACAGCGAGCTCGACGGGCCCGACCTGCAGCGGCCCGGCGCGCTGCGGCACGATCACCCATTCGAAGACCTTGCTGCCGCGGATGAGTCCGGCAGTATCGGCCTGCGTCGCCCGCTCGGTCGGTGCGTACAGCTCGATGCCGGAGGCGGCCTCGATGCGCGGCGCGGGCAGCGCCCGCACATTGCCGATCCCGGCCACCTCGACCCGCAGCACGCCCGCTTCGCCGACCGGGATGCGGGCGGGACGCAGCGAGGCGTGCAGCGTCAGGCGCCCGACGGCGCCGTTGAAGGACGCAGGCCGGCCGCGCGTCGGCGGCGGCACCACGATCAGCTCGATCGAGTCACTGGCGATCTCACGTGGTACCGGCCTGCCGAACGGCTGCGGCCGCACATCGAACGCAATTCTCGCGGGCGCCAGGGTGAAGCGACCCGGCTCGAGCGGAAAGTACGCACGCCGATACCGGAAGGTCTCCGACACGAGTCGCGCGCCGGTGATGCGCGTGCGCAGTGACGCGCCATCCCGCAGGTCCTCGACCCAGAACCCGGGCGGATTCGGCGGCAGGTAGTCCGGCCCCGCGGTCACCCGCTCGCTCAGCCCGCCCTCGAAGCTCGCCTCCGCCTCCAGCGTCGTTTGCTGGCCGACGTAGACCGTGTCCGGTGCAAAGCGCGCCGTGAGCGCGAACCGGGACTGGCCGGGTCGGTCGAGTCCACGGGCCGGGGGCGCTCGGCGAACGAAGAGCTGAAGCGGCTCGGTTTCGTACGTCGCGCGGCCGATCGTGATGCGGATCCGCGGAAGCATGTACAGCCCGGACTGCTCGGCGCGCAGCACGTACTCGCGGGTGAACGTTGCACTACGACCCGACGGCACGCGCAGCTCGATATGGGAGGCGTCGCGCGTGCTCACGACCACCAGTCCGGCCGGCAGGGCCGGCAGTCGCCAGGCTTCAGGGCGGCTGCCACTCGTGCGGACCGTCACCCGCAGCACGGCCGTCTCGCCCGCCGCAATACTGCGCGGCTCGAGCTGCGCGGTGACGGGCGCCTGAACGCGTCGGGCCGGCGCGGCCGCCGCAACGCTCGTGGCAAGCAACCACGCAACGGCGAGTGCCGCGGCGCAGCGCCGCCGCATCACCAGTTACGCAGCACGCGCTGATCGCGCCGAGCCCGGCGGAGCGACTCCCGGTAGAGGTCCCGCTCGTCCTGTTCGATCGCATTGAGCAGGCGCTCGGCTTCCTCGCGGCTCATCCCCGGATCCGACTCGCCCGCGCCGGCACCGCCACCACCACCGGGATCGGAGGGGGCCGGGGAGTCGCCGCCCGTGCCGCCGCCGCCGCTCTGTGGCTGGTCCCGGTCATCGCCGCCACCGCCGCCGCCGGACTCCTGCTGCTCGCGCTGCTGCTCCTCCTGCTCGCGCAACGTGAGCTCGTAATTCCACTTCGCGTCGACATCAGCCGGGGCGAGACGCAACGCGTCCTTGTATGACTGCGCCGCTGCATCGAGCAGTCTGCCCTTCGCGTTCGCATCGGCACTCGCCCGCGCGTCCTGCAGGAACCGGTTTCCCAGGTTGTAGTAGGTCCACTCCCGCAGCGCGGGATCGACCGCCTCGAGCGCCGCGCGGAACGCAGATTCCGCCGCGTCGTACTGGCCGAGCTGGAGTAATGCCGTGCCCAGGTTGTAGTGCAGTTCCGGCGTGCTCTCGCCCGCCGCCAGGGCGCGCTGGTATGCCTCGGCCGCCTCGGCGTAGCGTCCCTCACGGTACAGCCGGTTGCCTTCCTCGAGGCTGCTGATCGCGAAGCCCAAGAAGAGCAGTGCGAGCACGGGCAGAGCCCGGCGAACGTCGAACGATCCGGTCATGTCGATTCCGATTCTTCTCATGCGGTCGCGGGCCGCGGCTGCGCAGCGCCGTGCGTAGGTCGTTCTCGGCGCGCGAGCCAGGCGTCCAGCACGAGCAGCGCCAGCGCAATGCCCACGAACCAGCCGGTGCGGTCCTTCGGCTCGAGCCGGCGCCCCGCCGCGTCCGTCGGTGCGCGCTCGAGGGAGCGCAGCCGGTCCAGCAGACGCTCGGTGGCGCCGGCCTCTCCAAGGTGCACGTATGTGCCACCGGTGATCCCGGCGACGTCGCGCAGCAGCGCTTCGTCCAGTCGCGAAACCACGATGCTGCCATCGACGTCGCGAATGAAGCCGCGAATGGCGCCGGTGCCGGGATCGACGTCGGGGATCCTGGCACCGGCCGCGGTTCCGACGCCGACCGTATGTACAACTACGCCGGCGGCGGCAGCGCGTTCCGCGGCCTCGAGCACCAGGCCCCGCTCCTCGAGCGCCTCGCCATCGGTGACCAGCACGACCGCCCGCTCCGCACCGGACTCGTCGCCTCGCGCCAGATCGGTGGCCTGCCGCAGCCCTGACGAAATCGCGGTGCCGCCGGCGCTCAGGATCTGCGGATCCAGTGCGTCCAGGTACAGCTGCAGGGCGCTATGATCCACGGTCAGCGGCGCAAGCACATAGCCGCGCCCCGCGAACACGATCAGGCCGAGCCGGTCGCCACTCAGTTCGCGCAACAGGCGCGATGCGAAGAGCCGCTCGCGCTGCAGCCGGTTGGGCTCGAGGTCGGTGGCCAGCATCGAGTTGGACGCATCCAGCGCCAGCACGATGCTGCTGGAGCGCGACCGTGCCTCGACCGCCTCGAAGCCCCAGCGCGGGCCGGCGGCCGCCAGTCCGAGCGCGAGCGCGGCGACCAGCAGCAGCGCCGCACGCAGGGCCGGCGGCTCGGTGA
>JBOHRE010000033.1:0-30720 GCA_050732635.1 Longimicrobiales bacterium | reverse complement strand
GGCGCGGACACCGCCGGAGCGCGAGCCGCCGACGCTCGGGCCCGGCGCGGCGGCCGTTCGGCCCGGCATCGACGTGCTTTTCGAGCGGGCAGGCGGGCCGCTACGTGGGCTGCGCGTCGGCCTGATCACCAATCACACGGGCCGGGGCGCCGACGGCACCAGCTCGATCGACCGGCTGCACGACATGGCCGGTGTCGACCTGGTGGCACTGTTCAGCCCCGAGCACGGCATCCGCGGCACCCTGGATGAGGAGGGGATCCCGGGCGGCGTCGATGAGCGCACCGGCCTGCCGATCCACTCGCTGTACGGCGACACGCGCGAGCCGACTGCCGGGATGCTGCGCGGCATCGACGCGCTGGCCTTCGACATTCAGGACATCGGCGCGCGCTATTACACGTATGTCTGGACCATGGCGCTCGCACTGCGCGTGGCCGCCGAACACGGCGTCAAGTTCGTCGTGCTGGACCGACCGAATCCGATCGGCGGCACCCACATGCAGGGCAATGTGCTCGATCCCGCACACGCCTCGTTCGTGGGCCTCTACCCGGTGCCGATGCGGCACGGGCTGACGCCGGGCGAGCTGGCACGCTGGATCAACGGCGCGTTCGCGCTGGGCGCCGATCTCGAGGTGGTGCCGGTCGCCGGCTGGCGGCGCGACCTGTGGTATGACCAGACATCGCTGCCGTGGGTGCGGCCGTCACCCAACATGCCCTCCCTCGAGAGCGCCACGCACTACCCCGGCACCTGCCTGTTCGAGGCGACCAATCTGTCCGTCGGGCGAGGCACGCCGGCCGCGTTCCAGCAGATCGGCGCGCCCTGGCTCGACCACCACGGCGTCGTCGACGCGCTGAACGCGCTGGCGCTGCCCGGCGTCCGTTTCGAGGCGGTCACCTTCACGCCGGTGGACCCACCGGACCGCAAGTGGGGTGATCAGCAGGTCAACGGCATCCGCTTCGTCACCACCGATCGCGTGGTCTACGACCCGACGATCGCGGCGACGGCCGCAATGGTCGAGATCCGGCGTCGCCACCCCGCCGATCTCGAGCTGCGCGACGCCGGTCTCGACCGGCTCGCCGGCACCGACCGCTACCGGCGCATGATCGAGGCGGGCGCGGACTGGCGCGAGATCGTCGGTGAGTGGGCCGCGGCGCTCGCCCGCTGGCGCGCCGACGTGCGGCCGTATCTGCTGTATTAGGGCTGGGGCTGGGGCTCGGGCTGGGGCTGAGGCCTTCGCCTACGTTGACTGCGCAATCGCCGTTGATGTGCGTGCCCTCACTGCAGCGGCTGAGCCTGCGTGAAGACGAAGCTGAACTCGAGCGACGCGTCGCTCAGGTCCGCGAGCTGGTCGTAGCGCACGTCGTTGTCGATCAGCACGCGCATGCGCACGCTCGCCACCATCGTGTCCGGGTTGGTCAGGCGCGCGAAGACGCCGACGGCCTGGCCGCTGAGCTGAAGGGTCCGGTCCAGTGGCGGAGCGACCGAAGCCGTGTCGGATACGATCAGCTCGACGCGCACCTCGCCGTCCTCGTTGATGAAGCGACGAAACCTGGTCGAGGTGATGAGCTGCAGCGGCGCCGGCGCGCTGCCCTCCACGATGATGCGCGCCTGTTCCGGCCGCTGATCGTCGGCCCCGAAGATCGAGTCACAGCCGCCGCTCACCACCGCGATCGGGCACGCGAGCCATAGCATGATCCGAGAGGTCACGTCATTCCTCCAGCGCACTCGCGCGGTTCCGGGCGGGACCCGCGACTCGAACCTTGGTGTGCGACGTCGCACCGTTCACGTACTGAGCGTGGCCGTGCTGCTCTGCGCATGTGCACCACCCGAGCCCCACCACGAGATCGGCGAGCCGCTGCGCGGCCTCACTGCGGAGGAGCTGGCGCGGTTTCGCGCCGGGCGTGCGCTCTTCGACAAAGTGTTCACAGCCGCGGAGGGGCTCGGGCCCCTGTTCAACGAAAACCAGTGCAGCGCGTGCCACACGGACCCCGCCAGCGGTGGCACGGGCGAGCAGCTCGTCCTCAAGGCTACTCGTTTCGCCGGCCCCGGTGATTGCGATCTCCTGACCGAGGAAGGCGGCGAGAACATTCGCCGGCAGGCGACGCCTGCGCTGCAAGCCCACGGCATCACGCGTGAATCGGTCCCGTCCAGCGCCACGGAGCGCGGTCGATTCACTGCCCCGTTCCTGTTCGGACTGGGTCTGGTCGAGGCCATCCCGGACGCGGCCATCCTTGCGCGCGAGGACGCGCAGGACACGGACCGCGACGGGGTCTCCGGACGTGCCGGACGCACCGTGGACGGCCGGGTCGCCCGCTTCAGCCGCAAGGCCGAGCTCGCCACGCTGCGCGATTTCACGGACAGCGCGCTGCGTTTCGAGATGGGCCTCACGACGCCATTGAATCCGATCGAGCCCGGCATCAGCGGGCGCTCGCTGCCGCCGCGTACCGACCCTGCGCCCGACCCGGAGATCGATGAGGGGCAGCTCGACCTGTTGACCGACTTCGTCCGCTTTCTGGCGCCACCCGCGCGGCGCTGGCCCACCGGCGAGGCCGAGCGCGCGTTGGTCGCCGAGGGCGAACGGCTGTTTGCGCGGCTGGACTGCACGGCGTGCCACGTGCCGACTCTGCGCACGGGCGCGAGCGCTGTCGCCGCCCTGCGCCGCCAGCGCATCGACCTCTATTCCGACCTCCTGCTGCACGACATGGGGCCCCGCCTCGCGAACGTCTGCGGCCTCGGCGCCACGCCCACCGAGTTGCGGACCGCGCCGCTCATGGGTCTGGGACGCCGCCGCGTTTACCTGCACGACGGCCGCACGACAAACCTGCACGAAGCGATCCTGTTCCACGGCGGCGAAGCCGCTACCGCACGCGACCGCTTTCGGGCACTGGGTCGGGTCCGCCAGGAATCGGTGATCCAGTTCCTGCGCTCGCTGTAGGCGAGTCTACGAGTCTAGGGGACTCGCGACGTGCGCTGGCCCTGGCTGCCGTTCTCGGCCGTCGCGGTCGCAGGCGGGTGCACCGGCGACCGCTCCCAGGTGTAGCTGCGCTGCCGCACCCAGCGTTCGAACCAGTCCAGCTCGACATTCGCCTTGAACAAGCGTTGCTGCAGCTCGCGCCAGCCGTGCCCCTGCCGCGGCGCGACGTAGAGCTTCGTGGGCACACCATTCGTCCTGAGCGCGCGATACAACTCGACCGACTGCGGCATCGGCACGCGTTCATCGTTCTGGCCCACCAGCACCAGCGTCGGGGTGCGCACCTTGTGAATCTCGAATAGCGGCGAATGTTGGATGTACGCCTCGATCGGAGCGTCCTCCTGCCAGGGCGTGCCGCCAAACCAGGGCGTGCGATACACGCGCGTGTCGCTCTGCGCGTACATCGACAGCCAGTTCACGGCGCCCGCGCCCGATGAAGCGGCCTTGAACCGGTCGGTGTAGGTGATGATTTTGTTGGTCATGTGCCCGCCGGCACTCCAGCCCATCTTCGCCATCCGGTCGCCGTCGACCAGCCCGCGGGCAATCAGGTGGTCGACCCCGGCCATGACGTCCTTGTGCGCCTGATTGAAGTAGCCGCCGACCATATCTCTCAGGAATGCGTCACCGTAGCCCGTGCTACCGCGGTAGTTCGGCTTGAGCACCATGTATCCCAGTGCGGTCAGCACCGGCACATAGGCCGACGAGCTGTGCCACGCGAATTTGTCGGAGGCCGCCGGGCCACCGTGGGTCTGAACGACCAGGCGGTAGCGCTCACCGCGCTGAAAGTCGAGCGGGTAGTAGAGCAGTCCCTCGACGGACACGCCATCCTCTCCCGGCCACGTCACGGCCTCGACCTGTGGCAAGCGGAACTCGCGGGCGAGGTAATCGAAGACGCGCGTGATGCGCAGGGGTGCGCCGCCGTCGCCGGCAAGCCGCCAGACATCACCAGCATTGCTCGGCGAGCTGACCGTGAACACGTGCTGATCGAGTGCGGGCGAGTAGCTCCAGCTCGACACCGTGTGGTCGCCACGCGTGAGCTGCGTCACACGCAGCCCCTCGAGCTCGACGCGGAACAGCTCCTGGCGCACACCACTATTTGCCAGAAAAAAGACGCTGCGGCCGTCGGCGGACCACGACGCGCTGTTGACCTCGTGCGCGAGATCGGGCAGCAGCAGCTCCGGTGCTCCGCCAGCCACCGGCACGACGAAGATCTTGTCGTTGTAGTAGGACTCGCTCAGATCGGCGTTCGCATTCGCGACGAACAGGACGCGCGTGCCGTCGGGTGACAGCTCGACGCTGCCCTCCCCCACGGTATTGGACGTGAGCTGCCGCGGCTCCCGACCGCTCGCCCTCATCAGCCAGACCTCGCCCAGCGGCCCGTCGTCGAGTCGCGGCGAAGGCCTGCGCACGTGCACGAGCCACTCGCCGTCGCGCGAGAGGCTGTAGCTGTCGATACTGAAGTCCCCGTCTGTGAGCCGCACTTCGGTCGCGTCAGCAACGCGAATGCGCCAGAGGTGCCGCTGCTTGTAGTCCTCGTCGAACGCGAAGACGTTGTCGTTCAGCTCCTCACGGGCCGTTTCCTCGGCGGTCTTCTCGTCTGCGGCGACGAAGTAGATCCACTGGCCATCGGGAGACCAGTCGATGTCGGAGACACGTGTCGCGTGCTGGCTCAGGCGGTGCGCTTCACCGCCGTCGTTCGGGATCAGGTAGATCTGCGCATGCTCGTCGTCGCCGCGCTCCGCGAGGAACGCGATGCGGCGCCCGTCCGGCGACCAGCGCGGCGACCGTTCCCGATCCTCGCCGTTCGTGAGCTGCACCGCGCCGCTGCCATCGACGCCCGCACGCCAGATGTGGGTGACGGTCTCGTTGCGATCCCAGTCGGCGTCCGTGCGTGTGTAGAGGAGCTGTGCGCCATCGGGCGAGAGGCGGGGGTCGGAGATCGATGGCACGTCAATGAGGTCCACGATGGTCATGGGCCGTGGCTGCTGGGCCGCGGCGGCGCTTCCGAGAACCCACAGCAGCGTCACGGCGGCAGCCGCGGGTATGATTCGCGAGCTCGTCATCGCGTGCTCCTCGGTGAGGTTGAAGTCGAGCGGCGCGCCCGGCGCGCTGAGGTGCCGCTCCGTTCGACGACCGCGTCGACTCGAGCTGCGGGGACGCCACCACGTTCGGTGTCGTGGTGACCGCGGTCGCGCTGCCGGTCGCCGGCGGCGCATTGGCCGCGCGCCTGGCGGGCCAAACCAAGGGCTCGGTTGGCGAGCCCGTCGCCGCCGGTGTTGCGGCGGCGATGATGATCTTCCCTGGCTACGCGCTGATCCTGTCGAGCCGCGACGACAGCTCGCTGGCGACCTACTGGATCGGGCGCGGGCTGCTCGGCCTCGGCGTGCCGCTCGCCACCACGGTCGCCGATCGGTTGTTCCGCAGCGCCAGGCGCTGAGCGCAGCCGGCTCGACCATCCACCCGGCAGCCGCGCTGCCTGCAGCCGGCAGACTGGCGAGTGATCCGCTGCCTGGCCTACATTCGCCGTCCAATCCCAATTCCGCCGGAGGCGAGCCATGCGCGTGTGCGTGACCACCCTGCTCCTCGCCGTGCTCCTGCCCTGTCCCGCGCAGCCGCAGGTACCGCCAGTCGCCGAGCTCTTCGGCGCGCTCGAATTCCGCTCGATCGGACCGGCCGTGGCCGGTGGTCGGATCCACGATGTCGAGGCGCTGCCGAACGACCCGGCCACGCTGTACGTGGGCACGGCCTCGGGCGGGCTGTGGAAGAGCGTGAATGCGGGGATCAGCTGGACGTCGATCTTCGATGACCAGCCGGTCAGCACGTTCGGCGACGTCACCATCGCGCCGTCGAACCCGGCCATCGTCTGGGCCGGCACGGGCGAGCAGAACAACCGACAGAGCACGTCCTACGGGAATGGTGTGTATCGATCGACCGACGCCGGCGCGACCTGGACGCATCTCGGGTTGGACGAGACGCGGCACATCGGGCGCGTGCTCGTGCATCCTCAGGACCCCGACGTTGCCTGGGTGGCCGCACTCGGCAACCTGTGGCGGCCGTCCGCACAACGCGGTGTCTTCAAGACGACGGACGCGGGCCGCACCTGGGCCAACGTGCTGTTCGTCGACACGCTGACCGGCGTCGTCGACATGGAGCTGGATCCGGCCGATCCGAACACGCTGTACGCAGCGAGCTATCAGCGGCTGCGTCGCGCATGGGGCTTCAATGGTGGCGGCCCGAGCAGCGGCATTCACAAGAGCACCGATGGCGGCGAGACCTGGCAGCGGCTGACGACCGGTTTGCCGGCCGCACCGATCGGCCGTATCGGGCTCGCTGTGGCGCAGAGCCGGCCGGGCGTGGTATACGCCACCATCGAGCACGCGGGCGAGGCCGAGCGGGGCGTGTACCGCAGCGATGATGGCGGCGCGAGCTGGCGGCGCGTCAACTCGCTCAACCCGCGCCCGATGTACTACAGCAAGATCTTTGTCGACCCGACCGACGCGGAGCGCGTGTACGTGATCGCGGTCGACGCATACGTGAGCGACGATGGCGGCCGCACGTTCCGCGAGCTGCCGACCCGACCGACCTACGACGTCGGCGTCCACGCGGACCATCACACGATGTGGATCGATCCGGGTGATCCGGACCACTTCTACCTGGCCGGTGATGGCGGCCTGCACGTCACCTGGGATCGCGGCCAGAACTACGAAAAGATCGCGAACCTGCCGATCGCTCAGCTCTATGCGATCGGCGCCGATCGCCGCACACCCTACAACGTCTACATCGGGCTGCAGGACAACCACTCGTGGATGGGGCCGAGCGCGACGCGCCACTGGATCGGCATCATCAACGACGACTGGCGCCAGATCGGCTTCGGCGACGGCATGTATCACGATGTCGATCTCGACGGCTGGCGCTACGTCTACACCACGGCGCAGAACGGCTCGGCGCAGCGTTTCGACGCGGTCACCGGCGACCGGCTCGAGGTGCGGCCGACGGAGCCGCCGGGGGAGGATCACCGCTACGACTGGGTCACGCCCTTCGTGGCGTCGCAGCACACGGCAGGCACGGTGTTCCTCGGCGGCAACAGGCTCTTCATCTCGCGCGACCATGGCGCGACCTGGTCGGCGACGCCCGACCTGACCAAGCAGATCGACCGCGATACGCTGTTCCTGATGGGCGTACGCGGATCGGAGCGCATGCTGTCGAAGAACGACGGCGAGTCGAGCTTCAGCGAGATCACGACGATCGCGGAGTCGCCGGCCGACGCGAGCGTGCTCTGGGTCGGCACCGATGATGGCAACGTGCAGGTCTCGCGTGACGGCGGCGGCACCTGGACCGAGGTCGGTCGCAACCTGGCCGCCGCCTCAGGCGGGCCACCGCCGACCACGTACGTGAGCCGCGTCACCGCATCGGCCGCCGATCCGGGCCGCGCCTACGTGGCGTTGGACGCGCACCGGGACGGCGATTTCGCGCCCTACCTCTTCCGGACTGACGACTTCGGCCGGACCTGGCAGGCGCGCGCCGCCGGATTGCCACCGCTGGGCCCGGTCAACGACGTCGTCGAGCACCCGGACAACCCCAATCTGCTCTTTGCCGGCACCGAGCATCACCTCTTCGTCTCCAGCGATGCCGGGCAGAGCTGGCAGCGGTTCGGCGCGAATCTGCCGACCACACTGTACGACGACCTGCTCATCCACCCGGTGACGAACGACCTGATTGCGGCAACACACGGCCGCTCCGTCTGGATCCTCGAGGACATCGCACCACTCGTCGAATGGACGGCTGGCGTCGAGCGTTCGGCCGCTCACCTGTTCTCGGTTCGCCCCGCGTCGATCTTTCAGTACTGGAAGGACACATCGTATCGCGGTCAGGCTGCCTACGCCGGCGAGAACCCGCCGGCCGGTGCGATTCTGTCGTATTACGTAGGCGGGGGCGAGGGCGGGGGCGGGCGCGGGGGGATGGCTGCCGACAGTGTCACGCTGACCGTCCGCAATTCTGCTGACGAGGTGGTGCGGACGCTGCGCGGGCCTGGGGCGTCCGGCGTGGTCCAGCGCATCGTGTGGGATCTCCGGCATGAGCTGCCGTTCGATGTTCCGGCCGGGGAAGAGCCGGAGGCGCGGCCGAGACCGCCGCAGCCGCTCGGCATGCGCGGACCATTCGTCGCGCCCGGCACCTATCAGATCACGCTCGAGGCGAATGGTGCGACCTCCACGTCATCCGTGCTCGTCGAGCCGGACCCGCTGATGCCGGACCTCGAGCAGACCGACTACATCGCGCGAGAGCGCTACATGCTCGAGCTGCTGCGCATGATCGAGCGGATTGCTGGCGCGGCCGAGCGCAGCGAGGGTGCTCGCGCACGCCTCGAGCAGCTGCGGGACTCACTGTCAGCCGCGGGTGCGCCGGTGAGCGAGCCGGTGAGCCGACTCGATTCCGTGACCGTCCTCGAGGACCAGCTCGGCCTGGACAGACGGTTCGGCGGCATGCGTGGCCAGATCCTAGGCCTTTACAGCGACCTGAACGGCAGCGGCGTGCGCCAGGGCTCGCTCTACCCGCCCACGCCGGAGATGCTGGATCGGAAACGGCGGCTGGAGGAAGCGCTCGACGCCGCGCTGACCGCGCTGGAGCGTCTCACCGGCAGCTGAGGTCACCACGAACCACCAACTACGAACCACGAACCGAAGCTAGAAGTAGATCCAGCTGAACTCCATCGAGCCGTCTTCCAGATCGCGGGTGTTGTCGTACATCTTCACGCCGTCGAAGAACACCTGCATCTGCACCGAGGCCGTGGCGGTGTCCGGGTTGGTCAGCCTCACATAGAACCGGTCGTTCGGCGCGAGCGCGTACTCGTTCTCGAACGGTACATCGATCGTGTCGATGGTGGCCGCGACGAAGCTGATCGACGTGGTCCCCGTCTCCGGATCGGTCACCGGCTGGAACGCGGTCGAGGTGAGCAGCTCCAGCAGCACCGGGCTGGTACCATTGATCACGACACGCGCGAGTTCCGGCGGCGGCTCCTCGTCGCTGAAGAACGGGAAGTCGCAGGAAGCCAGCAGCAGCGCGACGCCGAGCAGTGGCTGCCACGAACGCACCGTCCTTGGGATCGTCATCGGCGACTCCTCTGAAAACACGCATCGCCTCCGCCCGGACCGCGGCGGAGGCGATGTGCTCTCCTAAGGACCCGCTGCAGTGCGCTCTAGCCGCACGGGACATTCGGATTGTTCCGGCATTCACTGTCCGGAATCGGCATGCACGACGCCCGCCGCGGCTCCGCGGGATAAATGATGCCGTGACCATCCAGGAATGGATGATCCCAGCGGTGCAGGTCCCACAGCCGCCGCCCCTCGAGCCATAATGTGAGATGGCGTTCGCGGTCGAGGATCGACCACGCGTCGTCCTGCGCGTTCGGGTACTCGATCGCGCCAGCCGTCGCGGGCTGCTCGATCGGCTCCTCGCCGTAGAATGCGCGCACCTCGTTGACTTTCGCGGTGAAAGTGGCGAGGTCGCCCTGCCGGACCGCGGCCTCGGCCTCGATCAGCCGCATCTCGGTCCCCTTCGCGACGGGGATCTCGTCGCCCTGATCGTCGTACTTCTCCTGCCGCCAGTGCGGGTTGTTGCCGTCCGCGCCGCGCCCACTCGGGCAGTTGCCAGGGCCGTCCGAGACCCCACCGTCCGCCGTGTACGTGCCGCACTTCGTGTACGGCGCGCGCGCGTCCGGCGGGTCGAACGAGCCCGCCAGCGTCAGGATCGCCGACGCCTCGTGTCTATTGTGCGTCTCGAGGACCATTAGATTCGAGTTGTCAACCTGGTCGTAGAACGCGACGAACTCGAAGTCCGTCGGCACCTGCGAGCTGTGCTGCACGGCCGCCGACCAGTCGCCGAGACCGACGTATGCCTGCGCCAGGCCGGCGTGCGCGGCGGCGGTCAGGTACGGGATCGTGTCCGCGTGCCCCAGCGCGCTCTGCAGGTCCGCGATCGCGCGCTCGAACGCCGCCTCCCGCGGCTTCAGCTCGCCATACTCGCCCGGGCCGGCGTCCGGGTCCGAGTAGGTGACGGCGCAGAAGTTCTCGCCCAGGGTGTTGTTGGCGATGCCCGCGAACACGTACGCGCGCGCAACGTGCCGGTTGTTCTCGAACGTCTCGGGGATCAGCTCCTGTATGCGTTCGAGGTGCAGCTCGGCCATCCAGCGCGCCTCGTGCGCCTGCTCCCACGTGTCTTCCGCATCGGCGTCAGGCTGGAAGACGCCGGCCGCCAGCTCGCGCGTCGTGCCGTAGCTGCCGGTCCCGGCGAGCTCATCCGTGCCGCGAGCGATGGCCAGTGCGTGCTCGTCGTAGATGTCGGAGAAGTCCGACGACAGACCCGTGATCAGGACGGGCACCATCTCGGGATCGTTCAGGTCGTCATCCAGGACCACGCCGGGATTCTCGATGTCGAACAGGCCTTCGCAGCCGGCCGTCGCAAGGACCGCAGCCGCGAGGAACGGCGCGGCGATCCGGCGTACAGCCCAATGTCGGGTCGTCATGGTCGTCATTCCTCGCGCTCAGAAGTTGACCGTCACGTTGAACACAAACTGCGACGGGATCGGTAGCTGATAGTACTCCCGCGTGTCGCTGATATCCCTCGGCCCATCCTCCGTCCCCTCAGGATCGAGACCCGGGTAGTCCGTCCACGTGTGCAGGTTCCGGCCCTGCACGCGCAGCGTCATTGCCGACGCGCCGCCGAACAGGAACCGCTCCGGAACCCGGTAGCTCGCCGAGAGCGAGCGCAGCTTCACGAAGTCCGCCTTCTTCGTCCATGTCCCGAGCGAGCGCTGACTCGGATGACAGTGCGCGCGCTCGAGCGCCGTGATGTTGCTCAGGTCGCCGGCCGCGACGGCCTCGAAGACGTAGTTGCACGGCGCCCATCGGAGGCGGTTCACCTGCGCCCAGGTCGTGCCCGCGATGTGGAAGTAGTCGCCCGCGCCTTCCGCGAGTGCGCTCAGCGTCAGGTCGCGGAACAGCGTCAGCCTCGTGTTCAAGGCGAAATTGTGCTTCGGCACCCATGGCCCGATATACTCCTCCTCGTAATCAGGCCGTGCGAATTCGGCTGGGTTCTGGACCACGTCATCGAAGATGGCGTCGATGGGGCGGCCGAGCCGCCGATCGTCAGTCACCTCCGGGTTCAGCTTGACGACCTCGTTCTTCGCGACCGAGTAGTGGCCTCCGACGTCCCACGTCAGATTCGGGCGCCGCAAGACCGTCACGTTGGTCATGAGCTCGAAGCCCTTGTTCTCGATCTCGCCGAGATTCGTCGTCAGGGGCTGCTCCGTGCCGATCGACGTCGGCCGCACCAGGTCGAACAGCGCGTCGTACGTGAGCTGGTCGAAGTACGTGACGTCGAAGCTGAGCCGGCCGTCGAGCATCGAGCCCTCGAAGCCCGACTCGATCTCGCGCGTGCGCTCCGGCCCGAGGCCGGGGTTGCCGATCTCGGACAGGATCACGCCCGGCCGGTTCTCATCGCCGGAGACCGACGCCCAGGTCCGCTGCGCGTCGAAGGTGCCGGGCGCGCGGCCGGACTCGCCCAGCGCGCCGCGCAGCTTCATGGTCTCCCACCACTGCGGCCAGAAGTCGTGGTCGGAGATCGTGTACGCCGCCGAGATCTTCGGGTAGAACGCGAGGCCGAAGTCCTCGCCGAACGTGCTGAAGCCGTCCCAGCGCCCGCCGAGCGTGACGAAGAGCCGGTCGTTCCAGCCGATCTGCTCCTGAAGGAAGAAGCCGCCGCTCGCGACGCGCGTCCACGCCTCGTTCGCGCTCGTGATGACGCCCGACTCCAGCAGCTTGTCACCCGGCCCGGCGAACTGCTCGCCGAAGCCGTTGATGCCCCAGCTGAACTCGTCGAAGTACTGTGCGCCCCACGACAGCGTCGAGACGAGGTTGCCGAACGGCAGCGCGGTGTTCCAGTTGCCTGCGTAGTCGACGGTCCAGTTACGGTCGAGCTCGAGGTCGGACTCGCGGTCGCCGTCCGGCGTCGAGTAGTAGCCCCACGGCCGCTCCTCGAGGTAATCCGAGCTCGAGTAGTCGAGTCCGATGTTCAGCCGGTGCAGCATGCCGCTGGTCGGCGTCCAGGCGATGTTCGCCGACGAGATGAAGTGATCGATCATCTGGTCGATGTCCATCTCGAACAGGAGCGAGTCGTCGTTACCCGGCGTATAGCCGCGCTCGCCGCGCATGACATTGATCAGGAATCCCTCGGCGTTGTTGCCGTCGGGAATCCAGACGATGTCGCGGCGGCTGAACATGCTGCTCGAGCGGATCTTCAGGTTCGCCAGCGGCTCGAACGTGAAGTTCGCCCGCACGTTCAAGTTCGTCGCCGACTGTTCCGTTGCGAGGACGCCATCCTGGCGGCCCCAGCTCGCCGACACGTAGTATGGGACGTTGTCGCCGCCTCGCACGGACAGGATGTAATTCTGCAGGTGGCCGGTCTTCAGCCAGCTTCCGCTTGCGGGGCAGCCCGGCTCGGCGCTACAGTCGTTCACGCTCATGCCGGTCGGATCCTCCTCCGGGCCGATGTGGCCGAGCTCGCTGAAGCCCTGGTCCATCGAGAACGTCCAGGCAGGCGCGCCGCCGCCGCCCGCCTTGGTGAAGATCTGGATCACGCCGCTCGCGGCCTCGGTCCCGTACAGCGTCGTGGCGGCCGCCCCCTTGATGATCTCGATCCGCTCGATGCTGTGCGGGTCCAGGTCGTCGAGCGCGATGCCGCCGTTGTCGCTCTCGTCCGGGTTGCCATGCGGGCCCGACTCGATACGAATGCCGTCGACGTAGACCAACGGCCGCACGCCGCTGGTGAGCGTATTGACGCCTCGCAACCGGATCATCGCGCCGGCACCGGCGTAGCCTGCGCGGTCGAGCACGGAGACGCCCGCCGCCTTGCCCTGCAGGACATCGGTGACATCGACAACGGCGGTCTCCTCGATATCCTTGGCCGAGATCAGCGAGATCGCATTGCCGACCTCCCGCCGGCGCGCCTGCGATGCCGTGCCCGTCGCCACGACGGCGTCGAGCGAGATCGCCTCCGTCTGCATCTCGAAGTTCGCCGTCACGGCCCCGCCTTCGGGAACCGTGACCTGTTGCGACCGTGTCGCAAAGCCGATCATGTGGACATCGATCGTCTGCGCGCCAGCGGGCACGTTGAGCAGGAGGTAGCGCCCGCGCCCGTCGGTGACCGTGCCGATCTCGCGGTCGCGGACCGAGACCTGCGCGCCGACGAGCGCCTCACCCGTCGACGCGTTGGTGACCGTGCCGGAGACGCGGCCCGCCTGCGCTGCCGCCGGCGCCGCAACGCCGGCGAGCAATGCCGCGGCCGCCGTGACGGCAGCAAAGCGAACGCGAGCGTTCATGGGGTTCTCCTTGTGAGGGGTTGCGACGACGATGCCTGCCCGGGCATTGCCGGGCTCATTTCATTGGACCATCCTACGGCTCCGAATGAAACCATTGATCCGCGAGGTGCTGCATGAGCGGTCGGAAAATCTTCCTGCTTGCCCTCTCGAGCGCCTGTCTTGGCTGCTATCGCTACGTCCCGGTCGAGCCCGGACAGCTCACGCCGGGTGCCGAGGTCCGTGCCCATCTTACGGAACCGGGCGCAGAGGAGATGCGCAGCGTGCTCGGTTCGACGATGGACATGGTTGACGGATTCCTGATCGAGCGAGGACCGGACGAATTGACCCTCGACGTCGCCGCCGAGGTGCGCGTTCCCGGCTACCCGGCGACCCGATTGAACCAGCTGGTCGAGCTCAGGAGCGATCACATCCAGACACTCGAGCTGCGCGAAATCGATCATCTGCGTACGACGATGCTCGCGGCAGGGATCGCGGCTGGCGCCGTTGCGGCAGTGCTCTCCACGCGAGCGATTTTCGGTGGCGAGGACGAGACTCTTCCGCCGGACGACCCGCCGCCCGCAGCCGTCTGGCCGATCGGCTTCCGGATCCAATTCCCCTGAGCGCCGGCGCGGCGGTGGCCTCGAAGCCACTGGCGCCCTCCCGCCAGGCGTTGCGCCCCAGGCGCTGGCGCGCCTGGCTGCACGTCTACCCCCGGCTGCGGCCGCGTGCTGCGGCCGGCAACTCATCCGCGAGGTGCCTGCGGTGCTGGCGCTCATACCTCGACCCCGGTCCAGGGGCCTCCGTCACGCAGGTCCCGCATGGCGCGGGACAGACATTATCTGAATGCGGCTGCCGCCGCCGATCTGCCCATCGATCCAGATAGGGAACGCGCGAGCGCCGGAAAACCTGACAACGCCTCCGCGCGCCGCTGTCGCTCGGACGCCGGCAGAGTACGAAGGCGCCGAGCGTTTTGTCAAGCGTTTGGCCACGGTTCCGTCACACTCACGCGCAGCCGGCGCGTCCCTGCGCTGTGCTGCGGTCGAACTCGAAGCGGTGGACGGCCGCGCCACTGGGCAGGCTGGCGGGCACGAGCTCGCGCAGCCGCTCGGGATCGGCCTCCGGGTCGGTGAGCGCACAGCGCACGAAGTCGACCAGCCGCCGGAACTCATCCTCGGTCAAGTCGATCGGCGTGTCGAGCAGCGGGTGTGCCCGGCTGCGGGCGGCGGTGATGGGGCCGACCGGCGCCTGCAGCGACAGGTCGAGCCCCTCCGTGGTGTACGCGGCCAGACTGCCGTCCAGGTCCAGGTGATGCCGGATGGCCTGCTCCAGCGTGAGGTAGGCGCCGTTGTGCATGAACGTGGGCTGGAACGCGACGTTGCGCAGCGGCGACGTCCGGAACTCGTAGCGGTCGGTCTCGGCGCCCGTATCCTGCTCAGCGCCGTAGTCCTCATTGGCGCCGGGCCCGTCGAAGCGAACGTTGCCCTCACGCGGCACGATCTGCGGCACCGCCAGCACGTGGCCCTGAAAATCGCTGAACATCTCGTTGGCGTAATCCCGGGCGATGTGGCATTCGCCACACATCGCCCGGCCGAAGAACAGTAGCGCGCCGCGCTTCTGATCGGCGGTCATGGTGTTCGTCTCGGCACGCGCGAAGCGGTCGAGCGGCGCGTCGGCGCGCACCAGCGTGAACGTGAACTCGGCGATCGCCGCACCGATGTGCTCGAAGGCGATCGGCGCGCCCGTCTCGAGCTCGGGGAAAACCGCCGCGAAGCGGGTGCGGTACTCCTCGATCGCGTTGATCCGTCGCAGCACCTCTGCGCGGATCGTCTCGTGATCACCGGGGACGTCGAACCCCGCCATCTCCTCGCGCTTCACGAACGGCGTGAACGCCTGCGCGCCGACCAGGTGCTCCATATGCGACAGCGAGAGTCCGTCCGGTGGCGGAAAGCGGAAGCCCTGCGAGTTATCGAAGGGGTCGAGGGAAAGGGCCGCAAAGCGCCCGGTCCACATCAGCCGCGGGTAGAACACCGCGTTGATGATGGTCGGCGCCCGCCGCTGGTTGTGCGGTCCGCGGCGACCCGGCCCGACGATACCGTTGTTGTCGACGCCGATCGAGATCGACTTCGAGTCGTTGAAGCTCGCGTTCGGCGCGTGGCAGCCGGAGCAGCTGTTGTCGCCGCTCAGCGATGTGACCGGGTCGAAGAACAGCAGTCGGCCGATGTCGGCGAGCTGCCCGTCCACCGGGCGCCCGAGCCGTCCTTCCAGCGTCGACTGGATCCGTCCCGTGAAGCCGTGGCGCGCGAGCACGCTGCGAAGCTGCTCGTCCAGGCGCGCTTCGGCGCCCGGGTCCGATTCCGACTCGACGGCGGCCGGCTGATCGGCGCAACCGGCGACCCCGGCGCAGACAGCAGCCACCAGCCACGCGGCGAGCCCGCTTCGCCGGCGCGCTCCGGCCACGGCCCGCCCGCGGATCATCTCGCGACGCCCGCGCCCGCCTGATGCGTGCACAGCTCCGTCCACCCGCGCTTGCAGCCGAGTGCGTACAACGCTTCAGGGCTTCGCTCCCGCACGGGCGCCTTGCTGCCGCGCAGCACGATCGGCAGGTCCGTGATCGGCGGACCGGCCCGCGCATAGGTCGCCGCGCCTCCGGTCAGTCGAGCGACGTTCTCGCAGCCGCTGGAGAAGCCGAGCGAGCAGGCGCGGCTGAAGGCCAGCACCGCGCGCCGATCGATGCGTCGCTCCGCCTGAAGGATGCCGAGCTCATTGCAGGCCCAGCCGGAACCCCGGTCACAGTAGTTCCAGTGCATGACCGCGAGGTACTCGCAGCCGCGCTCACGTCCGTCCTGGCAGGCCCGCTCCCAGAAGGGCAGCCACTGCCCCGGGTGCTCGTCGCCGACGCCCTGTGCGGCGCTCAACACGACAAAGCTACCCGCCCAGATCGAGGTGTAGGCGACGTATCGCTGCGCGGGCGCCAGCGCCCGGCCCAGGCGAGCCGGATCCAGTCGTGCCAGCGCGTCCGACGCCGCGACGCGCTCGATGACCCTCACGAGCAAGTTCATGATCGGCACCGGCAGCAGCTTGTCGTAGAACTCGGGCACCCCTGCCAAGGTCAGCAGCCCGAACACGGCGATCGTGCCGAGCCCGTACAGCATCCCGAACATGATTCGGCCGAGCTCGCTGCGGGGCGACGTGGAGGGATCGGTGAAGAGCAGGTGCATGCCGAGGAAAACGGCTACGGGAATATGCGAATCGAAGAACAGGTACGTGCCGGTCGCATTGAAGTACAACAGCGCGAACGCGTAGGCGGTGATCACCGCCGACAGCGTCATGGATGCCACGCCGAAGAGCAGCTGGCCCGGGAGAGCTGCCAGGAAGATCACGGCGTAGATGTGCGGCGGATTGAACTGCGAGCTGGCGATTTCCTGGCCCAACGTGAGGTTCGTCGTGCCCGTGAGGATCAAGACGAGGGAGGCCAGAGCCAGCGGGAACGACGAGGGGTTGAAGATGTGGACCGACCGCCCCTGCCTCGTCCAGCGTATCAGCTCCTTGGCGGCGTAGCCCACCGCCACGAGTGCGAACTGCCAGTGGAACCAGTCCAGCCTGAACCACAGGAACAGGTTGATGCTGAGGATCACGGGGAACGGCCCGAATCCCAGCGCGTAGTCGTCGCGGCGCGACCAGCTCAGCAGACTGTCGAACGCGTAGGCGAAGATGAGCTGCGCAACGATGAACGGCGCGAATGCGGGCACGCCGCTCCAGTACATGCCCCAGTAGATCAGGATCAGCGACTGCGCGCACGCCTGCACATAGTGCTGCTTGCGCAGCGCGACCTGGAGAACGAGGGTCCGTCCCGACTGGCGCGTCCTCGCATACAGCAGCGCGCTCCAGGCCAGGATCGCGCCGGCCGTGCCGAGGAACGTCCAGGGCAGGTTCGGCGAGCGCTGCACGAACGGCAGCAGCGCGAACGCGGCCAGCGCGAGCGCGCAGGCGCACGGCAAGAGGAGCGCGCGTCCCGGCGCAATTCCGATCGAGCCGGGCTCGGCCGCGGGGGAGGGGGTCGTCGGCAGTGTGAGTTGCGATGAACCCATTGCTTCGCTCGCTACGGGGTTCCTCAGATTACGTGCACGGCGCGCGGATGGGTACCCCTGACCGCGACCTGCGGCCGCGGTCAGGGGCGGGGGCGGGCGCGGGGGCGGGGGTTGCACGGCCTGCGCTGCATCGGGCATCATCGGCAAACCTTCTTCGCGGACGTTTTATGCGCCAGCGGGACATGCGACGTCGAAACTCGGGCCTTCTCCTGCTGCCGTTGCTCACCGGCTGCACCGGGTCGGCGGCGCCGCCAACGCAGCGGCCCGTACCGGCCGCTGCGCCTGTGGCGGTGGTCGACACGGCTCGCCTCGCGGAGCGGATCCGCGAGCGCGTCGCCAGCACGCCGGGAGAGACCGGCGTCTACCTGATCGACCTGGAACGCGACAGTCGCGTGGCCGTGAACGCGGACGTCAGCATGCACGCCGCCAGCACCATGAAGGTGCCGGTGCTGCTGGAGCTGTTCCGGCAGGCCGCCGAGGGTCGCATTGCCCTCGATTCCGGTATCGTCGCGATCGACGAGTTCACGAGCATCGCGGACTCGAGCCGGTATCGACTGACGGCGGAAAGCGACAGCGAGAGCGCGCTCTACCGACTGATGGGGCAGCGCGTGCCCGCGCGCGAGCTGGCGCGGCGTATGATCGTGCGCTCCTCGAATCTGGCCACCAACATCCTGATCGAGCAGGTCGGCGCGGCGAACGTGCGACGCACGGTGGACGCGCTCGGCGCCCCGGCAATGGTCGTACACCGCGGTGTCGAGGACATCCCGGCCTATCAGCGCGGGCTGAACAACACCACCACGGCGCAGGCCTTCGGCCGAGTGCTCGAGGTGATCGCGCGTTGCGAGCGGGGCGACGTCGCCCCGCCGCTGCGTCCGCTCACCGCCAACGACTGCCGCGAGATCACGTCCATCCTGGCCGCGCAGGAGTTCCAGGAGAAGATCCCGGCCGGCGTGCCGCCCGGGATCCGCGTGGCCAACAAGACGGGCTGGATCACCGAGATCGATCACGATGGCGGCATCGTGTACCCGCCCGCGCGCGCGCCGTACGTGCTGGTCGTGCTGACGCGTGGCATCGCGGATCGTGCCGCGGCCATTGCCGTGGCGCGTGACGTCTCGCGCATCGTCTGGGAAGAGCTCGTGGAATCCACGTTGCCGGCGTCGGTCGCGCCGGCGGCCGCGCGCAAGCTGGCCTCGCTGCACGAGCGATATCGCGTCGACGGACTCGCCGAGCGCGAGTTCACGCACGCCGAGCTGTGGGCGCTGCTCGGGCCGATCGTCGACGGCTCGAGCCTGCTGGCGCGCGACCGCATCGGCACATCCGGCGAGGGGCGCGAGCTGTGGGCGGTGCGTCACGGCACCGGCGACACGCGCGTGCTCCTCTGGTCGCAGATGCATGGCGACGAATCGACCGCCACCATGGCGCTGCTCGATCTGTTCAACTTCCTGGCGACGTCGCCCGAGCATCCGCTCGCCGGTCGGCTGCGTGACCGGCTGACGATTGTTGCGGTGCCGATGCTGAACCCGGACGGCGCGGAGCGCTTCGAGCGGCGCAACGCACAGGGTATCGACATCAACCGCGACGCGCGCGCGCAGGCGACGCCGGAGGGGCGCGCCTTGAAGCTGCTGCGCGATTCGCTCCAGCCGGAGTTCGGCTTCAACCTGCACGATCAGAACGTGCGTACGCGGGTCGGCGACGCCGAGCGCACGGTCGCGATCGCGCTGCTCGCGCCGCCGTGGAGCGTGACGCGCGACATCGACCCCGTCCGCGAGCGCGCGCGCCGGGTCGCCGCGACGCTGCGCCTGCTGGTCGAGCCGCTGGTGCCGGCTCGGGTTGCGAAGTACGACGAGTCGTTCAATCCCCGCGCGTTCGGCGATCTGATGCAGCAGTGGGGCACGAGCACGGTGCTCATCGAGTCCGGCGGCTACCCCGACGATCCGGAGAAGCAGTACCTGCGGCGGGTGAACTTCGCGGCGCTGCTGGGTGTGCTCGATGCCATCGGCAGCGGTGCGTATGCGGCTGTGGATCCGGCGTGGTACGAGTCGCTGCCGCTGAACGGACGCTCGGCGAGCGATTTGCTGGTGAGGGGCGGCACCGTCGTCGTGCCCGGGCTCGAGCCGTTCCGCGCCGACCTCGCGGTCGATTACGCGAACCCGCTGGAGCGCAGCGGCGCCCGCGTGTCGGATGTCGGCGACCTGGCGGAGGCCGTGGCGCGCGACACGCTCGACATCGAGGGGTTGTACGTGTTCGCGGAATCGCAGGTACGCACTGGCGAGTTGATCGGGCGCTCCGACCTGATCGTGACCGCGCAGCCGCATCCGGACTCGGTGGCTCTGTGGCGGATCGTGGGGTCACCCGAACGCGTCGAGCCGGCTACCATCGAGCACGCCGCTGTCGGCTGTCACGTGCTCGAGCTCGGTTCCTGGGCGCCGAGCTTTGCTGAAGCACGCCCCGGCGACACCGAGACAATGCACGTCGTGCCGGATACGGTGCGCCTGTTCGACCGGGCGGGCACGCATGCCGCGGAGGCCCCGAACCCACTGTTGCGGCCGCGCAACTCGAAGGAGAGCGTTCCGTTCCGGCACGCCTACTGGCGGCCGGTCGCGGCAGATTCGATCACGCTCGTGTGGTCGACCGGTTTCGTGGGCACGGCCGTGGAGCTGAAACGCGAGGGCGACGTATGGCGTGGCCGGGCGAACAGCTTCACCGATGTCATGGACGGCCGGCCGCGGCCCTCTGCGCCGGCGACCTTGCGGCGCATCGCCTGCAGCGCAGCGCGGTTCTAGCGGACCTCGACGGCGCAGAGCGAACAGCGGCCGCGAATCCCGGTCAGCGCTCCAGCATTGCGGGAATCGACTGCTGGTACGCGGCCGGGTGCACGACGACGCTGTCGTCGCTGGGCAGGCGAATCTCGATCGGCTGGTCCCGCACGGCGCGGCGGAACCCCTTCCCTTCCAGCACGCGCTCGACGTAGATGCGACGCGCCACGACCATGCCGACGGCGAGAACCGGCACGGCCACCAGCAGGCCGATGACGCCCAGCAGCTCGGCCATGATCAGCACGCTGAGCAACGTCAGCACCGGCGGCAGGTGCACCTGGCGCTCCATGACCATTGGCGCGACGAAATTGGCTTCCACGATGTGGATGACGACGCCGAGCAGCGCGACCAGCAGCGCGGGCACCGCGCCGGCACCGGCGAGGACGAAGATCGCCGGCAGCAGCGTCGAGACCAGGGTGCCGAAGAAGGGCACGATGGCGACCAAGCCGGTGAATACGGCGAACGCCAGTGCGTACGGCACCTTGAGGATGATGAAACCGATCCAGGTGAGTACGCCGAGGATCAGCATGGCGATGAGCTGGCCAACGATCCAGGCGCGCAGGGTCTGACCGAGGTCGTCGAGCACGTCCCGCACGAGGTCGCGGTGCACGGGCGGAGCGAGCGCGATCAGGCCTTCGACATACATGCCCGGCCGGGCGGCCAGATAGATGCCCATGACGAAGACGCTGAAGACGTGGATCACGAAGCCGAAGCCGTGATACAGGTAGGGCACGAGCCCGCGGAAGTAGCCGCCGACCTCCTGGATGATCGAGCCGACGTAGCTCTCGCCCTCTCCCAGAGGTCCCAAGAATTGCGCAAAGACCGGTGAGCGTTGCGCGAACGCAAGCAGGTCGGCCTCCAGGGCGCTGAGCAAAGCGGGCAGCGTGACGATCAGCTCCTGCGTCTGCTCGACGACCGGCGGCACAATGAGGTAGCCGATCAGGGTCAGACCGAGCGCGGTCAGGAGCAGCGCCGCGAGCAGGCCCAGGCCACGAGGCAGCGCGAAGCGTCGCTGCAGCGCATCCATGATCGCACTCAGGTAGAGCGCGAACAGGACGCCGATGAACGCCAGGAGCAGGATCCCGGCGACGCTGTAGAAGAAGAATAGCAGAAGCGCCACGAAGACCGTGGCGCTGAGCGTGCCGTACGCGCGTCGGGCGTTCATGGATGCGTCGACCATCGGTGACTCGCCGACCTCAGCGTGGAGCCGGGCGCCGGATTCACTGCTTCTCGATCTCGGCTTCCTTCACCTCGCCCTCCTCGACCTCCTCCTCGAGCTCGCCCGCGCCCAGCGAGAGTCGCTGCTGCGCAGCGTTCCCCTGCCCCGCAGCGCCACTCGGCAGCGCGCTCGAGGGGCGGGCGGGGCCGATTCCGAGCCGCTCCTTCAACTGAAGCAGCCGGAACTCGACGTCCTGGCCCGCGCCGAGCTGCTCGAATTCCTGCTCCAGCTTGTCGCCGGTCAGGGATTCGCTGACCTCGGCCGCCGCGAGCGCGCGGCGCTCCGTCTCTTCGATCCGTTCGGCCATCCGCTCGAACGCGTCGAACGCCGAGCGGTCGTTGAGGCCCGCCATGGTCTCGTGGATTCGCTTCTGCGCCTGTGCTCGCTTCTGCTTCGCGACCAGCAGGTTCTTCTTGCGCTTGGCTTCCTCGATCTTCTCGTTGAGCTGACGCAGTGCTTCCTTCAACCGATCGGTTTCGGCCGCCTGCCTCTGCCAGGTTTCCTCCAGCGACAGCGCGCGCTCCGCGTGCTCCTGGTGACGCAGCAACGCCTGCTTCGCCAGGTCGTCACGTCCTTCGCGCACGGCCAGCACGGCCCGATTCTCCCAATCGCCGGCCTGCTTGCGCTCGTTCTCGACCTGCGCCTTCAGCTTGCGTTCATCGGCGATCGCGACCGCGACCTCCTGCTTCGCCTTCGCCAGCTGCTCGCGCATGTCGAGCAGGACCTGGTTCAACACCTTCTCGGGGTTCTCGCCCCGCGAGATGGCGTCGTTCAGGTTCGAGCGGAGCAGCAGCGACAGTCTCTGAAAGATGCCCATGGACTACATCTCCTGTGCGACCGGAACCAGCTCACCCAGTCCCTGCATGTGACTCGACGCTGCCATCAGCAGGCTCTCGTACGAGCTGCGCAGCTCGTGGAAATCCAGCGTTTCGAGTTCCAGTGCGTCCGAGAGGATCACGTCGTTGCCCTCGATGCCGTAGCTGCCATGCACGATATCCGTCGCATTCAGCGTCAGCAGCCTGCGGAACAGCGGCGCCAGTCGTGCGTCTTCCGCCTCTCCGGGCAGGTTCATGACTTTCAAGCGCAGCAGCAGCACGGGCGGAGAGTAGCTGACGACGACGGGGGCCTCGGCCTGCTGCGGGTCGCGCACGACCCACATCGCCTCGTCGACTTCCTCGATATCGCCCATCCGCATCAGAAAGCCTTCCAGGTCTTCTCGCGTCATCATTGCTTGGGCTCCAGCACGGGATCAGGAAGGTGCCGCCCCCCTACGCTAGCCCGGGCTTCGAGGTTTCGGCAAGCTCACGATCTCAGCGCGGAGCGCGCCGGGCGGCGTCAGCGCTCTAGAGCGACATGCTCGAAGGCCGCCGGCTCCGGCTGCGGCTGCTTGGCCGGTTGCTCCGCGGGGCGGCCGCCGGTGAGCCACGCGTTCAGGCGGTCGGCAACGCCGTGGATGATCATGTACGCAGCCGGGATCACGAACAGCGTCAACAGCGAAGCGATCAGCAGGCCACGCCACGGCGAGCCCATCGCAGCCTTCAACAGGAGCGCCCTCCGGCCGACAGGGCCGGAGGGCGCTCGATCCAGGACCGCGGAAAAGGGACGGGATCAGCCCACGTTGGGGTTGTTTTCGCGTTCGACCGCCGGCAGCTCGAAGCAGCGCACGTCGCCGTAGAAGCCGCCCTGGCGGTAAGGCGCGCCAACCGACGGTGTATTCGGCAGATTGAACCGCCGGAGGTCATTGAGGTGGTGACCCTCGAGGTACAGCTCCCGCGCGCGTTCCTCGATGACCTGCTGCTGGATCTCGGCCGCGGTGCCGCCGGCGTACGCCGGCAGACCCCAGTGGCTGCGCAGGATATTGATCCGATCCACTGCCTCCTGCCCGCCCTCGGCCTCGGCGATGATCAGGTGCGCCTCGCGCCAGGTGGCGACGGGCACCGGCACTTCCCGCAGCGCCGCGGTCCGCTCCTCGCCGTACTTGGCGGCGATGAAGACGGGTGTCGCGCTGTCGTGTCCACGCGTGCCCGTATCAATGATCTCGACGCGTGGATCGGGCACACCGTCGACGGTGAGCCCTCGATAGGAGGAATCGACAGTGACTCTCCCTCCGAGGAACTCATCGCCCACCCGATTCCAGCGGCGCGAGCTCGCGACCGACGCGGTGGCGACCTTCTCGTAGGTCGGATCGCTGGCGAGCAGGGCGCGCGCATCGGCGGCCGCCCCGCCGAGGTCGCCCAGGTTCAGCCGGGCGCGGGCGCGGCCGAGACGGGCCAGGTTCAGGATGTCGGTGTTGCCCGAGGCCTGCGCCGCGTCGATCGCCGTCGTGAAGCGGGCCTCGGCCGCCTCGAACACCTGCTGCGCCTGGACCTCGGGCCCGTTCTCCACGATCACGGCCGAGCAGAAGCCCTCGCCCATCAGCACATGGCTGTAGCCCGAGTACGCGGCTGCCTGCGCGATCAGATCCGTGCGATCCGCGACCTCGGCATCGGTCCAGCCGCCGAGCAGGCTCAGGGCGTTGTTCGACGTCCAGATCGCGGTCGCCAGCGGCCGGTAGATCCCCGGCGGATTGCCGGCGCAGCTGTTCACGCCATAGGGCGAGGAGTCGTCGATCGTGCGCTGGTCGAGCGGAAAGCGCGCCGCAGTCACCGAGGCATCGCGCAGCTCGTTGCCGAGCAGCGCGCTATTGACGATGTAGGCACCGAGCGCGCACTCGAAGTCCGCGATCACGCCGTTGACCAGCAGCGCGGCGTTTTCGGGGTTCGACATATCCCCTGCGTCGACCAGGCCGGGCGCATCGACGTCCAGCGCCTTGTCCAGCACATCACAGCCTCCGGCCGCCAGCGAGACGGCGACCAGCGCGGTATACGTCAGCCGGCGCTGGAACCGACCGGCGAGGCGGCGTACAGCGCCGCGATTGCTCCGATCCATGCTCACTCCTTCAGCGTTCGATTCTGCTATATTGATGGCCGCGTTCATCGTTCCACCTCCTAGAAGGTCAAGTTGATGGTGGTGATGAACGACGTGAGTTGCGGCAGATGGTTCTGCTCGAGTGGGCCGAAGCCGCCACGGGCGCCGCTGAGGAAACGCGCCTCGGGATCCATGCCGGTCCAATCGCTCCACGTATACAGGTTGCGTCCCGCGACGTTGATCGATGCGCGCGTGGCGCCCATGCGCTGCGCCAGGTTGTCCGGAAGTATGTAGCTGGCGGAGACCTCACGGAACCGCACGAAGCCGGAGTCGACGATGTACTCGGCGCCGAACCGAGCTCCCTCCTGATACGAGGCCAGACGCGCCGGCGCGGTATCCACGAACTTCAGCGGATCCACGTTCTCCTCGCAGACGTTGAACAGCGAGCAGCGCACGCGGGTGACGTGATCCCACTTCTTGAACCCGGTCTTGAAGTCGAGCAGGCCGTACAGGCGAATGCGGTTGGCCAGCATGAGCGTCGAGCTGAAGGCACCCTCGAGCTTCGGCTCCGATTGACCGAGGTGGACCAGCGGAGCGACCAGCTCACTGCCGTTGAAGCAGGGCGTGGTGCCGCCCTGGCCGTCGTCACACATCATGGTCTCGCGGATGCGCTGGCCGCTGGCGTCGAACTCCGCGCTGACCACGCGCTGGTGGAACCATGCGCCGAGCGGAAAGCCGACGCGGTGCTCGACACCGAATGAGGAGCTGACCACGATGCGGTCCACGTCCGGGCCGATGTTCACCACCTCGTTCTCGTTGCGCGCGATAGAGAAGGTGGCGTCCCACTCGAGGTTCGGCGTGATGACCGGCGTGGCGCGGACCAGCGCCTCGAAGCCGATGTTCTTCACCTCCCCGAGGTTGATGAAGCGCGAACCCGGAAAGCCCGTCGAGGGCGCGACCGGCTGCAGCAGAATGGCGTCGCGCGTACGCTGGTTGTACCAGGTGAAGTCGAGCCCGACGCGGTCATCCAGGAAGCCGGCGTCGAAGCCGATCTCGAGCTCATCGCCCCGTTCGGGCCCGAGATCGGGGTTGCCGACGCTGAGCGGTGTGACCGTGCTCACGTCATCCGGACCGGGCACCGGGTCGAAGGTGCGCAGCGCGTCGAAGGCACCGGGCTGCTGGCCCGTCTGGCCATAGGCGGTGCGCAGCCGCAACGCGCTCACGGGCTCGAGATTCCAGAATGGCTCTTCACTGATCACCCAGGTGGCGGAGACCTTCGGGTAGTAGACCAGGTCGAACTCCTCGCCGAACGCGCTGTTGTCATCGGCGCGGATCGCCGCGGTGACGAAGAGCCGGTCGTTCCAGCCGAACTGCTGCTGGCCGAAGACGCCGACCGTCACGTTCTCGGTGTAGCTCTCGCCCGCGGAGGTCTCGGCGGCTGCGTTGATGATGCGCAGGCCCGGAGTCGCAAAGTCGCTCCCGCCGGCGGAGACGAACTCGGCGTAGCGCCGGTAGTACTGCGCGCCGAACGACGTGTTCGAGGCGAGCGCCGGCGACACGTCGAACCGCAGGGTGCCGTTGTAATCGAGTGTCTGGTTGGACACATCGCGACGGCCGACGAACTTGCCGCCCGTGCCGGTTGGCGACCACTGGCGGTAGAGCGCGCTCTTCTCGGTGATGTCCTGGTTGTCCTCACTCACCACGTCGACGCCGACGGTGAGCCGGTGATCGAACCAGGAGGTCGGCCGGTGCGTGCTCTGCAAACTGCCCGTGAAACGGGCCAGGTCCTGGAAGAACTCCAGCACCTGATTGTAATACTCGGGCGGGAAGCTGCGGGCGCCGCGGCGCGGATCATCGCCCTGCGCGTGCTCGGGGTCGGAGAAGTACGCCGCCCAGGTCACGCCGCCACAGCCTGCCTCACAGCTCAGATCGGTGCGGCCGCCGGTGTAGCCCACACTGGCGTTCAGGTCCAGGTTGTCGGAGGGAACGACGCTGAGGTTGGCGCGCACGCTGCCGCGCCGCAGCTCGTTGTCGAGCTGGGCGCCCTGGTCGCGGTCGTAATCGCCGGCAATGTAATAGCGGACGTCGGCGGAGCCGCCGCTCAGGCTGAGCGAATAGTTCTGTAGGTGGCCGGTGCGGAAGATGGGCGTGCCGCGCGCCTTTTCCGTCTCGTAGAAGTTGATGGATTCTACCTGACCGGTATCCGGATTGCGCCAGTAGTTGGTCGGCACGCGGTCGGCCGCATCGGCGAACCAGTTCGCACCCTGTCGCACGGTCAGGTTCCAGACCGGACGTCCCTGTCCGCCCCGCTTGGTGATGATCTGGATCACGCCGTTCGACGCTTCGGTGCCGTAGAGCGTGGCCGCGGCGGGGCCCTTGATGATCTCGATGCTCTCGATGTCATCCGGGTTGAAGTCGTTGATCCGCGAGATCACACTCGACCCGAACGCCTGCACCGAGATGCCGGTCGCCTGCGCATTGTCGGCGCGCACGCCGTCGACGTAGAGCAGTGGCTGAGCCGAGAGCGAGAAGCTGTTCGTGCCGCGGATGCGGATCTGCGAGCCGGAGCCGATCATGCCCGTGCCCGGCGTGATGACGACGCCCGGCGCGCGCGCGTTGATCAGGCTCTGGATGCTCGTGATCGGCGCGATCTCGACCGCCTCGGCCGCGCGCACCTGCGTGACCGAGTTGCCGATCGCGCGCTTCTGCTGCGCACCCGCGGTGCCGGTCACCACGATCTGGTCCAGCTCGACCGCGCTCTCGCGCAGCTCGAAGCGCACATCCAGCTGACCGACCGGCACCGCGCGCGTCTCGCTGCGGTAGCCGATCATCGTGACCTGCAGCGTCACCTCGGGATCGGTGATGCCGGGAACCAGAAAGCGGCCGTCGGGTCCCGCGATCGTGCCACGGTTCGTGCCGACGACGGAGATCTGCGCGCCGGCCAGCGGCTGCTGCGTCTGTGCCGAAACGACGACGCCGCCGACGGACTGCTGCTGCGCGTCCGCTGGCGGCGTGCTGACGATGAGGCCTGCTGATGCGAGACCCAGACCGATCGCCCAGGTTCGCACCGCGCGGTGAAAGCGACCGCGCGTCCTACATGTCTCGTGGTACCTCACGGGTTCCTCCTGATGGACCGTTACGCACCGGTTCGACCCGCTGATCGCGTCGGCGGCGACGCATCCCGATGCTGTCGAGAGAAAAGGACTTCGGATGGTGTGAGATGCTGGTGGGCAGTGCCCGTCACCACGGGTATACATACGCGCTGGCGGAGTGCCGTCAAGAGCCGGCCTCGAACGAACGCTCGAACAGGCCGCCCGGCCGCCCCACCACCCCGTTGGTGGTTGGTGGTTGGTGGTGCGGCCTCAGCCGACGGGGGCCAGGCCGAGTGCGTCGGCGAGGAAGCGGCCGGTGTGGGAGAGGGGGTTGGCCGCGACCTCCTCGGGCGTGCCCTCGGCCACGACGGTGCCGCCCGCGGCGCCGCCCTCCGGCCCGAGATCGACGATCCAGTCGGCGGTCTTGATCACATCCAGGTTGTGCTCGATGACGACGACGGTGTTGCCCTTGTCGACCAGCCGGTGGAGCACGTCGAGCAGCAGGCGGACATCCTCGAAGTGGAGCCCGGTGGTCGGCTCATCGAGGAGGTAGAGGGTCTGGCCGGTGTCGCGCTTGGCCAGTTCGGTCGCGAGCTTGACGCGCTGCGCCTCGCCGCCGCTGAGCGTGGTGGCCGATTGGCCGAGGTGGATGTAGCCGAGGCCGACATCGGCGAGCGTGCGCAGGCGATCGCGGATGCGCGGCACGGAATCGAAGAACTCGACGGCCTCGGCAACGGTCATGTCGAGCACATCGGCAATGCTTTTTCCCTTCCACAGCACCTCGAGTGTCTCGCGGTTGTAGCGTCGACCGCGGCACACCTCACAGGGCACGTAGACATCCGGCAGGAAATGCATCTCGATCTTGACGAGGCCGTCGCCCTGGCACGCCTCGCAGCGGCCGCCCTTGACGTTAAAGGAGAAGCGGCCGGGGGAGTAGCCGCGGATCTTCGACTCGGGCAGCTCGGCGAAGAGCTGCCGGATCGGGGTGAACAGCCCGGTATAGGTCGCCGGGTTGGAGCGCGGCGTGCGGCCGATCGGCGACTGGTCGATGTCGATGACCTTGTCGACATGGTCGAGTCCGTCGATGCCGGTGTGCGCCCCGGGGATGACGCGCGCGCGAAAGAAGTGACGCGCCAGCGCGAGATAGAGGATATCGTTGACGAGCGTGCTCTTGCCCGATCCGCTGACGCCGGTCACACAGGTGAACGTGCCCAGCGGGAGGTGCACATCGATGTCGCGCAGGTTGTGCTCGCGCGCGCCCCGTACCACGAGCGTGCGGCGGTGAGGTGGGCGACGTCGCCCTTTGCGCACGGGGATCTCGCGATCGCCCCGCAGGTAGGCGGCGGTAATGGATGCTTCGCTGGCGAGCAGCTGCTCGAGCGTGCCCTCGGCCACGATCTCGCCGCCGTGCCTGCCGGCGCCGGGTCCCAGATCGATGACGTGATCGGCGGCCATGATCGTCTCACGGTCGTGCTCGACGACAATGACCGTGTTGCCGAGATCGCGGAGCTGGCGCAGCGTCGCGAGCAGCCGCTCGTTGTCGCGTGAGTGCAAGCCGATCGACGGCTCGTCGAGGATGTACAACACGCCGACCAGGCGTGAGCCGATCTGCGTGGCGAGCCTGATGCGCTGCGCTTCGCCACCGGAGAGGGTGTCGGCGCTGCGGCCGATCGTCAGGTATTCGAGGCCGACATTGACCAGGAACTCGAGGCGCTCGACGACTTCCTTGAGGATCGGTGCGGCGATCCGAGCGTCTGGGGCTGAGGCTGAGGCTGAGGCTGGGGCGTCGACGGGCGGCAGCAGGGAGCGGAAGAACTTCAGGGACTCCACCACGCTCAGGTCGACGACGTCGCCGAGGCTGCGCTCGGCCACGGTCACGGCCAGTGACTCCGCGCGCAGACGAGCGCCCCTGCACACGTTGCAGGGCAGCACGGCCATGTACTCCTGAAGCTGCTCGCGTACGGCATCGGACTGCGTCTCCTCGTAGCGGCGCATGACGTTCGCGAGCACGCCTTCCCAGGGCTCCTCGTAGTGGCCGCGCGTGCCGCCGGCACGATACGGGAAGCGGATGGGGGCGCCGTCGGAGCCGTACAGGATCGCGTGGCGCACGCCTTCGGGCAGTCGTCCCCAGTCGGTGTTGGCATCGAAGCCGTAGTGTTCAGCCAGGCCGGGAATCAACGACCGACGCAGGTGCCCGGTCGGCTCGCCCCACGGCAGGATCACGCCTTCGAGCAGGGAGATGCCCTCATCGCCGATGACGAGCATCGGATTCACCTCGCGGCGGGTGCCGAGCCCGCCGCACGCGGGGCACGCGCCGTACGGCGAGTTGAACGAGAACTGACGCGGCTCGAGCTCGCTCATGCTCGTGCCACAATGGACGCACGCGTAGCGCTCGGAGAACAGGTGCGATTCGGGCGACGGCTGCGCGCCGGTCGTCGCGTGAAGCACGACCTCGACGACGCCCGTGGCGGTCTTGAGCGCGGTCTCGATGGAGTCGACGAGGCGCGCGCGATCCTCGTCGCGCACGACCAGCCGGTCCACGATGATGGCGATGTCGTGGTTCTGCGTCTTGCGCAGCTTGGGCGGCGCCTCGAGATCGTAGGTCTCGCCGTCCACGCGGGCGCGAACGAAGCCCTTGCGCCGGGCCTCCTCGAAGAGCTCGCGGAACTCGCCCTTGCGACCGCGGACCAGCGGCGCGAGCACCTCGATCCGCTGGCCGGCCGGCCAGGCGAGCACCTGATCGGCGATCTGCCCCGCCGACTGGCGGCGCACGGGCCGCCCGCAGGAGATGCAGTGCGGCACGCCGGCGCGCGCCCATAACAGGCGCAGGTAATCGTAGATCTCGGTGACCGTGCCGACCGTCGAGCGCGGGTTGCGGCCCGTCGTCTTCTGCTCGATCGAGATGGCCGGCGACAGGCCTTCGATCGCGTCGACATCGGGCTTTTCCATCACGCCGAGAAACTGCCTCGCGTACGCGGACAGCGATTCCACGTAGCGGCGCTGACCCTCGGCGTAGATCGTATCGAAGGCGAGCGATGACTTGCCCGAGCCGGACAGACCGGTGATCACGACCAGCCGGTCACGGGGGATCTCGACGTCGATGTTGCGGAGGTTGTGTTCCCGCGCACCGCGGACGATCAGCTTCTCGTCATGCATAGCCTGGCAGAGTGGCCGAAAGGCGCACAGCAGTCAAGCGGCTGGATACACGGGGCAGGGCCGGGCCGTTCGGCCCGGGCTGGGGCTGGGGCTGGGGCTGGGGCTGGGGCTAGGGCTGGGGGT
>JBOHRE010000032.1:0-30980 GCA_050732635.1 Longimicrobiales bacterium | reverse complement strand
GCCCTACCCCGTGCTGCCGCCGCCGCCGTACCGGTTGGCCATCGACCAGGGCACGCGCACCGCGACCGGTGAGCCGGGGCCGCGCTACTGGCAGCAGCGCGCCGACTACACGATCCACGCCAGGCTGGACCCGGAGGCGAAGCGGGTCGAGGGCACTCAGCGGGTCCGCTATCACAACCGCTCGCCGGATCGGCTCGACGTGCTCTACGTGCACCTGCTGCAGAACTTCCACGCGCCCGGCGGGATCCGCACGGAGATGGTGGAGCTCACGCGTGGCGTCGAGCTGTTGCGGGTCACGGCGCTCGGACAGGAGCTGCGGCTCGGTCAGAGGCCCGGCTACACGGTCGACGGCACGGTTATGATGCTGCGGCCGCCTCGCGCGATCGAGGCCGGGCAGACGATCACGCTCGAGTTCGACTGGGCGTTCACCGTGCCCAAGGCTGGGCTCGGCGGGCGCATGGGCTGGGACAGCGACAACCTGTTCTACATCGCCTACTGGTTCCCGCAGATGGCGGTGTACGACGACGTGTATGGCTGGCACACCGACCAGTTCCGCGGCTCCGCCGAGTTCTACTCCGACTTCGGCACCTACGACCTGACTCTGGAGGCGCCCGCCGACTGGATCGTCATGGCCAGCGGCACGCTGCAGAACGCCGACGAGGTATTGCAGCCGCGGATCATCGAGCGGCTGCGCCGCGCCGAGCGCAGCGACGACGTGGTGCGTGTGGTCGGACCCGAAGACTTCGCCAGCGCGACGCTGCCGGAAGACGAGCCGGGCGCCTACCTGACCTGGCGTTTCGTGGCCGACTCGGTCCGAGACGTCGCGTTCAGCGCCACGCGCCAGTCGATCTGGGACGCGGCGCGCACCGAGATCGGCGACCGCGACGGTGTCGGCACGACCGAATACGCGCGCGTCGACGCGTTCTACCGCGAGAGCGCCCCGCTCTGGAGCGAGGCCGCGCGCTACAGCCAGCACTCGCTTGCGTTCCTGGCGCGCTACACCGACACGCCCTACCCCTGGCAGCACATGAGCGCGGTCGAGGGCGGCGGCATCATCGGCGGCGGCATGGAGTTCCCGATGATGACGCTGATCGGCGACTACAACGAGCGGGGCGACTCGGCGCTGTACTACGTGATCGCGCACGAGCTCGCGCACATGTGGCTGCCGATGATCCTGAGCAGCAACGAGCGGCGCTACTCCTGGCTCGATGAGGGGACGACGTCGTACAACGAGAACCGCTCACGCATGGAGTTCTTCCCCGGCCCCGACCACGACCTGTCCGACCAGCAGACCTACCTCGCGCGGGCGCTCTCGGGGGCCGAGGCGCCCATGTTGCGCTGGTCCGACTGGGTCTACCCCGAGGGCGCGTTCGGCGCCGCGTCCTACAGCAAGCCGGCCAGTGTGCTGGCCGCGCTCGAGGCCATGCTCGGGACCGAGGCGTTCCTGCAGGCCTATCACGCGTTCTACGACCGCTGGGCCTTTAAGCACCCCTATCCGTGGGACCTGTTTCGCACCTTCGAGGACGTGACCGGCCGCGACCTCGGCTGGTTCTGGCGGGCGTGGTACTACGAGAGCACGGAGGACGGGCTCTGGGCGCTCGAGCAGGGCATCGAGAGCGTGGAGTCGGCAGCCGAGGGCACGCGGATCACCATCCTGGACCGCGGCTGGGTGCCCATGCCGGTCGACCTCGTGATCACTCGCGAAGACGGCAGCACGGAACGCGTCGAGCTACCGGTCGAGCCCTGGCTCGAGGGCCGCGTCCGCCAGAGCGTGACCGTGGCGGCAGGCTCACCCGTCGTGCGCGTCGAGATCGACCCGGAGCAGGACTATCCCGACGTCGTCCGCGAGAACAACGTGTGGGTCGCGGACCGAGCGGCTCGGCGGCCCCCCTCAAACCCGGACGTTCGATGAGCACACCGCAGTACATCTACGTGATGAAGGATCTCCGTAAGATCGTCCCGCCGAAGCGGGAGATCCTGAAGGGGATCTGGCTGTCGTTCTTTCCGGGCGCGAAGATCGGCGTGGTCGGTCCCAACGGCGCCGGTAAGAGCTCGCTGCTGCGCATCATGGCCGGCGTGGACCGCGACTTCCAGGGCGAGGCGTGGCCGGCCAAGGGCACGAGGGTCGCCTTCCTGCCACAGGAGCCGCAGCTCGATCCCGCGCTGAACGTGCGGGGCAATGTCGAGGAGGGCGTGCGCGCGACGCGCGACCTGCTGCGTCGCTGGGACGAGGTGAACGCGAAGTTCGCCGAGGTCACCGACGACGACGAGATGCAGGCGCTGATCGACGAGCAGGCGAAGCTGCAGGAACGCATCGAGGCCGCCGGCGCCTGGGACATGGACCGCAAGATCGAGATCGCGATGGATGCGCTGCGGCTGCCGCCGGCCGACGCGGACGTGGCGCACCTGTCCGGCGGCGAACGCCGGCGCGTCGCGCTGTGCAAGGTGCTGCTCGAGGAGCCGGACATGCTGCTGCTCGACGAGCCGACCAACCACCTGGATGCCGAGTCGGTGGGCTGGCTCGAGCATCACCTGGCCGAGTTCCCGGGCACCATCGTGGCCGTCACGCACGATCGCTATTTCCTCGACAACGTCGCGCAGTGGATCCTGGAGCTGGACCGCGGCGAGGGCGTGCCCTGGAAGGGCAACTACTCGTCCTGGCTCGAACAAAAGCAGGAGCGGCTGCGCAAGGAGGAGAAGTCCGAGACCGCGCGGCAGCGCACGCTGCAGCGCGAGCTGGACTGGATCCGCATGGCGCCTCGCGCGAGGCAGGCGAAGGGCAAGGCGCGGCTGAACGCCTACGACGATCTGCTCAAGCAGGACGAGCACGAGCAGGTGCGCACCGCGGAGATCATCATCCCGCAGGGGCCGCGTCTGGGTGAGGACGTCGTCATCGCCGAGAACTTGAGCAAGGCCTATGGCGACAACGTGCTGATCGAGGACCTGACGTTCCGCGTGCCGCGCGCCGCGATCGTCGGCATCATCGGCCCGAACGGCGCCGGCAAGACCACGCTGTTCCGCATGATCACCGGACAGGAGCAGCCGGACACCGGCTCGATCCGGCTGGGCTCGACCGTGCAACTCTCCTACGTCGATCAGTCCCGTGACGCGTTGAACGGCGAGAACACCGTCTGGCAGGAGATCTCCGGCGGCGAGGACACGCTGATGCTGGGCAAGGCGGAGGTGAACTCGCGCGCGTACCTGTCGACCTTCAACTTCCGCGGCGCCGATCAGCAGAAGAAGGTGAAGGGCCTCTCCGGCGGCGAACGCAACCGGCTGCACATGGCCAAGCTGCTGAAGTCCGGCGGCAACCTGCTGCTGCTCGACGAGCCGAGCAACGACCTCGACGTCGACACCCTGCGCGCGCTCGAGGAGGCGCTGCTCGGCTTCGCCGGCTGCGTCATGATCATCTCGCACGACCGCTGGTTCCTCGATCGCATCTGCACGCACATCATGGCCTTCGAGGGCGAGAGCCAGGTGAGGTGGTTCGAGGGCAACTACACCGAGTACGAGGCCGACAGGAAGCAGCGACTGGGCAGCGAGGCCGACCAGCCGCACCGCATCCGCTACAAGAAGCTGGTCAGAGCGTAGCCGCGCCGGGAGCCCGACCTCGGCTCCCGGCGGCTCGCCCCTCGATCACGCCGGCGCGCGACTCAGAAGGTGATGCCGAACGTGATCGGCACGGTCTGAACGTTGAAGCCGAGGTCGCCGTCACTGAAGACGTGGTGCAGCCTGGCTTCCACGAACGTGTTCCAACGGCTGATCGGCAGCAGCAGGCCGATCGCGCCGTTCAGGCCGAAGTTGGTCTCCCAGTCTGCGCTGCCGGTATCTTCCGGGTCGAGACGGTCGCCGTAGAGGCCTACGCCGGCGTGGATGTAGGGTGCCAGTCCGGGCACGCTCAACGCGAGCACCGCGTTCAACGTGCCGAACAACTCCTCGAAATCCGCTGGTACATCACTCTCGAAGGCAAGCTTCTGATAGCCGGCATCAAGCCGCAGCCCAACGGGCAACATGGCGGGCGTAAAGCCGAGGACGCCCTGAATATGCCAGCCCGTCTCGGTAATGTCCGACAGGTCGCCGTTGGGGAAGGTCGGCCCGCCGGCCACGCCGAACTGCGCGGTGGCGGGCGCCGCGGTGAGCAGCGCGAGAGCGGCTGCCACGATCCCGAGATGATGCAAACGCATGTGGTCTCCCTTGGTCTGGTTTCGTTACCGGGCGACGTCGCCACCGCAGACCGCGCGGCCGCTCAGCTCCCGGAGAGCCCGGCGCGGGCGTCGCGATGCGTCGCCATGGTGCGCCAGGTTTTCCAGACCACGCGCAAGAAATTGACCACGTGCTCGACCGGCCGGATGTGGCTACCGGCGCCGGCGTAGATGGTTCGGATCGGCACCCAATCGAGCCGGTAGCCGTGCTGCACGCAGAGGACGATCATCTCGACCTCGAACTCGAAGCCGGATTCGCCGCTGGCGTGGGTCGCGTCCATGAGACGGCGGCGGATCAGCCGGTAGCCGGACTGGTTGTCGCGGATCGGCTCGCCGAGCGCCCAGGAGAACGCCGTGGTCCCGCTCTTGTTGGCCAGCTTGCGGCTGAGCGGCATCGCGTCGAAGTCGCGGTAGCCGATGATGAGGTCGGCGCCGCGGGCGCGATACGCCTCGAGGAACTTCGGGATCTCGGCGGGATCGTGCTGTCCGTCCGCATCGAGCGTCAGCACGGCCTCGCAGTTCTCGCTGAGCGCGTGCTGAAATCCGTTGCGCAGCGCGACGCCCTTGCCCTGATTCGGCCGCTGGCGGATGACCCGCGCACCGGCCGCCTCGGCGGCCGCCGCGGTGCCGTCGGTGGACCCGTCATCCACCACCGTGACCGGCAGGTGCCGGCCGGCCGCCTCGATGACGGGTCCGATGAGATGCGCCGCGTTGTAGGCGGGGATCAGTGCAATGATCGGCGCCGGCGGCACGCGGGCGCTCAATTGCTGCCGTTCGTGGCCGTCGCGGCCTGCACCGCCGCCGCGCCGACGGCCGTGAGTGCGCCGGCAGCGACTGAGCTGAGCGCACCGCACGCCGCACGGTACGCTAGCGACCCGCTCCTCGTTCTCATCGATGCCCGCTCCTGCATGGTTCCACTGAACTGCGCCCGCGCGTCATGCTCCGCCGCTACCAAGCTGGAGCGGGTCGTGTTCCGCCGCCAGCCTCGGTCCGAACCTGGCTTGCGCGGGTCCGGCGGCCATGCGTATAACCCCGGCAACCGAATCCTCGAACCCACCAGCCGATGGCCACGGTCCACCACTACCGCTGGAACGACATCCCGCGCGAACAGGTGACGCCCCTGATCGCCCGGCGCCTGATCACGGGCGAGCGCATGATGCTGGCACACGTGTACCTCGACCGGGGCTGCATCGTGCCGCGGCACGCGCACGAGAATGAGCAGCTCACCTACATCCTGGAGGGCGCGCTGCGGTTCCAGATCGGCGAGCAAGGCGACGAGGAGATCGTGGTTCGTGCAGGTGAGGTCCTGTACATCCCGTCCAATGTGCCGCACCAGGCCGAGGCGCTCGAGGACACGCTGGACGTGGACATCTTCGCGCCGCCACGGCAGGACTGGCTGGACCACACGGATTCGTACTTCCACGCACGCGAGTCCGCGGACTGAGGGATGGACCTCGGGCTGTCTGGACGGGTGGCCGTCGTGGGCGGCTCCAGTCGAGGCCTGGGCCGCGCCATCGCCCACGAGCTGGCGCTGGAGGGCGCCTCGGTGGTGCTGTGCGCGAGGAGTAGCGACGCGTTGAACGAGACGCGCGAGGCGATCGCCAGCGAGACCGGCGCCCGCGTCGTTGCGGTTCCGGCGGATCTCGGTCAGGCGGGCGCGGGTCGGCAGCTGATCGAGCAGGCGGAGCGCCAGCTCGGGCCGGTCGACATCCTGGTGACCAACACCGGCGGCCCGCCACCGGGACCGTTCGAGGCCCATCCAGTGGAAGCCTGGCGAACGGCATACCAGCAGCTCCTGGAGAGCGTGGTCACCTTGTGCCAGAGCGTGCTGCCGAGCATGCGCAGCCGAGGCTGGGGGCGGATCATCAACGTGACCTCGATCGCGGTGAAGCAGCCGGTGGACACGCTGATCCTATCGAACAGCATTCGCGCGGCCGTCACCGGGCTCGCGCGCACGCTCGCCAACCAGGTCGCCGGTGATCGGATCACCGTCAACAACGTGATGCCGGGGTTTACGAGAACGGAACGGCTGCTGGAACTGGCCGCCGTGGAAGGCGGCTCGGCGGCGGCGCCCTTTGCCCAGTGGGAACGCGAGATTCCAATGCGCAGGATCGGCGAGCCGCGCGAGCTGGCCGCGCTGGTCGCGTTCCTGGCATCGGAGCGCGCCAGCTACATCACGGCGCAGACGATCGCGGTCGATGGGGGCTGGGTGAGGGGGCTGCTGTGAGGGCAGTGACAGAGGAAGTGTCAGGGATGAGAGCAAGTGTAAGTGTAAGGGTAAGGGTAAGGGTAAGAGTATGAGCAGGCTGGTCGCGGCGGAGTGGATCTGGCGGGATGGGGAGATGGTGCCGTGGCACGACGCGACCGTCCACGTGCTCAGCCTGGCCGTGCAGTTCGGGTCCTCGGTGTTCGAGGGCATCCGCTGCTATCGGACACCGGCTGGGCCTGCGGTGTTTCGCCTCGATGCCCACCTGCGCCGCCTGTTCGATTCCTGCCGCGTCTACCGCATGGACGTGCCACACACGGCCGAGACGCTCACCGCGGCCTGCACCCAGCTGATCGCGCGGAATGGCCTCGAGGAATGCTACGTCCGGCCGATGGTGCTGCGCGGCTATGGCGCGGCCGGGCTGGATCCGTCGAGCAGCCCGATCGAGACCTATGTCGCGTGCTGGTCCTGGGGCACCTACCTCGGTGCCGGTGCGCTCGAAGAGGGCGTCGACGTCTGCGTCTCGAGCTGGCTGCGCGCGCACCCCAACACCTTTCCCGTCGCGGCCAAGGCCGCCGGACACTACAACAGCGCGCAGCTGATCAAGATGGAGGCGATCACGAACGGCTACGCCGAAGGCATCGCCATCGGCCCCTCCGGCGTCGTCAGCGAAGGCAGCGGACAGAACCTCTTCCTGGTTCGCGATGGCATGCTGATCACGCCCGTCGTCGACGGCACCTCGCTCATGGGCATCACGCGCGACAGCATCATCACCCTCGCCAGCGAGATGGAGCTCACGGTGCGCGAACAGCCCGTCCCGCGCGAGTGGCTTTACATCGCCGATGAGCTCTTCTTCACCGGCACCGCCGCCGAGATCACACCGATTCGCAGCGTGGACCGGATCCCGGTCGGCGCTGGCCGAGCCGGTCCGGTCACCTTGCGGCTCCAGCAGCGATTCATGGACCTGGCGCACGGCCGCGCGGCGGACGCGTACGGCTGGCTGACGCCGGTCCGAGAGCCCTGAGGCGCTGACAACAACAGTTTGCCCCGCCGGCTCGCCTCTTGCACCCCTCGCCTGCGGCGGCACCCGCTCTCCCCTCCCGCCGCCAAACCTGCCCAGGCATCGATAGCGCTGGAGTGCACATCGCACGATGAGCGCACAGAGCATTCACGTCCTCCTGGTGGAGGCGAGCGCGCCGACAGGCGAACTGCTGCGGCGCACGCTGGAAGACGACCGCGAGACACGGTTCGACGTGTCGCGGGCGGCGGGTGTGCGCGAGGCGGTCACGTGGCTGGGGGTGACGTCGCCGGACGTGATCCTGCTCTCGCTCGAGCTGCCGGAGGCGCGCGGGCTGGCAGCGTATGCGCTGGTCGAAGCGCAGGCGACGGGCGCGCCGATCGTCGTACTCGCGGAGCCGGAGAACGAGGCGACGGCCTTGAAGGCGCTGCAGCATGGTGCGGCCGATTACCTGCTGAAGGACCAGCTCTACGACACCCTGGCCGTGCGCGCGGTGCGCTACGCGCTGGAGCGCGCGCGTGCGGCGCATGAGCAGCGGCGAGCGCAGGAGGCGCTGCGGGAGAGCGAGCGCCGCTACCGCGCGTTCATCGAGCGTTCCCGGGATGCGATCTACATGACGTCCCGGGACGGGCGGGTGCTGGAGCTGAATGATGCCGGTCTCGAGCTGTTCGGCTACACGCGGCCGGAGCTGGCGTGGCTGAACGTGGCGGATCTGTACGGCGATGCCGAGGAGCGGACGCGGCTGCAACAGCTCGTCGAGCGGAACGGCTGGGTGCGCGAGCACGAGGTTCGACTGCGGCGTAAGGACGGCCGTGAAATCTGGGCGCTGATCACGGCGAGCTCGAGGTATGGGCCCGACGGCACGCTCGACGGCTACGAAGGCATCGTCCACGACATTACGGACCGCAAGGTGGTCGAAGCCCAGCTACTGCACGATGCGTTACACGACACGCTGACGGGCCTGCCGAACCGCGCGCTGTTCGTGGATCGGCTGGAGCGCGTCATTGCCCGCTGGCGGCGCAACCAGCAGCTGTTCGCCGTACTGTTCCTCGACCTCGACCGCTTCAAGCTGGTGAACGACAGCCTGGGTCACTACATGGGTGACCAGCTGCTGCTGGCGGTGGCGCGGCTGCTGTCGACCTGTGTCCGGGCGGAAGACACCGTGGCGCGGCTGGGCGGTGACGAGTTCGCGATCCTGCTGGATGCCATCGACGAGGTGGCCGACGCGACGTACGTCGCCAAGCGGATCCAGCAACGCATGGCGCAGCCGTTCCAGCTGCTCGAGCACGAGGTCTTCACCTCGGTGAGCATCGGCATCACCATGTGCCCGGAGGAGTGTGAGGGTCCCGAGGAGCTGCTGCGCGATGCGGACACGGCGATGTACCGGGCGAAGGCGAGCGGGCGCGGGCATTATCAGATCTTCGACCGGCAGATGCACGCACACGTTGTCGCGCAGCTGCAGCTCGAGACGGACCTGCGCCACGCGGTTGCACGGCGTGAGTTCACCTTGCTGTATCAGCCGATCGTGAGCTTGGCCGACGGCTCGCTGCAGGGATTCGAGGCGTTGCTGCGCTGGCGTCATCCCGCGCGCGGGCTACTGACTCCCGATGCCTTCATCGAGGCGGCGGAAGACAGCGGTCTGATCGTGCCGATCGGGCTCTGGGTCCTGCGCCACGCGTGCACGCAGCTTGCCGACTGGCAGACTCGCTTCCCGCAGGTCACGCCGCTCAGCATGGCGGTCAACCTCTCGCCCAGACAGTTCATGCAGCCCGATCTCGTCGAGCAGGTGCTGGGCATTGCCAGCGCGGCCGGCATCCAGCCGACGGCGTTGCACCTGGAGATCACTGAAGGCGCGGTTATGGAGAATCCCGAGCTCGCGACGAGCACGTTGCGGCGGCTCCGACACGCCGGCGTGCGACTCTGTATCGACGACTTCGGTACGGGCTACTCGTCGCTCAGCGTGCTGCACCAGTTCCCGATCGACACGGTGAAGATCGATCGATCGTTCGTGAAGCGCATGGGCAATGGCGGCCAGAGTCTCGGCCTGGTCGCGACGATCGTGTCGCTGGCCCGGCATCTCGGCATGGAGCCGGTCGCCGAGGGGGTCGAGACCGAGGAACAGCGCTCGCGGCTGCGCGCCATGGGTTCGCGCTTCGGGCAGGGATTCCTCTTCGCGACGCCGCTGGAGCCGATCCGCGCCGCGGCCATGATCGCGCACTGAGCGTCCGCCGCTGTGGCGGACGCCGAGCTCGCCCGGCGCTGAGCCTGGCCGCGACGCGTCGGGCGGCGAGCCTGGGGCTCAGCGGCGGCCGAGACGCACCAGCTCGCGCACGGCGAGTCCCAACGCCGCCAGTGTCGGTCGCGAGCCGCGCACCTCGGCGACCAGCTCGAGGTAGCCAGCGACATCGCGTGCGCGCCGCTCGAGCACGCGTTCGATCAGCAGCTCGAGCGCCTCGTCGGCGCCGCCCTCGGTGACGACCCGCGCAGTGAACTTGCGATGGGCGCGGCCGACGTCGTCGAGCAGCTCGTCCGCCAGCCGCTGCTCCCAGCGGTCGTCGCCCGCGGTATCGGCGATTGCCTGCCGCAGCCACGGCAGCTCGAGCAGCTCGGACGTGCGGTAGTAGGCCTTGCCCACACGGATCGGATCGAGCCCGGTCTCGCGACCCACTCGCAGAATCTCGAGAAGCTGGTCGAGGAAGCGCAGCGTGATCAGACGCTGCGCCAAATCGTATTTCTCCGTGAGCTGGCGCATCTCGGCGACGCGCTCCTCGAACAGGACGCGGTCCGCACCAGTCACGATTTCGTCGAAGCGCTCGCGGAGCTTGGCGAGTCCGTCCAGATGCTCGTCGATCACGGCCATCGTCGGCGCAGCCGCTGCGACGTTGCGCAGGACCCAGCGCGTCGTGCGCTCGAGCACACGAGCGAGTCCCAGCAGCCAACGGTAGACGACCTCGGTGGACAGCTCTGCCTCGATCTCGTTCAGTGCCTGTCGCAACGTACGAGCACCGCAGAGTCTGGCAGCGATGACCCAGGCGCGCGCGACATCGACGGGCGCCTGCCCGGTGTCGCGCGCCACGCGGTGCACGAACGTGGCTCCCATCAGGTCGACCAGATCGTTGGTCAGCTGCGACGCGATGATCTCCGCGCGCAGCCGGTGCGCCGCCAGCGCATCCTGGCCGGCACGCTGGATCGCGGCGGCCGGGAAATAGTCGATCAGGTATCTGGCGACGGCCGCATCCTCGGGCAGCGGGCTCTGCCTCAACGTCTGCTTCAGCGCAAGCTTCGAGTAGGCCAGCAGTACGGCCAGCTCGGGTCGGGTCATCTGCTGGTGACCGCGCCGGTCGGCGAGCTCGTAGGCGGTGGGCAAGGCCTCGCTCGCTCGGTCCAGCAGCTGATCGCGCTCCAGACGCGTCATCAAGCTCAGCAGGTCTTCGACGATCTCGGCGCCACGCAGCTCATCGAGCGAGACCGCCAGCGACTGCGAGCGATTGTCCGCCAGCACCAGTTCGGTCACCGGCTCCGTCAGCTCGCGCAGCAGCCGGTTGCGCATCGGCATGTCCATGCGTCCGGCTGCGACCCCAGCACTCAACAGGATTTTGAGGTTCACCTCGTGATCCGACATGTTCACGCCGCCGGCATTGTCGAGCGCATCGGTATTGAGCCGGCCGCCGCGCAGTGCGAACGCCACACGTGCGGCCTGCGTCAGGCCGAGGTTGCCGCCCTCGCCGATCCCCTGGCAGCGCAGCTCGTTCGCGTCGACGCGCACCGCGTCGTTTGCCGAATCCCCGACATCGCCGTGACTCTCGAAGTCGGCCTTGACATAGGTGCCGATGCCGCCGTTCCAGAGCAGGTCGACCGGCGCCCGGAGCACGGCCTTGATCAGCCCCTCGCCATCGAGAAGCGCGGTGTCGGGTTCCAGGCCCAGCGCGTCGCGTACTTCGGGCGTGATCCGCACTTCCTTCGAGCCGCGTGGCACGATGAAGCCGCCGGGACTCAGCACGTCGCGGTCGTAGTCGGCCCAGGTGGTGCGGCCCGCCCTGAACAGGCGTTCGCGCTCGGCGTAGGAGCGCTCGGCGTCCGGGCTCGGATCGATGAAGATGTGACGGTGGTCGAACGCGCCGATCAGCCGGATCTGCCGCGACAGCAACATGCCATTGCCGAACACGTCGCCACTCATGTCGCCGATGCCGACGACCGTGAACGGCTCGGCCTGAATGTCGCGACCTGCTTCGTGGAAATGCCGCTGCACGCAGACCCACGTACCGCGCGCTGTGATGCCGACGGTCTTGTGATCGTAGCCGTTCGAGCCGCCGGACGCGAACGCGTCGCCGAGCCAGAACCCGTACTCGCCGGCAACTGCATTGGCGACATCGGACAGGTGCGCGGTGCCCTTATCGGCGGCAACCACGAGGTACGGATCGGGGCCGTCGTAGACCACCAGCCCTTCCGGGTGGCGGACCTCGCCGTCCACCAGGTTGTCGGTCAGGTCCAGCAGACCGCGAATGAGCGTGCGGTACTGCTCGGCGGCTTCTGCGGCCAGCCCCTGCGGATCGCTCGGCGCCTGTTTCACGATGAATCCACCCTTCGAGCCGGCCGGCACGATCACCGCATTCTTCACGTGCTGTGTCTTGACCAGGCCGAAGATCTCGGTCCGGAAGTCGTCGGGCCGGTCGCTGAAGCGGATACCGCCACGGGCGACCCTGGCGCCGCGCAGGTGCACACCTGCCAGGCGCGCGGACTGCACCCAGACCTCGAAGCGCAGGCGCGTTCGTACGATCGCCTGGAGCGCATCACCGGAGAACTTGAAGGACAGATACGGCACGCCGCCCGAGCGCTTCAGGGTGCCCGCGCCGCCGGTGACGAAGTAGTTGGTCCGGACCGTCGCGTCGATCAGGTTCACCAGGCGGCGCAGCGCGCGGTCGTCGCCGAGTGAGGCGACCCCTTCCAGCGAGCGGATGAAGTCCTGCTGGATCGCACTCGCCTCCGCAGCACCGTGGGCCGAACGGAGCGTGATCGCTGGATCGAACTTGATGGCGAATAGGCGGAACAGCAGCCGCGCTGCGCCCGGATAGGCACGCAAGGCGTTGAGCAGTGTCCGGCGGCTCGGCACCGCGCCGAGCTGGAACGCGTACTCGGAGTAGGCGCGTAGCACGTCCACCTCGCGCCACGCCAGGCCCGCGGTCAGGATCAGGCAATTGAGCTCGTCGCTGACGGCGTCGCCCGCGTGGACCGCGAGCAACGCGTCGGACAGGAGCCCGCCGATCCGCTCGACCTCGATCGGTCGGCGATAGGGGTCCTGCACCGCGAAGGCGTAGATGTGCGCTCGCGGCACATCATCGCCGGCGATCTCGAACGGCCGCACCGAGATCACGCGCACACCCGCATTGTCGAGGATGGGCATGAAGTCGGACAGCACCAGCCGCTCGCCGATCAGGTAGAGCTTGAGAATCGTGACCGGCTCCTGTCCGGCCTCGGTCCCGCCTCCGTTGGCGTTTCGCAGGCGTACCGACAATGGCCGGCGCTCCGTGGCCAGTGCGTCGAGCTCGAGAATGTCCTCGCGCGCGATCGCCGGATCCGTCGCCGCCTGGTAGTCCGGAGCGAAGGCGCGGGTGAAGCGTTGCGCGAGCCGGCGAGCCTGCTCGACGGGACGCACCCGTTCGAGCTCTTCGCGGACGCGGTCGGCCCAGGTCCGGATCAGGCGTCGGACGATCTGCTCCAGCTCGGACGCCTCCGTACCGGCCAGGTTGTCGGGCGCCGTGGACAGGTAGAAGTGCAGGCGCGCCTGGTCGCCGCCACCCAGGGCCAGGTGGTAGTTGAGCACGGCGCCGCCGAGCTTGCCCACCAGTGCCTCCTCGAGCGACTGGCGGACTTCGCCGGAGAAGCGGTCCTTCGGCATGATGACCATCACCGACACACCGCGATCGAGCGGGTCGGGACGCAGCGTAACCCGGATCTCCCTCGTGCCGTACAGGGCGAGCGCAGTCTGGATCTCGGCGCCGATCTCCTCGGCCGAACTCAGGAACAGCTCCTCCTTCGGCATCGAGTTGAAGATCGTGATGATCTCCTTGTAGTCGTACGATCCGGGCAGCGCAGCGGCGTCCTGCAGGATCGCGCGCAGCTTCTCGCGCAGGATCGGAATCTGCTCGGCATCCTCGGAATAGGCCTGTGATGTGAACAGCCCGATGAAGCGACGTTCTCCGGCGACGCCCCCCTGCGCATCCAGCTTCTTGACGCCGATGTAGTCCATCCGCACACGGCGGTGAACGGTCGACGGCGCGTTCGTCTTGCTGATGATGAGCAGCGGCCCACCGGCCACGCGGGCGCGCAGGCCGGGCCGCAGTGTCTCGAGTGGAACCGGCTCGGAGAACGTCGAGGCGGTCTCATCGCGCAGGATTCCCAGACCCGAGCCGGGCTCGACCGTGATCGCCCGGCCGCGCTGGGGATCATCGAGGATGTCGTAGCCGCGATAGCCGAGGAAGACGAACGCACCATCGCGCAGCCAGCGGAGGAACTCCTCGACCTCCTCGATCTCGGTGCGGCGGTCGGCGAGCCGCTCACCATAGCGGTCGAGATACGCGATGGTTTCATCCAGTGCCGCCATCATGGCGCCGAAGTCCTCGGTCGCGCGCACGACATCGCCCAGGCTGGCCGCGATGTCCGAGCGCAGTGCATCCATGCGCGCGCCCTCGGTCAGCCGCGCGATCTCGCAGTGCACCCACGACTCCAGTGGCGGCCCGGCGGTGACGGGGCCGACCTCGACGACCGCGCCCTCGTGGTCGCGCACGACCCGCAGCACCGGGTGCAGGAAGCGCTCGATGGCGAGGCCGCGCTCGTTCAGGTACTCGCGGATGCTGTCGACGATGAACGGGCGCTCGGAGACGTTGGTTCGGATCACCGTGACTGGCGCGTACCACCCTTCCGTATCGACATCCGGGTTGGTGACCTCGACGTCGACCCGTTCCGGTCGGGCGCGGTCCAGCGCGTGGAAATCCGCCAGCGCCGCTTCCGCCAGCACCGTCGTGCTGCGGCCCTGGAAGAACTCCGGCGGCGCCTTGGCATAGAGCAGCCGCGCGAAGGTGGTCAGCAAATCGACGGGCGCTCCGGCCAGACGGCCGGGCGCCCGTTCGGCAAGCACCTCGATCTCCTCGCAGATCGCGTCTATGATCGGGCTGGCGAAGCGCCCGCCCGGAGTCATCGTCTTCGTTCGTTCAGCCATTAGCAGGTCGAGGACCTGTGTAGCGGCCGTACGCCGCCGGCGCGCAAAGTCTGGCGCGGCGCATGGGGACGCAAGACCCGCAGGGCGCGGCCCTCCGGCGTTTGTGCCTGCAGCCGGCAGGCGCCACCTTGCCGCGACCACGCCAGGCGATCATCCGGGAGCATGAGAGTCGCACTATTCGATTACGGCGCCGGCAACGTGCACACGCTGGCAAAGGCGCTGGAGCTCGGCGGCGCGCGTATCGTGCTCGAGCCGGACGCCACCTCGCTGCTCGACGCGGATGCGCTGGTCCTGCCAGGAACCGGCCGCTTCGCGGCGGGCGCGCGCCGGCTCGGCCCCGGCGGCCATGCGGTCCGCGTCGCCCTCGCCGCCGGCTTTCCCTGCCTCGCCATCGGCATCGGCATGCACCTGCTGTTCGAGGGCAGTGACGATGGCGACGAGCACGGCGTCGGCTTTTTCGAAGGACGCGTCCGACCGCTGCGCGCGCGCCGCGTGCCGCACATCGGCTGGAACCAGGTGCAGACAGCGGCCGACCCGCTGTTTCGCGGCGTGGTGCCGTTGACCGCCTACTTCGCGCATGGTCATGCGGTCGAGCCGGACGCGGTCAGCACGCAGGTGATCGGCTGGGCAATGCATGAGAGCGACGGCTTTCCAGCCGCGGTACGCAAAGTCAACGCCTGGGGCGTTCAGTTCCACCCCGAGAAGAGTGGCGTGCCGGGTCTGCAGCTGGTGCGCAACTTCATCGAGGCGGCCGCCCGCTCGGTCCTGGGCGCCGACCCCTATTCGGCGCAGTCCGGGCTGTGATCCGCCTTTCGTCGGAGCCGCGGACGCACCTTCCTTTCCGGGTCGCACTTGGCGAGATTCGTGCGTGACTCGGCGGCGACTTCCTGAGTACGGTACCGCGCGTATGCTGCAAAAACGTATCATCGTCTCGCTCGAGGTACGCAACGGCCGCGCCGTCCGAGGTGCACGCAGGTCGGATTTGTACGACCTGGGCGATCCGGCTGAGCTGGCGGCACTCTACGCGGCCGATGGCGCCGACGAGATCGTGTTGATCGACGCATCCGCGGCAGACGAGGGCCGGCGGGCACTGCTCGACACGGTGCGCCGCGCCGCCGAGCGGCTGTTCGTCCCACTGACCGTGGCTGGCGAACTCCGCGATACCGATGAGCTGAACGAGGTCCTGCGTGCCGGCGCGGACAAGGTCGCGCTGGGCACGGCGGCGCTCGAGCGGCCCGAGCTGGTCGGCGAGGCGGCGGAGCGCTTCGGCTCGACCGCGCTCGTGGTCGCCATCGATGCGAAGATCGAACGCCGCAAGGGGGAGATGTCGGCCGACCACGCCAGCGTCGGCGTCCTCGATGAGCAGCTCGATCAGCTCGACTGGTACCGTGTCTTCACGCATGCCGGCACGCAGGCGACGCCGCGCAACGCCCTCGCCTGGGCACAGCACGCCGCAGCGCTCGGCGCCGGCGAGATCCTCCTGGCCAACATCGAACACGACGGCACACGCAGCGGCTACGATCTCGAGCTGATCGCGCGCGTGGTCGAGCGCGTGCAGGTGCCGGTCATTGCCAGCGGTGGCGCCGGCTCGGCGGAGCACATGCGCGATGTCTTCATCATCGCCGGTGCCGATGCGGCCCTCGCCGGCCAGATGTTCCACGATGGCACCACCACCGTCGGCCGCGTCAAGCAGGCGCTTGCCAGCGCGGGTGTCCCGGTCCGAGCGACGGCCCAGCGCTCCGTGGCGCCCGAGCTGCCGCTTCCCTGACCGCCGGTCCGTCTTCATGGAAACCGCGGCGCCGCGGCGGCGCGAGTCATCGTTGCGCGAGCTCAGCGAGTTCGCCGTCGAGCTGGCCTGGCTCGCCGGCCGCAGCACGTTGGCTCACTTCCAGACTGGTGTCGCTGCCGAAGCGAAACCGGACCTGACACCGGTCACGGCAGCCGACCGCGCCGCCGAGCGGCTGCTGCGCGAGCGTATCGAGGCGCGGTTCCCGGAGGATGGCATCCTCGGTGAGGAGCTCGGCGAGGCGCGGCCGGGGGCGCGCCGCCGCTGGATCCTCGACCCGATCGACGGCACCCGCTCGTTCGTGCGCGGGGTGCCGCTCTTCGGCGTGATGATCGGGCTCGAGGAGGCCGACGACGTCGTGGTCGGCGTGCTGCACTTCCCGGCGCTGCAGGAGACGGTGTCCGCTGCGCGCGGTCTCGGCTGCTTCCTGAACGGCCGCCGCACGCGTGTGTCCGAGGTCGACCGCCTCGAGGAGGCCCTGATCCTGACGACCGACGCCGAGCGCCTGCCACGCCAGGGGCGGTCAGAGGGCTGGGATGCGCTGCGCTTCGATGCGGCGTTCGTCCGCACCTGGGGGGACTGCTACGGCCACGCGCTGGTCGCGACCGGGCGGGCCGAGGCGATGATCGATCCGGTGAGCGCGCCGTGGGACGCCGCTGCGCTACGCCCGATCGTCGAGGAGGCCGGTGGCGTGTTCACGGATCTGATGGGCCATGCCACCCACCTCGGTGGCAGCGCGATCAGCACGAATCGGGCGCTGGCCGACGTCGTCCGGAACCGGCTCGCGGTCGGCGGCGCACCCGGCGCCTGACCCGCCGTTCCCGCTCTCCGCCTTACAGGTCGGGCCGCCGCCGGCCGCCGCGGCCGACCAGCAGCCGATACAGCAGCAGCAGGAGCACGGAGCCCAGAATCGCAATGCCGAGCGACCGCAGGTTGAAGCCGGTCACGGTGCCGAAATCCAGGACCTCCGTGCCGATGAATCCGCCGATCAGCGCCCCCGCGATGCCAATCAGGATCGTCACCAGACAGCCGCCGGGGTCCTTGCCGGGCAGGATCAGCTTGGCCAGCGCACCGGCGATCAGCCCGAAGAGTATCCAGGTGAGAATGCCCATGACGTCCGTTTGGCGTTGGCGGTTGGGGTCGCGCGTTCGGCGCTGGCTCGAGCCGCCCCGCGCTCATTGGCAAGCTCCACCTCGGCGGCGCTCGGCGCAACCAACCACACCCTGCAAGCGGCGAACCGCGCCCGGCTGCCACCGCCCCGCCGCCGACGGCCGCTCAGACCTCGAACTCGGCGACCAGCTGCTTCAGGCGTTCGGCAGCCTGCAGCAGCTCGCTGCTCGCGGCGCTCAGCTCCTGCGTCGTAGCCGACTGCTCCTCGGCTGCCGCGCTGACCTGCTCCGCGCTGGCCGCGTGCGACTCCGCCGTAGCGCCGACGCCGCGCACGGCCTTGCCGACCGCATCGACGGCGTCGCGGTTCTCCGCCGCCGCCGTCTCGACCCGCGCGGCACCCTCGCTCACGGCCGCGATCGCGGTCATGATCTCCGCGAACGCGACGTCGACGTCCCGCGAGACCTCCTCGACGCCCGCAACCTTGCTCGTGCCGGCGCGCATGCTGCCCGCCACGGTCTCGATCTGCTTGCGGATGTGCTCGACCGCGCCGCCGACCTTCTTCGCGGCACGCGCGCTGTCGTCGGCCAGCTTGCGGACCTCGTCGGCGACCACCGCGAAGCCACGGCCGTGGTCGCCGGCACGCGCCGCCTCGATCGCCGCATTGAGCGCGAGTAGGTTCGTTTGCCGCGCGACGGTCTGGATTGTCTCGACGAACTCGTGGATCTCCTCCGAGGACTCCTGCAGCCGTTCCACTTCGTCACCGGAATCCTGAACCGCCTCGCGGACCTCGAGCAGTACAGCCATTGCGCCTCCGAGCGCATCGCGCTTGGCGCCAGCCAGCCGCTGGATCTGCTCGCTCAGCCGCCGCAGCTCGGCGATCGTGCCCGAGACCTCCTCCGCCCGCCGCCGGATGTCCGCCAGCGCCGCGTCCGCGCTCTGGATGCCGCTCGCCTGCTCATCCGCGCCCGCCGTGATGCTGCCCATCGCGGTGGAGACCTCGCCCGCCGAGGCAGCAACCTCCTCGGAGATCGCCGAGAGCTGCGACGCGGACGCCGCGATCTGATCCGATGTCGTCACGGTCTCGCCCACGATCGTGCGCAGCCGGCCCGCCATCCGTGAGAACGCGCTGGCCAGCGATTGCAGCTCGCTCGGCATGCGACCGTTCACCTGCACCCGCAGATCGCCTTCACCGAGCTGTCGTGCCGCCACGACGAGCCGGTCCAGCGGCTGGTTGATCATGCGTAGTGTGCCCCAGACCAGCACCGATCCCAGCACGATCGTGAGGGCCAGCGCGATCAGCATCAGCGGCTGTCGCTGAACCACCGCCTGCCGCACCTCGGCCACCGCCGCCGCCGTCCGGTTCACCTCGCGCGTGCTCTGATCGCGCACCAGCATGCGTAGACGCTCCAACACCGAGTCGGCGGACTCGACCTGCGCGATGGCTGCACCCGCTTCGCCCAGATCGCTGTACGCATGGGCCAGCGACATCTCGACCTCGAGACGCGAATGCAGCGCCTCGATGCGCGCCAGCCCTACCTGCTCTTCCGTGGACAGCCCCTGCAGCCCGCTGTACTCGGCGCCCAGTTCGTGAACCGTACGACCGAGCCGCTCGAACTGATCGGCCAGCACCACTGACGGAGCAAGCACATAGTGCTCGCCGGCCGCGATCTGGTCCATCACCGTGATCACGAGTCGATTACCAAGCTGCGCACGCCCATGCACCTGCTCGATGCGCATGGCCACGTCATCGGCGAACTCATCGAGCGTCGCGATGCCGAGCCACCACATCGCGAGAGCGCCGATGATGAGCGCACCGAGGGCGGCCAGGAGCCGGCCCTGGATCCGATCGAAGTACTGAAGCGGCACGTTTCGTCTTGGGGGTCGAACGGGGAGGATGGCCACAAATGTATGTCGGCGGCCGTCGACATCCAAGGAACATCCGAAGTGCCGCCCCCCGACCGACTTTCGCGAGCCCCGGCGTCGGCCCATCCTTAACCCGGGTCGTCCCGCACCCGGGATGACCGTCGGTCACTGGAACAAGGTCATCCGCGTGCGCTTCGTATACCTCGGCTTGTTCCTCGTCCTGGTGCTGCTACTGGTGCTCACGGTAGTGGCTGGCGAGTCCCGTTTCATGGATCGATACGGGTACAATTTCGTCACCGAGATCACGATCATGATCTTCACGCTGGCCTTCGTGCAGCGCATCCTGGACCGTCAGGACCGCGCCAGACGTCTACGTGGGTCGGTAGGGATGCTGCGCAAGTGCGGCCGCGGACTGGAACGCCTGGCCGAGGCGTGGGGTCGGCTGATCAAGGGCGCGCTGCCGGCCTCACAGTATTCGCCACCCGTCTCACACGACGAGCTGTTCACGCCGCACGTGACGGAGAGCATCATCGACGTCGATCCGCGTTCGGTCTGGATCGTCGAGACGGTCGAGCAGCTGCGCTCCGCCCGTGAGACGCTCGCCGCGGCGCTCGCGGCCAATGCCGGCCAGATCGATCCTGCGTACGTCGAGCTCGTGGATGCGCTGGTCGAGGACCCGTTCATCACACAGGTCGAGGCGCTCGCCAGTGATGCGGCCACGGACGTCCGCAGCTGGCGTGTCGGCATGAACACCACGCGCGGCTACCGCGAGGCGCACTTCGAGAGACTGCTGCGGACCATCGAGCTGCACAACCGATTGGCCGGTGAGGCCGGCCGTGTGCGCGGCGTGATTGCGCGGCCGCGTACCGACCTGGTCGGCATTCAGCTCGCCGGGGACCACGACCTGCGCGTGCCGACGGAGTTCGCCGCATCCTGGTGGTGGTCCGAACCCGCACCCCAGGCGCTGGTCGTGGGCCGTGAGCAGCCGAGCCCGGCCGCCCGATGACGAGCGCCGGCGGCGTTCAGGAAGAGGAGGTCCTCGGCAAAGCGTACGACGCGCGGCTGATGCGTCGGCTGCTGCGGTACGTCCGACCGTACCGCGCGCGTGTCGCGTTGGCGGTGGGCGTGCTGCTGTCGGCGTCGCTCATCGAGCTGGTCGGGCCCTGGCTCACGATGCTCGCGATCGACCAGGCCATACCCGCCGGCGACCACGGCTTCCTCGCGCTGCTCGCCGCCGCCTACCTGCTCTCGCTCGTGCTCGCCCTCGGCCTCGAGTACGTGCAGACACTGCTCACGACCTGGCTCGGCCAGCGCGTCATGTACGACCTGCGGCAGCAGATCTTCGGACACATCCAGCGTCTGGGCATGCGCTTCTTCGACCGCAATCCGGTCGGCCGACTGATGACGCGCGTGACCAACGATGTCGAGGTGCTGAACGAGCTCTTCAGCTCGGGCGTCGTCACCGTGTTTGGCGACGTGTTCACGCTCGTCTTCATCATCGCGGCAATGCTGATCATGGATTGGCGGCTCGCGCTGGTCACGTTCGCGGTGCTGCCGTTCGTCTTTCTGTCCGCATTCTATTTCAGGATCCGCATCCGTCAGGCGTATCGCGACATCCGGCTGCGCCTCGCGCGCATCAATGCGTTCCTGCAGGAGCGCATCAGCGGCATCTGGATCGTGCAGCTCTTCGGCCGTGAGCGGCAAACGTCCGAGCGCTTCCACGCCATCGACCACGACTACCTCGAGGCGCACCTGCGCTCGATCACCTACTATGCCCTGTTCTTCCCGATCATCGAGTTTCTGACCGCTGTCGCCCTCGCACTCATCATCTCGTATGGCGGCGTGCAAGTGCTCCAGGGCGGCATCACGCTCGGCGTCATCGCGGCGTTCCTCCAGTACGCGCGCCGCTTCTTCCGCCCGATTCAGGACCTCTCGGAGAAGTACAACATGCTGCAGGGTGCCATGGCGTCCTCGGAGCGGATCTTCACGCTGCTCGACACCGAGCCGGCAGCGACGCCCGAGGCACCGCTGCCGCTGCCCCGCCCGGGCCGCGGCGCGATCGAGTTCCGCAACGTCTGGTTCGCCTATCAGGAGCAGCAGCAGCCGACCGCCGCAATCTCGAGCGAGGTGTCGCGCGACGGCGCCGCGCCCGATCCCGTGCCCGACTGGGTGCTCCGCGACGTGAGCTTCGACGTCCGGCCCGGCGAGCGAGTCGCGATCGTCGGCCATACCGGCGCCGGCAAGACGAGCCTGATCAGCCTGCTGTTGCGCTTCTACGAGCCGCAGCGCGGCGAGATTCTCTTCGATGGCGTGCCGCTCAGCCGCGTCGATCCACAGGAGCTGCGCTCACGGATCAGCCTGGTCCTGCAGGACGTGTTTCTGTTCAGCCGCAGCGTGGGCCACAACATCCGTCTGGGACGCGACGACATCGACGACCAGCGTGTCGCAGCGGCCGCGGCCCGCGTCGGCGCAGACGCGGTGGTGGCCAGACTGCCGCATGCCTACGACGAGCCGCTCGGCGAGCGCGGTGCGTCGATCTCGGTCGGCGAGCGGCAGCTGCTGTCGTTTGCCCGGGCCCTCGCCTTCGACCCGCTGGTGCTCGTGCTCGACGAGGCGACGAGCTCGGTCGACTCCGCGCTCGAGGAGCGTATCGAAACCGCCCTCGACACGCTCATGCGCGGCCGCACCTCGCTCGTGATCGCGCACCGCCTCTCGACTGTGCTCCACGCGGATCGTATTCTCGTCTTGCACCACGGCGTACTGTGCGAGCAGGGAACGCACCGCGAGTTGCTGCGGCGGGGCGGGCTTTATGCCCGCCTGTACGAGCTGCAGTTCGCGCAGCCGCCGCGCCCCGGCTTCTAGGGCGATGCCGTGGCGGATCGCAGCCAATGATGGCGCCAATCGGCGCCGCGACCGGCGCGCTTCTTGCCCCCGCGCAGACGCACACACGGGAGAAACAGACCTACCCATGCGACTGGTGCTGACTGGGCTGGTTCTGATCGCAGAGCTGTGGGCGCTGCTGCGCCTGTTCGGCGGACGTGCCGCCGTCGGGTGCAAGGCGCGCTGGGCGACCGCGATCGTGCTCCTGCCCCTCCTCGGCCTCGCCGCCTGGGCCATGATCGGGCCCTCGGCCTTGCGACAGCCATGACTCGACAACAGCAGGCGGAAACGATCCTCGTCGTCGATGACGATCCGGATTCCCTCAACATCGTGAAGACCTATCTCGGCGCGCAGGGCTACCGGATCGTGACGGCCCGCGACGGCAAGGAAGCGCTCGCTGTCGTGCAGCAGGAGCACCCCGGTGTCGTGTTGCTCGATGTGATGATGCCCGGCATCGATGGTTGGGAGGTTGCGCGCACGATCAAGACCCACCCCGAGCTCGATGATGTGCGTGTCGTGATGCTCACGGCGCGCAGCGACTTCGAGGACAAGCAGAAGGGCCTGCACGCCGGCGCGGACGATTACATCGTCAAGCCGATCAAGCTACAGGAGCTCGGCCGCACGGTGGAACGGAACCTACTCGCGCGGGGGCGCGATTCGTGAGGATCCTGTCGCGCACGAGCGACGAATCGCTACGCGAGCTGCTGGCCGCTGCGGCGACCCGGCTGGCGGGGGAGGTCATCGATGTGGGCCCGCCGCCCGCCGATCTGACCAGTGAGACGCTGCGCGTCGAGCCCGACATCGTGCTGCTCGAGTCCAGCGATGAGGACGAGATCAAGCGCGCCGGCGCCGACGTCCGCGCCGCCGGGGCCGCACTCGTCGTCGCCTGTCACTCGCTGGCCGGCTGCAGCGCCGCGCACCTGGCGCGGGCCGGCGACTGGGTCCTGCTGCCCACGACCGACGAGGAGCTCGCTACTCGCATCACCGCCGCTGTGGCGCGCAGCGAAGCGCAGGCCGGCGGCGAGATTCCGCCCGGCCGCGCGGAGCTACTGCGCTACCAGGAGCTGCTGTACGACAAGCTGACGGGCCTGCCGACGCTGCCGGTCATGATCGAGACCGCGCAGGGTATCCTCGACGCGCGCAACGAGCTGACCATCCTGTACATCCACTTCGTGTGGTACGAGAAGGTCGAGGAAATCTACGGCTGGCAGAAGCTCGACGACGTATTGGAGACGTCCGCTCGCGCGCTGCGTGAGTTCTACGATCGCGAGCGGCCGCACGACCCCAACCTCATGATGGTCTCGCACACGGGCGACGACGACTTCATCCTGTTTCTGCCGATCGCGTCGATGGAGCAGAGCGCGGAGAAGCGCCTGAACGAGCTGTCGACGCGGCTCGAGCAGTACCTGCGCGAGCAGATCGAGGCCGAGCACGGCGAGGAGATCGCCGCACTGTGCGGCATCTATGTCGGCTCGGCGACCGTGTTCCGCAACCCGAAGATCCGGACCGAACGTCTGATCTATCGTGCGCTCCGCGAAGCGGCGCAGGCGGCGCGCAGCGCGGAGGAGTGGGAGCGCTCGCTCAAGGTCGCCGACCTGCGCACGACGCTGGCCGAAGAGGCCGTGTTCATCGAGTATCACCCGATCATCGTGACGCAGAGCGAGGAGGTCTACGGCTACGAGGCGCTCGCGCGCGGCTCGATGCGGCAGCTCCGCTCACCGGAAGTGCTGTTCGAGGTCGCCGAGGAGGCGAACCTGATCTGGGAGCTGAGCCGACTGCTCCGGCGCACTGCGGTGGAAGGCATCATCAAGGACCTCGAGGCCGGGCAGTTCCTGTTCCTGAACATCGATCCGCACGATTTCGACGATCCGAAGTTCCGCGAGCTCGACCCGGCCGACCTCGGCATCGATGACCCGAGCCGCATTGTCTTCGAGATCACCGAGCGCACGGCGATCAAGGACTACCCGAAGTTCCAGCAGTACCTTGCGCGCTTCCGCGAGATGGGGATTCGCTTCGCCGTCGACGATGCCGGCAGCGGCTATGCTGGTCTCGGCTCGATCGCGAATCTGGCGCCCGACTACATCAAGCTCGATATCTCGCTCATTGCGAGCATCGACTCGAACTTCCTCAAGCAGCATCTGGTCGAAACGATGGTGAATTTCGCCGACGAGCACGGCGCCAAGGTGGTCGCAGAAGGCGTCGAGCGACGCGAGGAATTCGACACCGTACGACAGCTCGGCGTGCACCTGACGCAGGGGTTCCTGTTCCACAAGCCACGCTACTCGCAGCGTCCCCGCGCACGCCGGCCGCAGCCCGCATAGAGAGCGACACCGGCCGGAACGTGACAGGCGCAGCCGCGGCCGGCCCCGCCTCGATCTACGCGCAGCGCGCGGAGCACTTCGCCGCCCGCAGCCGGTCCCTCGCGCGACGCACCGATCGGCTCGCAAACCTGCGGCTTGCCCTCTTCATCATCGGCATCGGCGCACTCTTCATCGCCGAGCAGTCCTTGGCGTATCGCGGGGCCGCTTTGCTGCTCGCGCTCGGCGCAGCCGCAGCCTTCAGCGCGGTCGTGATCTGGCACCAGCGCACGCGACGCCAACGGGTGTGGCACGACGCGCAGGCCCAGCTCGCTCGCGATGGCATGCGCCGGATTGCCCGCGCCTGGAGCGATCTCGAGACGCCCGCGCTGCCCGGTGTGGCGACGTCGCCCGAGCACGCCTATGCCGCGGACCTCGATGTGCTCGGCGAGGCATCGCTCACGCGGCTGCTCGGCCCGGCGGCCACCGCAACCGGCGCGCAGCGCGCGGCGACCTGGCTGCTCGGCCCCGCCTCGCGCGCTGGGATCGTCGCCCGCCAGCAGGCTGCCCGGGAGCTGGCGCCGCGCATCGAGCTGCGCCACGCGCTGGTCGTGGGCGGCCGCCTGGCCGGCCGCACCAGGGCCCACGAGCTGGCCACGTTCCTCGACTGGCTGCGGCGGCCGCCCTGGCTCCGCCCGCGCCGGTTCACGCTCTGGGCGGCACGCCTGGTGCCGCTCGCGACCATGGCGCTGCTCGTGCTCGACATCACCGGCGCGGTCGACACGCGGCTGTGGCTCGGCGGCCCGGCGCTCGCGCTCTGGCTCAGCTCGAGGCACGGCGCCCGGCTGCGCGGCACGCTGCGCGACGTCGCCACCTCGGAGACGCTGCGGCGGCACGCTGCCCTGCTGCGGTTGATCGAGACGGCCGAGCTCGAGGCGCCGCTGCTGCGTCAGCTACAGGATCGGCTGCGTGCGACGCCCCGCAGTCGCTCCGCCGCCGCCGAGCTGGCGCGGCTCGGCGCGTTGCTCAACGCCGCCGACCTGCGGCTGTCGCTGATCCATTTCATCGTCCATCTGCTCACGTTCTGGGACTTCCACGTCGTCTGGGGACTGGAACGCTGGAAGCAGCGAACGGGCGCAATGGTGCACGAATGGGTGGACGCGCTGGCGGAGTTCGATGCGCTGGCCGCGATCGCGACGCTGCACTTCGACGAGCCGACCTGGGCGTTTCCACAGGTGGTCGACACGCCGCCGGCCCACCTCGACGCTGCGGCGCTCGCTCACCCGCTGCTGCGGGCGGACACGCGCGTCGCCAACGACGTACGGCTGGGGCCACCCGGCGGATTCCTGCTGATCACCGGCTCGAACATGTCGGGCAAGAGCACGCTGCTGCGCGCCATCGGCACGAACGTCGTCCTCGCGCAGGCCGGTGCACCCGTCTGTGCGGCGTCGATGCGGCTGGCGCTCGTGCGGCCGCATACCGGTATGCGCGTGGCCGATTCACTGCAGCAGGGGCTGTCACTGTTCATGGCGGAGGTGCGGCGGCTCGCGCGCATCGTCGAGGCCGCCCGCGATCGTGGCGCACCGCCGGTCCTGTACCTGCTCGATGAGATCCTGCAGGGCACGAACGTCGAGGATCACCGCACGGGCGCAGCCTGGATCCTACGGCATCTCCTGGAGACCAACGCGATCGGCGCCGTCGCCACACACGATCTGCAGCTCGCCGAGGCGCCCGAGTTGCGCGCCGCCGCCGTGCCAGTGCACCTGCGTGAGTTCGTCGGGGAAACGGACCAGGGCGCGACCATGCGCTTCGACTACCGCGTGCGTCCGGGGATCGCGCCGACGCGCAACGCGCTACACATCCTGCGGCTCGCCGGGCTCGCGCACGACGAATGAAAAACGGCGGGCCGTTGCCGGACCGCCGTCGCCTGCGCCCGGGGGCCGCTAGACCACGCTCACCAGGGCAGCCGGAGCAGAGCGGTGTCGCGCAACGCCTCGCCCAGCAGCTCCTCAGCGAGCGGTTCAGCGGCGGGTTCCGGCATGAAATGCGGGATCTCGAAGCGGGGCACGCGCCCGCGCGCCGTCGCCAGCGCAGCCTCCTGGTAATTGCTGCTCGCGTTCCACAACAGCCACTCGCTCAGCCCGGCATCGTAGGTCGCCTCGATCTGCGCGCGAACGTACTCGGGCCCGTACTTCGGCTCGCCCAGCGTGAAGTCCTGTAGCCACGGTCGAATGGCGGCCGCGTCCGCCACGTCCGCGCTCCGCCTGATGCCGTGCTCCAGCGCAGTCTTCACCGTCTCGTACGGCGAGCCGTTCGGAAACGCGATGCCGTACGAGCCGCGCACGTAGTGCGACGGGTACACCATCGGCAGCAACACGTCGGTGGCGTCCACCATGAGCGGCCAATCCTGGCCGATGCCCATGTCGCCGGCGACCGATGTGGTCAGGCCGAACACGTCCGCCGTCACCGGCACTTCCAGCTCGGCCAGACGCTCGCGCGAGTACTGCAGGAACTCGCGGATCGCGGCCCGCTTGGTCCGCCCCTCCTGCGCCGGGAACACGACCTCGGTCATCATCCGCGACGGCGTGTCCGGAAATCGCACATAATCCCACTGCACCTCGGCGAACCCCAGCCGCACTGCCTCCTCCGCCACCGCGATGTTGTAGTCCCAGACGCTGCGATTGAACGCGTCCACCCAGACATCGCCGTACCGGTCCTCCCAGATCGCGCCGTCCCGCGTGCGCACCGCCCAGTCCGGCCGAGCCGCGGCCAGCACCGGATCGCGGAAGACCACGATCCGCGCGATCGGGTAGATACCGTGTTCCTTCAACCGCTCCAGCATGCCGCGCACATCCGCGATCCGACGCTCTCGATCGGCACCGATCCGGCCTGCCAGCGGAATCGTGCTGCCGTAACTCAGGTAGCCGGTCGCGTCCTTCACGTCGATGACGAATGCGTTGACCTCCGTCCGATCCGCCATGTCGATCAGCTTCGCCAGCTTCTTCGCCGAGGCCGCCGCCCACACGTTAAGGTAGACCCCCCTCACCGCCTCCGGCTTCGGCACGCGCGACGATGCCGATACGGCCTCGACGCTCACCGCGAAATCGGCCGGACCGACCGCCGGCAGTGCCATGGGCTCCGCTTCGGTCACGCGCTCTGCCGCTGCCGGCGCCGTCGCGACCGCCTCCGGCAACGTCGGCTCCGGCTCCGCGACCGCACCGGCACGCGCCGCGTCTCGTCCCGTCGGCACCACGAACGCGCCGACCAAAAAGAGGGCGGCCGCGGCGCTGGCGATCAGCAGCCGCGGCTTGCTGCGCAGCGCGACCACCCAGGAGGGCGGCGCGCTTCCTTCGTTGTCATCGGCTGCGTACACGGGCTCCGGTGGGTTGCGGGATGCTGGCCTAAACTATTGTAGTACAACCCCCTACATTTCGGAAGTGCCACCACCAATCACCAACCACCAACCACCAACCACCAACCACCAACCACCAACCGTCGTTCAGTACTTCACCAGCGTCGGATCGATCGCGTCGGCCCAGGCCAGGATGCCGCCGGCGAGATTGCGAACCCGCCGGAAGCCGGCCGCGCGCAGCATGCGCGCGGCGCGCTCGCTGCGGTGGCCGGAGCGGCAGTGCAGCACGATCTCCTGGTCGGGATCCAGGGTCTGGAGGTGGGCATTGAGCTCGGCGAGCGGGACCAAGCGGGCGCCGAACGGCTCGAGGTTGGCGATCTGCCATTCGAAGGGCTCGCGCACGTCGATGAGGGTGAGGTGCTCGCCGTCATCGAAGCGCTGTTTGAATTCGAGGACGGAGATGTCGCCGTCGTCGGTCAGGTCCGTGAGGTGCTCGGATTCCGTGGTCACACCGCAGAACTCCTCGTAGTCGATCAGATCGTGGATGGTCGGGTGCGGCCCACAGATCGGGCAATCGGGATCGCGGCGCAAGCGCAACTCGCGCCAACGCGGCGCGAGCGCATCGAAGATCAGCAGCCGGCCGGCGAGCGTTTCACCGGCGCCCGTGATCCATTTGATGGTCTCGAGCGCCTGCATGGAGCCGATGATGCCCGGCAGCACGCCGAGCACGCCGGCTTCCGCGCAGTCTGGCACCGCGCCAGGCGGCGGCGGCTCGCGAAACAGGCAGCGGTAGCACGGCGCGCCGGGGGCGGCGAAAATCGACACCTGGCCCTCGAAGCGGAAGATCGCGCCATAGACGTACGGCTTGCCGCTCAGGACGCAGGCGTCGTTCAGGAGGTAGCGCGTAGCGAAGTTGTCGGTGCCGTCGAGGACGATGTCGTATGCCCCGATGATGGCGAGCGCGTTCGCGCGGGACAGTCGCGTCGGGTGCGGGCGCACCTCGATGTGCGGGTTGATCGAGCGGAGCCGGCGGACCGCGGCGTCGATCTTGGGATCGCCGATGTCGCCCTCCTCGTACAGCAGCTGGCGCTGGAGGTTGGTGGCATCGACGACATCGAACTCGACGATGCCGATCGTGCCGACGCCGGCGGCGGCCAGGTAGAGCGCGGCGGGTGAGCCGAGCCCGCCGGCGCCTACGATGAGCACGCGAGCGGCCTTCAGGCGGCGCTGCCCGTCGCGGCCGATCTCCGGCAGCAGCAGGTGGCGGCTGTAGCGCGCGACCTCGGCGGGGCTCAGCTCCGGCGGCTCCGCCTGCGTCTCGCCACCCGCGATGCTCGGCAACACGGTCACGGTGTCGCCCTCGCGGACCGGCGTGTCGAGCCCCTCCCGATCGCGGATGTCATCTTCGTTCACGAACACGTTCACGTAGGAGCGCAGCGCGCCATCATCGGCGAACAGGTGGCGGCGCAGCGCCGGGAATCGCTCGCTCACGTACCCCAGCACGGCCGCAACGGTACCGGTAGGGACGGCGATGCCATCGGCACCATCCGTGTGCGCGCGCAGCGGCGCCGGGAGTCGTACCACGCTCATGCGAAGTCAGCGTCCCGGATCGGCAGCTCCCGCAGCGGCGCGTCCCGCGCTGCCGTGCACCATGCGGCAAGCCGGTGCCCGACGATCAGGTATATATACCACGGCCAGGCCAGCGACTGGTCGAGGTCCGACGGCGTCCAGCCGCCGGCCGGGTGCGAATGGTAGAACCCCAGGATGTCGAGCGCGCGCCCGCGCGCGGCCGCGTGGACTCGTTGCAGCGCGCGTGGGGCAACTGTGTAGTGCGTGCGCGGCGTAGCGGCCACATTGGGCAACGGCAGGGCGGCGTGGACACGCGCGACGCCATGGCGATCGCGCTCGCCGAGCAATGCGCCGCAACACTCGTCGGGTGCCACGAGCCGCGCGCAGCGTTGCAGTCGGCGCACTGTGGCTGCGGCAAGTGCGAGCGCGGCGGGCGAACCCCAGTGCAGCTGCAGGGCAGCGTCGGGTCCGCTGCGCGCGGCTGCGCCCGCATCCTCGAGGCATTGCGTACGCGGCGCGCTCTCTAGAAGTTTAGGCATCTTCTGACTCCCCGCCGCCTGGACGACGGACTCGCATGCGATTGCAGCGATTGACCCCGATTCTGTTGTGCGCCGCCCTGGCGGCCGGGTGCGCGAGCCAGCGCGCCTGGCGGCACGAGCAGCCGCCGCCGGACGTGCCGCTGATGATCCAGAACGACTTCAGCTCGGCGCTCGTCGTAGTCGTGCTGACCAGCCGCGGAAACACGCGTCTCGGCACCGTCGCGGCGCTCGGCTCCGAGGAGCTTCGCGTGCCTGGCCATATCTTCGCCACCCACCCGCCGTATCAGTTTCGTGTGGGGCTGCGCGTCGGCACGAGCAGCAGCCTCGCCTACGCCAGCTCGCTCATGACGGTCTACGATGGCGAATCGGTGGTCATGGAGGTGCGCGCACCGCTGCGCCTCACGACCGTGACCGTGGGCCGCATCTAGCACGGACCGTACTCAGGCAAGCGGCATTGCCGTGCGCCGCACCACCTTCAGCAACAGCGCCGCATTGGCGACGTCGCCACCGAGCCGCTCGCGCACGAACAGCGCCGCCACCTCGCCGGCGCGTCGCCTCCGACCGTCATCGTCGATCAGGCGCGTGATCGCCGCTTCGAGGGTCCGCCCATCCGCACACTCGACGCCGCCGCCGGCGTCGCGCAGCAGCTCCGCCTCGCGCGTGTTGCCGTGACGCCGACCGAACAGTACGGGTAATCCCTGCGCCGCTGGCTCGATCACCGAGTGCAGCCCACCACCGCCGAAGCCGCCGCCGACGTACGCCAGGTCGCCGAGCGCGTAGGCATCGACCAGCAGCCCGACACGGTCGATCAGCACTGTGTGGGCAGCGCGGTCGCTCGCACGCGAGTCGCCTGCCTCGAGCCTGCTCAGCCTCGCGTGCGCCAGCCCCGCGGCCTCGAGCCGCCGCTCCAGCGCGCGCAGCTGGCGCGGCTCGGGCTCGTGC
>JBOHRE010000031.1:0-33042 GCA_050732635.1 Longimicrobiales bacterium | reverse complement strand
CGATCGCGGTATACGTCAGATCGACCTCGACGGCGACGCCCTGCTGCCGGATCGCGACGACCAGGCCGAGGTCCACGATACTGATCGGCAGCTCGGGGTCACGCACCTCGCGCAAGGCATCCCACAACGGCGTGCGCGGGTATTCGGCGCCCGCCGACGATTGCGTCAATACCGGCAGCTTCATGGCGACGTCGCTCACACGTCCTGCTCCATCAGCCGGCGCAGCGAGCCGTGGCTGCGCCGCATCGATTCGACGTAGCTCTCGTTCATCGGACCCCGTCGCTTCCAGCGATCGAAGACCTGGTCCCACGAGATCCGGCCGTCCTCGAACAGCCACCGCTTCATCTTCGGGTCGTACTCGCAAGGGAACGGATAATCGAGCACATACGCCTGGGTCTCCTCGTCGAAATGCGCAGGCACGCTCAGGCTCAGCGACTCACAGAGCGGGACCGTCGCCGACATCCAGGTCTGGCGCAGCTCGTCGTTCGTCATGCCCTTCAACCTGTACTCGAGCTGGCCGCTGTGGCGCTTCATCGTATCCGGCAGCCCGAACCACTCGACCGTCATGGGAAACATCCAGTCGATCGCCCGCTGCACGCGCTCGCGCGCTTCGCCGCCCGCCGCGCTCAGCCGCTTCATCCACACCTCGCCGTGGCGCAGGTGAAATGTCTCCTCCAGATCGACCTTCACCAGCGCCCGCTTCAACGGGCCGTAGCTCGTGTTCCGGTGCACGTCGCTCAAGAGCGTGATGCCGGCACGATCGAAGAAGCCGTTCGCCACCACCAGCTCGGCCCAGCTCTCCAGCGGCTGGTCAAAGCCGTACGGGTGCTTGAATTCGCTGGGCGGCCTGCCGTACAGCAGCTCTTCCTTGTCCAGCCCGAGATCCTCCAGGATCCGGTACGCGATGTTCGCATGGGCCAGCTCGTCCTGGATGATCGCCACCGCTGACACCATCGTGTTCGTCGACGGTGCATCCTGCGCGGCGCCCCAGTACGCCGGCGCGCTCATCAATTCGGTGTCGCCCTGCACCAGCAACTGTGTGATCAGCGCCTTTCGATACCCATCCGTCATTTCGTCCGGCGACTCCAGGATGTAGCCCTCCTGGACCTTCCGTTTGAGCTCGTCCTCGGTATAGCGCATGAGGCCTCCGCCGTTCGAACGCTCGTTCGAAGCGGAATTTCGGGCGCGACCGCAGGTGCGTCAAGGAAAGCCGACACACACGTCGCCGGCGGCGTGCGCAGCGCATCGGGCGGCACCGTCAGGCGGCTCGTGGGACGCCGCTGGCCCCCGATTTGCCCATTGGATAGGCACTTGGCGGATTTGCAGAGAACGGAGCAGCTATGCCCGGGAGAACAGAGGGGATCCTGAAGGGGATCGCGATCGCCGCCGCAGTCGCGGCGGTGATCGGGGCGGTCCTCTGGCAACGGTGCGGCCTGCGGGGCTGTCCGGACGTCGATCTGCTCGCCGCCTACGTTCCGGACGAGGCTTCGGCCATTCTGGACCGCGACGGCGAGGAGATCTCGAAGCTGTACCTGGTCCAGCGCACGGTCGTACGGGTGGATTCGCTGCCGGAGCATGTGCCGGCGGCGTTCGTGGCGATCGAGGACCAGCGGTTCTGGGATCATGACGGCGTGGACTGGCGACGCGTGCCGGGCGCGGTGCTCGCGAATGTCCGAGCGGGCGCCGTCGAGCAGGGTTTCAGCACGATCACGATGCAGCTCGCGCGGAACCTGTTCCCCGAGAAGCTGCCGATGTCGGAGCGGACGATCTGGCGCAAGCTCGGTGAGATGCGAGTGGCGAAGGACATCGAGGAGCGGTACTCGAAGGACGAGATTCTCGAGATGTACCTGAACCAGATCTATTTCGGCAGTGGTGCGTGGGGAATCGAGGCCGCGGCACACGAGTACTTCGGCGAATCGGCCACGGAGCTGAGCGTGGCGGAGGCCGCCATGCTGGCCGGAGTGGTGCAGGCGCCGTCGCGCCACAATCCGCGAGACAACCCGGAGGGTGCGCTCGAGCGGCGCAACCTGGTGCTGGAGCGCATGGCGGAGCAGGGGCACATCACGGCGGCCGAGGCGCAGGAGGCGCGCGACGTGGAGTTACGCCTGGCACGCACCGGGCTGGAGGCGGCCAAGCGCGCACCCTATTTCGTGGAGGCCGTGCGCAAGGTACTCGAAGAGCAGCTCGGCGATATGATCTACACGGCCGGGCTGCGCGTGCACACCACGCTGGACGCCGACTTCCAGGTCGTGGCGGAGGAGGAGCTGCGCCGGCAGCTCGCTGCGATCGAGGCCGGGCGCTACGGCAGCTTCCGCCACGCGCGCTACGACCCGACGGTGCGGGGTGAGCAGGATGAAACGACGCCGTACCTTCAGGGTGCGCTCGTGTTGCTGGAGTCGCAGACCGGCAACGTCCTCGCGCTGGTCGGTGGCCGGGATTTCGAGCACTCGAAGTTCAATCGTGCGATCCAGGCGAAGCGGCAGCCGGGCAGCGCGTTCAAGCCGTTCGTGTACGCGACGGCCGTGGCGCGAGGCTATCCGCCGACCTATCCGCTGGATGACACGCCGTTGACCATGACGATCGACGGCCGCACGTGGACGCCGCGCAACTTCGGCAACAGCTATGCGGGCCGGGTTACGCTGCGTGATGGGCTCGTGCAGTCGAGAAACGTGGCGACGGTGCGGCTGGCCGAGCGCGTCGGCCTGAGCGGCGTCGCCGGCACGGCACACGCCCTGGGTATCGATGAGGAGATCCCGGCGTATCCGTCGATTGCGCTGGGCAGCATCGACGTCTCGCTGATCGAGATGGTCGCGGCCTACGGCGTATTCGCGACGCTCGGCCGGCTCGCCGAGCCGCGGCTGATCAGCCGCGTCGAGGATCGTAGCGGGCGCATTGTCTGGCAGCAGCCGGTACAGACCCGCCAGGTGCTCGATCCTGCTACGGCCTTCATCATTACGACCATGCTGCAGGACGTGGTGAATCGCGGCACCGCCACAGCGGTTCGCGCCGTCGGCTATCGGGGCACCGCCGCGGGCAAGACCGGCACCACCAACGATGGCGCCGACGCCTGGTTCGTCGGCTTCACACCGAACGCCGTCGCGGGAGTGTGGATCGGGCTGGATGATCCCGAAACGATCGTGCCGGGTGCCACGGGCGGCGGGCTCGCGGCGCCCGTCTGGGGCCGCCTCATGCGCCGCGTCGGTGCGGGCGGCGGAAGCTGGTCCGCGCCGCCGGGCGTCGAGCAGCATCAGATCGACGAGGCCGGCAATCTGCTGGTGGAAGGCTGCGTCCCGGTCGGCGCCGTGCGGCAGGAATACTTCGTCCGCGGGACCGTCGCGGCAGCGACATCCTGCTTCGAGTACCTGGCACTGTCCGAGTACAACGACAGTCTCTATCTGAGCCGCAGCGAGTGGGAGGAAGAGGGCTGGTTCGAGCGCTTCCGCCGTCGTCTGTTCGGCGATGAGGTGGCGACGGATACGCTGGACCCGGATTCGGCGCGGCCCGCGGCCGCGGATACGGTGGACCTCGAGGAGCTGGATCCGCAGCGGCGTTCGGACACGCAGGCGCGGCGGCTCGGCGAGCGCCGGCTACCACCGCTGACCGATTCAGGGCCCGCGCAGCCGGTGCCGCAGCCGCCGCCGCTGCTCGGCGACTCGATCGACCCGGACACGTCGGCGGTTCGGCACTGAGACGCGCCGATCACCGAGTGGCGCGCGCTGGCGCGTGACCGCGACCGGCCGCCGTTGACAGCCGCTGACCTCCTGGCCACTGTGCCCACGCCCGGTTCGTTCGTGATCCCACAGGGAGGCTGGAATGGCTGGCAACCGTCTGTCGGATGCGCGCGAAGACGCCCGTCGCGCAGTCGAGCGCTATGACGCGCTCGATCGGAAGAGGCGAATGGACGAGCAGACGCTGAAGCGACACGCGCTGGAGATCCGCGACGCGCTCGCGTCACTCGTGGGCGCTGCCGATGGGTCTGGCGGCGACGTCGAAAGTCGGACAACGTCGGCACGAGAGGCGCTCGACGAATTCGACGACCCGGCTCGCTACGCCGACGCACAGCACGTGCGGCGTGCCTGCTACGTGCTGCGTGAACGCACGACCTCGCTGCTCGACGCGACGACGCCCCAATGAGATCTGCCGAGCAGGGCAGCGCGAGGTGCGCGAGGGGGCGGCCAGCCGGTCGCCCCCTCGGTCGCGGAGGGAACCAATGAGATTCGTCGTGCTCGGCGCGGGGCTGCAGGGCTCGGCCTGCGCCTACGACCTGTTGCGCAGCGATCAGGCGGACGCGGTCGTATTGGCGGACCTCGAGCCCGACCGCGTGCGGCCGTTCCTCGCCGTGCGACGCGACGACCCGAAGCTCGAGCTGCGCCGACTCGACGTGCGCGACGAGCCCGCCGTGCGCGCGCTACTCGACGGCGCTGATGCCTGCATGAACGCCCTGCCCTACTACTTCAATCTGTCCATGACGCGGCTCGCGATCGAGGCCGGCGCGCACTACGCGGACCTCGGTGGCAATACGGAGATCGTGTTCCAGCAGAAGGAGCTCGACGAGGCCGCAGGCGCGGCGGGCGTCAGTGTGATCCCGGACTGTGGCCTGGCGCCCGGGATGGTCAACATTCTGGCGGCGGCGGGAGTCCGCGAGCTGGATGCCGCCGACAGCATTCGCATGTACGTCGGCGGGCTGCCGCAGCAGCCGGAGCCGCCGCTCGGCTATCAAATCGTCTATTCGCTCGAGGGCGTGCTCGACTACTACACGACGCCGTCGTGGGTCGTGCGTGACGGCAAGCGGCTCCAGGTCGAGGCGCTGAGTGAAGTCGAAGAGCTGGATTTTCCTCCGCCGGTCGGCCGGCTCGAGGCCTTCCATACGGCCGGTGGCCTGTCGCTCATGCCGTGGTCGCTCGAGGGGATCGTCCGGCAGATGGAATACAAGACACTGCGCTACCCCGGCCACGCTGGCATCATTCGCGCGATCCGTGATCTGGGCCTGCTCGAGCTGGATCCGGTACGACTGAACGGCGCTGAGGTGGTGCCGCGCGATGTCTTCATTGCCTGCGCCGAGCCGCGGCTGCGCAAGCCGGATGCGCGGGATCTGGTCGCGCTGCGTGTCGAGGTCGCCGGCACTGCGGCCGGCGCTGGCACGCGCGTGACCTATGACCTGCTCGACTGTTACGACGCCGACTCCGGGATCAGCGCAATGGAGCGCACCACCGGTTTTTCACTGTCCATCACGGGCCAGATGCAGGCCGATGGGCGTATCGACCTGCGCGGCGTGCAAACGCCCGACAGCTGCGTTCCGGCCGGCGAATACGTCGCCGAGCTGGCGAGCCGGGGCGTGCGCATCCGGCGACAGGTGAGCTGAAACGAGCGTTCATGGCCAGGATTGCCGTCGCCCGCAGCGGTCCGCCACTCTGGCCCTGGTTGGTGGGCGCAATCGGGCTGGCGGGCGCGATCTGGCTGATCGATCGCGTTGGGCTGGCGGCCGACGCCGAAATCCCGGCGCCTGACCCGACCGAGAACATCCTGCTCAGCCCACCATGACGCAGCCGCATATCCCACCGCCGCCACGCCACCGTTGGCTCTGGGCCGCCGGCCTGGCCTTGCTGCTCGTCGTCGCCTGGCTGCTCTTCAAGGTCATCACGCGAGCCGGTGAGGTACAGGACGTGACCCCGCCGCCGGAACCCGTCCCGCAGGCGCAGGTTATGCATTGACAGTGGTTGATGGTTGGTGGTTGGTGGTTGGTGGTTGAGGGTGCTCGGGCACAGGAAGGCGGACATGGCGCGGTGGTGGTGGGGAGCGGCGCTCGTGCCGCTCTTTTTGTTCGGTGCGCCGGCGGCGGCGCAGCACGGACCGGTCCAGCAGCGGAGCTACACGTACGGCGGCACCGAGCTCGAGATCACCGTGCTGACGGAGTCGGCCGGCGAGCTCCACGTGATGCGCGGTGGGCATGGTCGGGTCGAGGTGCTGGCGCGGCCGGGATCAGGCGTCGCCGCGTTCGGCCTGGGTGGCCGCGAAAGCCAGGAGCTCCGTCTGACGGCGGTGGACGCCGACCACATCAACTTCGTGGTCGTCGTGCCGGAACGGGTCCGCGTCCGGGTACGCCTGCCCGACCGGTTGCTGGCAGAGAGCGTAAGCAATTTTCAGCCGCTCACCCGCTACGCGTGGCAGGGTCGGTCCATGCCTCGGGATCCAGCGATGCCGTCCGGAGCCGCGGCGCCGATCCGCAGGCACGAAGGCCGCGCGTCTCTCTTCGAGTCGGTCCGTACGCCGCGCGAGCTCGCGCTGGCCGCGCCGTCGCCGCGAGTGCTGACCGTTCGTACTGGTGAGGCCCGCTTCCGCATCAGCGCTGATCGGCCACTCGAGGTCGAGGAGCTCGGGGATGCCATGCGGCTGGTCGGCGGCCCAAACGCGAGCGGCGGCGATATCGTCGTCGAGCTACCGCTGGGTACGACCGACTTCACGTTACGCACGGCCGGTGGGCCACTTCTCCGCATCGAGGGCGGGCAGCTGCACCTGATCTGCAAGTCGGCAGTGGATCAGCGGCTCGACGCCCAGCGCCGTTGGCTCACATTCTCAGCCGGCGTGCTGCTGCGCGGCTGCGCTTCGCTGCCCGAGGCGCGCCGCGCTCAATAATCCCACAACAGGAGGGTCCTCATCGCCAAGACGAGCACTCGCATAAACGACGACATCAGAATCAGTCCGATCCGCCTTGTCGCCGCGGATGGCGAGCAGGTCGGCATCGTCCCGCTCGACCAGGCCCGTGAGCGGGCCCGCGATGCGGGACTCGACCTCGTCGAGGTGGCGCCGGCTGCGAAACCGCCGGTCGTACGCATCATGGACTGGGGGAAATACCGCTACGACCAGCAGAAGCGCGAGCGGGAAGCGCGCAAGAAGCAGCACACCATCGACCTCAAGGAAGTCAAGCTGCGCCCCATCACCGACGAGCACGACCTCGGCTTCAAGCTGCGAAACATCCGCCGGTTTCTGCACAAAGGCAAGAACGTGAAGGTGACGGTCCGCTTCCGCCGCGGTGAGTTGCGGCGGCCCGAGCTCGGTCAGAACCTGCTCGACCGCGTGATCGATGAGGTAGGAGACGCGGCCACCGTGCGCAGCCGCAGCCGCGTCATTGATGCGCGTCAGCTGTCGTTGCTGCTCGAGCCCGTTCGCTGAGCCGAGCCGTCACCCCGTGGACGGTCGAATAGGGCGTCCGATAGCCCTGCATTGGGCGCCACATCCCTGATCAGCAGCGCCCGCAGCGGGCGGCCTGTCGGATCGACGATGAGACGCCGACCGACATGGAGCGCAGGACCCACCCGGCGCCAGTCACTCCACAGGGTGCGTGTCCGATCGGTGGCCGGGTGCCCCTCCTCGAGATAGTGCACCTCCCGAGGCAGCGGCCGCGTCGCTTCAGGGAAGTAGTACCAGTATTGGTCGCCATCGTGCAGCCCCACACCCGAGCCGAACGTGACGTGCAGCACCTCCCCCGGACCGCGCCCGTCCGACCGGGACCATTGCAGGCGCACGCCTGGGTCGCGCAGCTTCCACGGCAGCCCGATCCAATACGTCAGATCGCCCGCCACGTACTCGATCTCGCTGACCGCACGCGCCGTGTCCGGCAATGCCCGGCCGTTCAGAGTTGCCCACGCCGACGTGCCATCCCAAACCTGTACGTACGCGCCTTCCGCCTCGCCTCGCTCGACCCGTACGCGAAAACCGCCGGCGTGCTTCTGGATCCACACGTGCCGCGGACGGCGGCGCAGCTCCGCGCCGCTCGTGTCATACCAGACCGTGGTGATCGTGTAACGCAGGTCGGTGACCCGATCCCATAGGTCCGGGCCGCCGGCGGCGTCGATCCAGTTCGCCACCAGCTCAGCCGCACGCGCCGGTTCTGGCGCCGCCGCCGTCGGCGCTTGCGCGCAGGCTGGCCCGAGCCCGAGCAGCACGGCCGCACTCGTCACCAGCGCGGCGGCCGCTGCGCGTTTGACCCGGCCGCCGGAATCCATTCGTTTCCAACTCCGAAAACAACCCGAAACTCCGCGCGTTAGCGCCATTTCAAAGCTCGTTGGAAATCGGAATAATTACCTGTTTTGCGAAGCTTGAGAGAACGCGCGTTTTTCGTTATGTTTCAAGGCCATACGAGTAGCTTAAGAGGCGTGAGCCGGGACGCAAATCAGGCCGCTTTCGCGCCGCCGTCAGGGTGGCGGGAAGTCGGCGCGGCAACGCCGCGAACGATAAACGGGCCGGGCTCCGCAGCTTCTGGCGGTGGACCCACGGCTCCGGGGAAAGGAGATCGATGGCTGCGACGACGGCGATTCGCAAGCATCAGCGGACGCGTAAGCCGCCACAGACAGCGACCATGCCGGTCGCCGCGCTGACGGATGCGCAACTGGTTCAGGCGCACCTGGATGGCCGTCCGGGCGCGTTCACGGAACTGTACGATCGGTACCACGACAAGCTGGTGTACTTCATCGGGCGCAAGACGGGCGACCGTGACCGTGCCGAGGACCTCGTGCAAGAGGCGTTCATCCGTGTGACGCGGCACCTGCACCGCTTCGACCAGTCCAAGAAGTTCTCGACCTGGATCTATACGATCTGCTCGAATCTTTCGAAGAACGAGTTGCGGAACCGGTCGCGGAGCCCGCTCGTGCTGTTCCAGAAACTAACGACGCACTGGGAGCCGGAACACCGGCCGTTGCAGTTCGAGGACCACTCACAAACGCCGGACCGGCTGTACACCAAGCGGTACCTGCAGCATATCGTGGAAGAGACCGTCAAGGAGCTGCCGGAGCACCACCAGTTGGTCTTCCGGCTGCGCGAGCTCGAGGGCAAGAGCTACGAGGAAATCGCGGAGATCACGGGTGTGAACCTGGGAACGGTGAAGAGCCGCCTGCACCGGGCACGCACCAGCTTCGCTGAGCGAATCGAGCCGCTGCTCAACTAGAGCGACGCGCGCCGGACCCTACGTCGTCAGGCCGGGGATTGCACTCCCCGGCCTTTTTTTGTGCCGTGCGCCGGCCGCAGTGGCTACGGTCTCATGGTCGCGCCGCGAACGTCGTTGCTCGAATGGTCCCTCTCGGCGCCAGGCAGCAACTAATGGTATCGACTGGCTACAGCTGAAAAGATCCCGTTCTATCAAGGCGGATACGACTTCCGGACGCACAACATTGTCGCCGTTGAGCGTGATTCGCTCGCGAACGGGACCGAATACGAGGTTCGGTTCTCGGCCGAAGGCGGCCGCGATGGTGTGCTGCGCTTCTACCTGCTCGGTGAGCAGGACGAGCAGACGATCCGGCTCCGGCGCCTCGAAGACATTGTGTGGGTCCGCGGCAACGGGAGCGAGCTGCCGTGGCGGTACTGAGCCGCCGGCCGAGTAGGTTGCGCCCACGCTAGCGCTCAGCTCAGCTGAGCGGCCACACGCACCTGGACATTTCCCTCGAGTGCGGCGGAGACCGGGCAGCCTTCCCCTGCGGCGCGGGCGGCCTGCTCGAAGGCGTTCTGGTCGATGTCCGGCACGCGCCCACGCACCTGCAGCTCGATGCTGCCGATGCGGAAGCCGCCTTCGGGCTTGGGCGCGAAGGAGCAGGTCGCCTCGACGCGCAGCTCCTCGGGTGGATTCCCGCTCTTGCCGAGGCCGGCGGCCAGCGCCATGGAGAAGCATGCGGCGTGCGCCGCGGCGAGCAATTCCTCCGGACTCGTCTTCGCGTCGTCGCCGCCGGTTCGTGCTGCCCAGGTCACGGGAACGTCGCGCAGCACGCCGGTCCCCGTGCTTACCTTGCCGCTTCCTTCGGCGAGCGAGCCGTTCCAGACGGCGCTCGCTCTGCGCTTTGCTCCGGCCATTGTCACCCTTGCTGTTGAGTGTGTCGCTGCCCTGGTTCGACAAGTGAGGGTGCGGACGGTGCGCCGGCAAGGGCCGCGGAGGGCTCAGCGTCGCGCGGCCGCGATCCCGATGCGCAGTGCAAGCTCGGCGTAGCGTTTCAGGCCCGCGAATGGGAAGTCGGCGTGCCAGTGATCGTCAGGTCGGTGGTAGCGGTCCCAGTGCTCACGCAGGCGCTCTGCGGCCGCGCCGCCCAAGCCCTCGAAGGTCTGCCCCGGTACCAGGAAGATGGCGGGAACGCCGCGCGCCAGGAACGGCCAGTAGTCGGAGTTCGGCGAGCCGCGGTCGAGGGTGGCCGTATAGCCCTGGGCACGCACCAGCTCGGCTGCGCGCGCGCCGAAGGTGCTGCGGGCTCCGCCGGCCAGGCGCCACGCGACGGGAGGAGCGGGTGGCGCGCCGGCATCCAGGTTGATCAGCGCACGGATCCGTTCGAGCGGCAGCAGTGGCGACGCGACATAGAAGCTGGACCCGAGCAGGCCCACCTCTTCGGCCGCGAAGAACAGGAACAGCACGGAGCGTGGCGGCGGTGCTCGGGCCACGGCACTCGCGATCTCCAGCAGCATCGCGGTGCCGGCGGCGTTGTCGGAGAATCCGTTGTAGATCGAGTCACCGGATTCGCCGGGCGGACCGATGCCGAGGTGATCGTAATGCGCGGTGAAGACGACGAGCTCATCGACGCGCTCGGGATCCGTGCCGTGTACGATCGCTGCGACGTTCGCGCTCGACAGGGCGGCGACGTCGAGTACGAGCGTGACCTCGGCCCGGCTCGGCAGCAGCACCGCCGGCGCCGTTGAGGCGGCGACCGCGTCGAGGCGGGCGGCGGGGACGTCGCCCAGAACGGCCCGGGTGAGTAGCGGTCCGGCGAGCACGACGGGCAACGCGGATGCGCCGCTACCGCCCGATCCGCGAAGCGAATAGCGCGTTGGACTCCGGCCGCCGGCATAGCTGTCGTAGAGTTCCGCGTCATCGATCAGGAGCAGCACCGCAGCAGCGCCGCGCCTTGCGAGGCGGGCAGCGGCCTGCGCTACAGCGGCGTCCGGCACGCCGAGCAACACGATAATGCGTCCCGCTACGGGTTGGGCGCTCAACGCCCGTTCGGCGGTGGTCACGGTTCCGGCGAAGACGGTCTCGCCGACGACGGATCGTGGCCAGCGGCGCGCAGCGCTCTCGACAAGGAAATGATTCGGAGTGCTGAACGAGCGGGTCGAGCCGGCTGCGCGGAGCCGAACCCGTGTCGCGGCGGTGTCGATGCGGGCGCGTTGCAGCGGTAGAGGCTGGAAGAAACCGCCGTCCGCGTCTGCGCCCTCGACGCCCATCCGGCGCAGCTCGCTTGCGATGTAGAGCGCCGCCAGGCGCTCACCTCGACTGCCGGCAGCGCGCCCCTCGAGCAGATCGTCAGCCAGGAAGCGGGTATGCGCGCGCAGCGCGAGCGTGTCGATCTCCTGCGCCGGGGCATGTCCAGGGAGGAACAGGATCAGCCCGGCGAGCGAGGCAACGAGGCGTCGCCCGGACCCTACGCGACCAGGTGCACGGCGTGTGCGCCCGCCGCGCTCGAGGCATAGAGAGCCGCGGCGCGTTGGCAGGGTACGCTCAGCCGTCGAGCACCTTGCGCGCGTAGCCGTTGTCCGGGTTGCCGCCTCTCCGAAGAATGCGGTCGACGGTGCCCGGACCGCGGTTGTAGGCGAGCAGCGCCAGGCGCACATCGCCATTGTAATCGGCGATCAACTTCTTCAGATAACGGAAGCCGGTCCTCAGGTTGTCCTGCCGGTCGAACAGGTCGACCTGCCGACCCATCAGCCAGTTGGCCGTGGACGGCAGCACCTGCGTCAGACCTCGCGCGCCGGCATAGCTGGTCACACGCTCACGGAACGTGCTCTCCGTCTTGACCAGGCCGTACGCGAGGTCCGGCTCGATGTCTTCCTCGACGGCGATGTCGTAGATGTCGGACGCGAGATCCGCCGTGATGTCATAGCGCGCGATCGCGCCGGCAATCGTCAGCTCTCGGTGATTCTGCTCCTCCGACGCGCGCATCCGCTCACCGACCTGCTCCTCGGCAGTGCCGGCCGGCACCGGATCGGTCCTGCCCTGCTCGCCGGCGCGCGCCTGTGGCGATGCCGGCTTGTTCCCCGAGCGCGCGTCATCGAGTAGCGGCGCCGCGGCGCCCACCATTGTCAGCCCTATGATTGGCTCACGCCAGCGATTCAGCTTCTCACGCCAGGCGCGGCTCCGCGATGGCCGCGGCGACTCGGCCCGGCGGTCATGGCCGTCATGGTCGGATACGCGCCGCCGGCGCTCGTACGGCTCGGCCGGCCGGTCTTCGTTCTGCTCATCGTTGAGTTCCGGATTCCTCATTATCGCTCCCAGTCGGACAAATAGGCTGGCCACTGATCGTGCACCATCCGTGCCGGTGGAACATATGAGATGCTCGCCCACGGCGCCGCGTCACACCCACCGACGAGCCCGTCGGGACGGCGGCGGTCCATCAGAATCGGCGGTCGCCCTGCAAACGCCACCGAGCACGCTACTACCTACACCGGCGACGCCCGTTTTCTCCCCACGTTGCGCGTGTCCGGCGGCCGCGACGATGCGGTCGGCGAGGCGGGAAAACGGCAGCGTCTGGAGGAGTACGAGCCCGGGTCCCGTCAGGGTGGTCAGGAACAGGCCTTCGCCGCCGAACAATGCGTTGCGGAAGCCGCCGATGAACTGAATGTCGAAATCGACAGTGGCTGCGAAGCCGACCACACAACCCGTATCGACGCGCAGCGTCTCGGCGGCAGCGAGCTCACGCTGAATGACGGTTCCGCCGGCATGGACGAAGGCGAGGCCAGCGCCGGTGAGCTTCTGCAGGATGAAACCTTCGCCGCCGAGGAGGCCGGCACCGAGGCGCCGGGTGAAGGCCACTTCGATGTCGATGCCGGCAGCGGCGCACAGGAAGGAGTCCTTCTGACAGAGGAAGGAGCCCCCGTGCCGTGCGAGGTCGAGAGCCAGGATCTTACCTGGATAGGGAGCGCTGAATGCGACGCGGCTCTTGGTGGCACCGGCATTGACAAAGCTGGTGATGAAGAAGGTCTCGCCCGTCAGGGCGCGTTTCAGACCAGCGAACAGGCCGCCGCCCGTCGAGGTCTGCATTTCGATCCCGGTCTCCAGGTAGAGCATGGCGCCGGCTTCGGCTCGCACTCCCTCCTGCGGATCGAGCTCGATCTCGACGGCCTGCATGTCATCGCCATGAATTGTGTACTCGATCGCGTCGGCCATCTGGCTCCGGGCTCTGGTGACTGCTCAATGCATGGGTAGGTATCAGCCGGGTCCGTCCAATATGGAATGGCGGGCGCCTGGCGGGGAGTCATTCGATCGCACAGACGATTCGTGAGAGGGGGGCAACCGTATCGAGCCCGCGCTCGCTGGAGAGATAGAACGTGCCGTCGTCGCCGCCGCCCAGCCCCTCCCCCTGCGGCTCGGCCAGCGCGCTCAGGTCGATGCCGCTCGAATCGAACGCTGCCTGCAGCTGGCCGTCGCGCACGCGGTAGAACCGCAGGGCCGTGTAGGTGCGGACGGCGACCCAGCGACCATCCCGAGTGGCGGTGGCGGCGGTGACCTGGTCGGGCAGCGACACGGCAGAATCCGAGAGCAGCTGCACGGGCTCCAGGGCAACCAGGGAGTCGGGCCGCAGCGGCGGCGGATAGCGGAGCAGCGTGACGGCATGGTCGACGCCCTTCGAGATCAGGTACAGCTCGGCGCCGGGCAGCACGAAAAGCGCCTCCATGTCCCAGCCGGCGCCGGGGTAGCGAACAGGCAGCCGGTCGGCGGGCAGGGTCTGCGCATCCCCCGCACGCGGTTCGCGGACGCGGTAGATCGTGCCTGCCTCACGCGTATGGCGGTTGTTCCCGACATCGGCAATGTACAGGCAGTCGTCGTCGGACCGGGCAGCGCACGGCGCGATGGCGATGTCCTCCCAGTCCGTGACCAGGGCGCCGCTCACACGCACCGAATCGATCAGCGTGCCGTCTGTCGCGACCGCGAAGACGAGCGGATCGCTGCCGGAATCGTTGTGCGTCCAGAGCACGCCCTCACGTGCACGGCTGGCGGCGAGCCCGCTCGACTCACGCACGGACGGCGGCATGAGACCGATGCGTTCCGGTGCCTCGCACGTGGGCTGCCGGTCCGCGCAGCCCACGACCATCAACGCAAGCGTCATGACGAGGCATGGCATGCGCACAGGGGCTCCTTGCGATCGGGCGGGAAAGCGCCAAGGATGGCGCGTAGCCGTCGGAAGCGTCAAGCGCGGGCAATCATTGGAATCGATCGCGGTCCCATCGTTCGACGTTAGCCATGCCACGAACCGAACCGATCAGGGTGCTCTTCGTCTGTCTCGGCAACATCTGCCGGTCGCCGCTCGCGGAGGGCGTATTTCGAGAGCAACTCCGTGAGGCGGGCTTGAGCGATCGGTTCGAGGTCGATTCCGCTGGCACTTCGGGTTACCATGTGGGCGACCGGCCGGACGCCCGCACGGCCGAGGAGGCGAGGCGGCGAGGCTTGACGCTGAGTGGGCGTGCGCGTCGTATGGTCGCGGCCGATCTCGATCGCTTCGACTATGTGATCGCGATGGATGCCGATAACCTCCGGCGCGTCGAAGCGCTGGCCGAGCGGCGCGGCGCGGCCGCCGCCGAGCTGCGACTCCTGCGCGAGTGGGACCCGCGGTCCGAGCCGGGCGACGATGGCCTCGGCGTTCCGGATCCGTATTACGGCGGTCCCGGCGGCTTCGCCGAAGTACACGATATCGTCGAGCGGTCCTGTCGCGGGCTGCTCGACCACATTCGGGAGAGGCATGGGCTCTAGTGATGACAGCGTCGGCGCCGAGCGCACCGGCCGCAGCTACCACCGCGCCTGGGGCGGTGCCACCGCGAGTCGGACGCGTTCGCCCACGCTGCCCGGGGACGTGCGCGCAGCGGTCGAGCGCGCCTGGGGCGAGGTGCTGCACCGCGAGGTCAGCATCGAAACCGTGCAGCGCGTCGCCGGCGGCTGCGTCAGCCCGTCTGCACGACTCGTCAGCACGGCCGGGGACACGGCCTTCCTCAAATGGGGCGAGGGCGACGTCGCCCTGCGCATGTTCGCGGCGGAAGCCGGATCGCTCAGCGCGCTGGCCGAGGTCGAGGCCGTCCGCGTTCCCGCGGTGCTCGCCGCCGCGACGGATGAGGCGACCGTCGGCTGGCTCATTCTGGAGTGGCTGGAGCCCGGGCAGCCAACGCGAGGCGGCTGGCGCAGCCTCGGCCATGCATTGGCACGACTGCATCGAACCCGAGCGGAACGGTTCGGCTGGCAAGCAGATAATTTCATCGGCTCGCTGCCACAGCCGAACGCGTGGACGGCTGATTGGGCCGAGTTCTGGCGCAGTCGCCGGCTCGAGCCACAGCTTCAGCGTGCTTGTGATCGCGGCCTGCTCGATCGGGGCGATCGTCGGCGATTCGACCGGCTCTTCGACGTGCTGGACAGCCGGCTAGCAGTCGCCCGCGACGAAGGCGCCTCCTTGCTGCACGGTGACCTGTGGAGCGGCAATGTGCACATGCTGAAGGGAGGCACAGCAGCTCTGGTCGATCCAGCCAGCTATTACGGCCATCGTGAAGTCGACGTTGCCATGACCGAGCTCTTCGGTGGCTTCGACCCGGCGTTCTTCGAGGCCTACGATGCCGATTGGCCGCTCGACACCGGATACCGCGAAGGACGGCGCGCGATCTACCAGCTGTACTACCTGCTCGTGCACGTCAATCTGTTCGGCAGCGGCTACGTGGCGAGCACGCTGGCCGCGCTCGAGCGGGCTGGCTGCTGACGCCCGACGAACCCGGCCGGGCAGCCGCCACCGCCCGGCCGATCCGTACGGCCGCTCACCGCCGGCACCTCGGTCAGCGAACCACGAAGCTCGACAGCGCCAGGTTGTTCTCGAGCTGCCAGCGCACAGACTGGCCGTGCGCCACCAGCAGCGGCGAGGAGGTGTACGGCCGGTGCGAGCCGATGGGGTCCGCCACGAGACGAATCGCCGAGCCGCCATCCATCAGAAGCGCTCCTGCCTTGAATGTCCGGGCGGTGAAGCTCGTCACCATCCCGAGCCGGTGTTTGAGCTGCACGCACGATATAGATGTTCACATCCCGCCAATGATTGTTCGCGACCTGGATGACGCCGTCGTCAGCAGTTCGCGCATCCCGCCACCCCGATTCCGCCGCGCCGTGAGCGCAGCCAGCCAGCGCGATCGAGACCACCATGCCGGCCGCAACCCGTGTTACGCGCATGTTCCGCCCCCGATCTACGGGTACAAAAACGCGCCCGTCGAAGGGCGCGTGACGTACGCCTCCAGCGTCCCATCGTCCTCGCCTCACCCGAAGTCGAAAAGTGCATAACGCGTGCCGCAACAGCGCAAGCGGATGCGTTGGGTCCGGCAGGAGTCACAGGAGCCGCTCCGCGCGCCGCACGACCGCGACCGCAAGGCCGTCGCGGATCGGCAGAATGGTCGTCGCGAGTGCGGGCTCGGCCGCGAGTCGGCGACCAAAGGCGATCAGCGCGGCAGTGTCCGGCTCATCCTCGGCAGGCTCGAGTACGCGGCCGCCCCAGAGCACGTTGTCGGCGATGATGAGGCCGCCGGGGCGAACCAGCTCGAGCGCCTGCTCGAGGTAGTCGGTGTACCCGGTTTTTTCGGCGTCGATGAAGCAAGCGTCGAAGGGCTGTGCGCGATCGAGCCGGCTCAGCGCCTCATGGGCGTCGCCGTGGACCACCTCGACACGCGAGGCGAGCCCGGCATCCACGATGTTGGTGCGGGCGAGGCGGGCGCGATCGGCATCGATCTCGAGCGTGAGCAGCGAGCCAGGATCGGGCAGCGCGCGCGCCATCCAGATTGCGCTGTAACCGCCGAGCGTGCCGATCTCGAGCACGCGCCGGGCGGCGACGGCGTGCAGCAGAACCTGGAGCAGCCGGCCGACCTCGGCCGAGACCGAGATTTCCGGTAGCTCGGCCTGCCGCATCCGCTGCCGTACGCGACGCAGCACGTCGTCTTCCGGCGCGAAGAGCCCTTCGACGTAGCCGGTGATCGCGGCGGGGTCACAGACGCGGACTGCGTCGGCCATTGGCCTCGGAGGTCACGAACGGGGGCGAGCCGCTAGTCGGGGTCCGTACCGGCCACGCCTTCGCGGTCGAAGATGATGCGGCCGCCGACGATCGTGATCAATACCCGCACATCCTTGAGCTCGGACGGCTGCGCAGTGAATGGATCGCGATCCAGGATGACGACATCCGCGAGCTTGCCGGCCGTGAGCGATCCCTTCGCGTCGAGCTCGTCGGCGGCCCAGGCGTTGTTCACCGTGTAAGCGCGCAACGCGGTCTCGACGTCGATCCTCTCTTCGGGGAACCAGCCAGCGTCCGGCCGGCCGTCGAGGGTCTGGCGAGTGACGGCAGCGTAAATGCCGAGCACCGGCTCGGCGGGGTACCAGGAGGCGTTCGTGCCTGGCCAGTCGCTGCCGAAGGAAAGCGTGACGCCGGCCTCGTGCAGCGTGCGGAACGCGTAGGCCCAACGAGCGCGCCGGCCAATGCGCTCTTCCATCCAGCGCATGTCATCGATCGCATGATAGGGCTGCACTTCAGCGACGACGCCGAGCGCGGCCATGCGACGTGCGACCTCGGCATCGCGCAACACCTGGGCGTGAATGATGCGCCAGCGCCGCTCGCGCGGACCGTTCCGCCGCCGCACCTCTTCGAACATGTCGAGTAGCGTATCGATCGCCTCGTCACCGATCGCGTGCACCTGTGGCCAGTGGCCAGTCGAATCGGCGCCGAGAAGCAGCGCGAGCATGCCCGGCGGATCGCTGACCATGTCCCGCCAGCTCCCGCGCTCGCCGGTCGTCAGGTAGGGCTCGTAGAAGCGGGCCGAGGAGTTGCCCATGATGCCATCGACGAACCCTTTCAGGCCGCCGATGCGGATCCATTCATCGCCGAAGCCGTGGCGAATGCCGATCGCGCCGAGGGCTGCCCAGCGATCGAGTGTCGGCCGCGCGTAGACGCGGACCGTGAGCTCACGGCGCGAGCGCAGCTCCTGGAACACGGCGAGCTGCTCGGGCGACGTGTTGTCGTGGATGGTCGTGACGCCGTGACTCGCCAGATCCGCCAGCGCGGCACGCGACTCGACCAGCCTCTGCTCGAGCGGCTTCGGTGGAATCACGCGGCGCACGCGCGCGGCCGCAGCCGGCGAGAGACGCCCGGTCATCAGGCCACTCACGCATTCCACACCGGCGTCGGCGCAGGACAGGCCGGCGAGCTCCAGAGCTCGAGCATTCGCGAGATACTGCGAGCGGTCCCACCGGTTCAGCAGCACGGGCGAGGCGGGTGTGAGTGAATCGATCATCGCGCGCTGCGGCGCGAATCGGTCGGCGGCCCGGCCGCCAGCGGGCTGCCCGCTCGAGCCCAGGGCCCAGTCTTCGTAGGCGCCCCAGTCGCCGCCGAGCAACCACGCGCCCGGCGGAAGCCGATCGCGAGCCTGCCGCACGCGGCGCACCAGGCCTGTCTCGTCGGCGACATCGAGCAGGTTGACGCCGAGGAGCAGCGCGCCGGCGCGTTCGAAGTGCGTGTGATTGTCGATGAAGCCGGGCATGACGAACGCATCATCGGCCGCGAGCATGCGAGTGGCGGCGGTGCGATGACGCATTGCCTCCGCGATCGACCCGACGACGATCAGGCGGCCGCGCGCGATGGCGAGAGCCCGGGCCCACGGCGCTGCCGGATCCCCTGTCCAGACGCGCGCGCCGGTGACGATCAGGTCGGCCTGCTGCGCCTCCAACGGTGGCGCCGCGAGCAGGGCAAGCAGCAGGAACGCGAGCTGTCGCCAGCCGGCGGCCAGACGATGGATCCCGGTCATGGTAGGCTCAGGTCACGTCGCGGAGAGAAAGATCCACCTCGTCCAGGGCGGCCCGCACCTTTCGGAGCAACACGTCCGGACTGAACGGCTTCTCCAGGAAGTGCGTGCCCTCGGTCAACACGCCATGCTGCGCGACTGCCTCCTCGTTGTAGCCGGACATGAAGAGGATTCGTATGCGCGGCATGATTGCCGAGGCCCGGTCGGCGAGCTCCTTGCCGCCCATCCGGGGCATGACGACGTCGGTCAGGAGCAGGTCGAAGGGGGCCTCACGCTGCTCGATCAAGGCGACGGCCTCGACGCCATCGGGTGCGACACTGACGTCATAGCCGCCACGGCGCAGGACGCGCAGCGCGAGGTTGCGGACGCCGGTCTCGTCCTCGACCAGCAGGATCGATTCGGCGCCACGCGGCGAGACCGTCAGCTCCGCGGTCTCGGCGGCTGCCCGCGCCGGCGCCGCCGGCACGCGCGGCAGATAGACATGGAACGTGGCGCCGCGCCCCGGCCGGCTGTCGACCTGAATGTGACCGGCACTCTGTTTCACGATGCCGTAAGCGGTGGAAAGACCGAGCCCGGTGCCCTTGCCGTGCTCCTTGGTCGTGAAGAACGGCTCGAAGATCTTGGCAATGATGTCGGGCTCGATGCCGTGACCGGTATCGCTCACCGTAACGACGACGTAGACGCCGGGCTCGAGATCGCGCGCCGCCGCCTCGTTGCGGGTCACCCTCTGGCTGCCGGTGCGGATGCTGAGCTTGCCACCCTGCGGCATGGCATCCCGCGCGTTCACAGCAAGGTTGATCAGAACCTGCTCGATCTGGGTCGGATCGATCTGGCAGAAGCCGGCATCATCATCGAGTTCGATGTCGAGACTGACATCCTCGCCGATCAGGCGGCGCAGGATCTTTTCGAGCTCGCCGACCACGGCGTTGATGTCGAGCACGCGCGGCTGCAGCACCTGCTTGCGGCTGAAAGCGAGCAACTGGCGCGTGAGCGCTGTCGCGCGTCGCGCCGCCTCGGCGATCTCGCGCAGGTCGGGCTGGATGGGGCTGTCCGCCGGCAGATCGGCGAGCAGAAGCTCCGCGTGTCCCTGGATCGCGGTCAGCAGATTGTTGAAGTCGTGCGCGACGCCGCCAGCGAGACGGCCGATCGCGTCCATTTTCTGGCTGCGCGCGAGCAGTTCCTGACTTTCGAGCAGAGCGCGCTCTGCGGTTCGACGGTCCGTGATGTCACGCGCATTGACCACCAGCCCGCCGACCGAAGGAGCATTGAGCAGGTTGCTGACCGCGATCTCGAGCACGCGCCAGCCTCCGTCTTCGTGCCGGGCGCGAATGTCGGTCTGCCTGGTGGCTCCGGGCTCCGCGAGCACGCGCGCGAAAAGCTCCTTCGCCGGAGGCTGATCGTCGGGGTGGACGAAGTCGAATGCGCCACCACCGAAGAGCCCTTCGGGCGTGCGGCCCAATACCCGCTCGATGGCCGGGCTGACATAGCGGATGGTCGCGTCCGGATTGACGACCGCGATGATGTCGGCGCTGTTCTCGATGAGTGCGCGAAAGTATTCCTCACTCTGGCGGATCGCCTGCTCGCTCTCCTTGCGGGCCTCCTGTGCGGCACGGGACGTGGCGCGCAGCTCCTCGGCGAGCTGCTGGTTGAGGATCGAGGCTTCCAGGATCCAGTCGCGCTCGTCCAACAGCTCGACCAGTCGGTCGCGCATCGATTCGGGCTCGATGAGCGGGTGGAAGTATCCGTCGACGCGGGTGGAGACCACGTCCTGGACCAGATCGCGGCCGTCGATCGCGAGGATGCCGAGGATGCGGGTGGCAGGCGATCGTGCGCGAATCTCGCGGATCAACTGGAGCACGGGCCGCGTGCTCCCCAGGTCGGTGAAGACCAGATCATAATCGCGCCTGAGCAGTGCAACGCCATCGGAAAGCGAACTGCCGGCCGTGACACGGAAGGCCTCGCGCTCGAGAAAGCGAAGCAGGCGCTCGCGGGTTCCGGGATCCGCCGCGAAGACGAAGGCGAGCCGCCCGGTGCCGATGGGCGTGCGCTCGTCACGCGGCGTGACGTGCGCTGCCGGGGCGGCGGTGGCACCCTCCGGGAAACGAGCGCCGCGCCGGCTGGAGAAGCCACGGCCGAAAACGCGGACACGGTCCCCGCCATCAGCCACGGCCTGACGCCGGGCCCGCTCGGCGCAGCTGATGAGCTCGGCGGCGCCCGTTGTATCCGGACGATAGGCGGCAATGCCGGCGCTCAAGGTCGGTAGCGCCACGTCGCCCAGGGGGCCGGCCTCGCGCAGCAGGTCCTGGAGACGCAGCGAGAACGTGACGGCGCCCTCCTCGTCGCAGACGCCCAGGATGCACAGGAACCGGTCCGTGTCATAGCGTGCGGACAGGTTCATCTTACGGGTGCCCTGCGCCAGTACCTCGCCGATCGTGCGAATCGCGCGATCCGTCATGCCGTCCCCGTGGCGCTGGCGGTAGCCGTCTGCGTCGTCGATGCCGAACAGCACGATGGCAAGGGGTCGGCCACGCTCGGCCGCAGCGAACTCCTTCTCGAGAAAGAACTCTGCGTAACCGCGGCCGGCCAGGCCAGTGAGCGGGTCCGACAAGCTCTGAGCGCCGCCAGTGCGGCCGCGCAGCCGCTCGGTCAGCCAGCCGATGCCCAGAGCGAGCACGAGATAAGCGACCACGACGGCGAACAGAAGGCTGGGCACGGCGCGGCCTGTCGCCTCGACATACGCGTACGTCAGGGACAGCAGCGCCATGCCTGCGGCCAGCGCAGTCGCCACGCCGCCCCAGCCGCGGTCGTACGCGAGCAGGAACGCGGGCACCAGCGCGAGCAACCAGAGCAGGGCTTCGTAGTCTTGCAGCGCGTCCGGGAAAAGGAAGGCGCCCGCAACGGGAATCGCGAATGCGGCGAGCGAGATGAGCACGGCGCGGAGCTGCCGGCCCGTGGGGCGCCCGCGCGGCGGCAATGGCCTCGAATCGGAAGGCACCGAACTAGGTGGTCAGGGGATCGAACGGCGAGCTTCGCCGGTACCGAGCGTCGGGACGGGGGTTGGCCCCTGGAAGATCGTCATCGTCTCACGCACGCGTCAAGGGCGGCCGCTGCACTGCAGTGCGGCGCTGGGCGACGTCGGCTAGCGGCCGAGCGTGGTGCCGGTGGTGCGCAGCACGCGGAAATTGACACCCCCTCAGCGCGCCGCTAGGCTTGGCTCGGCAGCAGCATTGCACCGACTGGAGAACCGGATGGCGGCAAGCCCGAACCGGATCACGATCGAGTACTGCGGCGTCTGAAACTACCTCCCGCGCGCTTCCAGTCTGGAAGCCCGAATCAAGGAGCGATTCCCCGAAGCCACCGTCGAGCTGATGCGCTCGAGCGGTGGTGTGTTCGAGGTGGTCGCCGATGGCCGGCTGATCCACTCGAAGAAGCGAACCGGTCGCCACCCCACATGGGACGAGATCGAGGCACAACTGATCTGAGCAACCGGTCGCGAGCGTGGCCGCCAGGGCAGGTATGCGGGAGATCCGAAAGATCGCGTTGAGCACCGGTGGCGGTGACGCGCCGGGGCTGAACGCAGTGATCCGGGCGGTCGTGCTCGCGGCCGTCGCGCAGGGCTGGGAGGTGAGTGGGATCCGGCGCGGATTCGGCGGCTTGCTGGGCGAGGCCGAGATCCTCCGCCTGGATCGCGAATCCGTGCGCGGCATCACGCACCTCGGCGGCACGATCCTCGGGACCACGAATCGCGGGAATCCCTTCGAATGGCCGGTCGCGCTGCCCGATGGCACGTTCGAGTACGTGGATCGATCGGATCAGGTCGTCGCCGAGTTCCGACGTCAGCAACTCGATGCGCTGATCGTGATCGGCGGCGACGGCTCCCTCAGCATTGCGTGCAGGCTGGCGGAGAAGGGTCTGCCGATCATTGGTGTGCCGAAGACGATCGACAACGACCTCGCCGCAACGCATCTCACGTTCGGTTTCCACACGGCCGTGCAAACCGCGAGCGAGGCGCTGGACAAGCTGGTGTCGACGGCGGAGAGCCATGAGCGCGTGATGGTCGTGGAGGTCATGGGCCGGCACACCGGGTGGATCGCGCTGCACGCCGGGGTCAGCGCGAGTGCCGATGTGATTCTGATGCCGGAGATCCCATTCGATCTCGAGCGAGTCTGCGCGAAGGTCGAGGAGCGCTACCGGTCGGGGCGGCGCTTTGCCATTGTCGTCGTTGCCGAGGGTGCGGTGCCGCGAGGTGGAAGCCCGACGTACCGGGAGGAGCCCGGACCCGGACGTGCCGCGCGCTTCGGCGGCATCGCGGACGCAATTGCCGCCGAGATCACGGAGTGCACCGGCCAGGAGTCGCGCTCCCTGATTCTCGGCCACTTGCAGCGAGGCGGCTCGCCGACGGCGTACGACCGGCTCATCGCGCTGCGGTTCGGCGCGGCGGCGGTCCGCCTCGTGGCTCAGCGGCGGTTCGGCACCATGGTCGCGCTGGACCCGCCGGATGTGCGCGCGGTCCCGCTCGCCGAAGCGATCGCCGAAATCAAGCGCGTCCCGCTCGACTCCGATACGGTGCTCACGGCACGCGCGCTCGGCATCGCGTTCGGCGACTAGCCCATTTCGACTGGAGGTACGGAGACGATGACTCCTGCGCGCTGGCTGATGCCGGTGCTGCTGCTGCTGTCGGCGGCGGACGCTGGCGCACAGCAGAGCGGGTCCGGATTCGAATTGACCGTAGCCAACATCATGCGTGGGCCGGAGCTGGTCGGCACGGAGCCGGACCAGGTGCGCTGGACTCCCGACGGCGAATGGATCTATTTCCGCTGGAAGCCGGGCGGCCTGGACTGGTACACGCCGCCCTCCCTGTACCGTGTGCGGCACAGCGGCGGAGAGCCCGAACGGCTGACGGGAGCGGTGGCCGACTCGCTGGGGGTGCTGGTTGCGGCCGGCGACGTGTCTGCCGATGAGCGACGCAAGGTGGTTGCGCACGACGGCGACCTGTACATCATCGATCGGCGGACGCTGGCGCGGCGGCGCCTCACGCACACGCCGGCGGCGGAATCGAGCCCGGTCTTCGCCGAGGGCGATCGACGGATCTACTTCCTGCGGACCGACAACCTCTTCGCGCTGGACCTCGAGTCGGCGGAGGTCGTGCAGCTGACCGACGTTCGGCGCGGCTCGCCGCCCGAGGAAACGGTGGCGGAGGGGCAGCGTGGGTATCTCGAGCAGCAGCAGCGGGAGCTGTTCGAAACGATTCGCATCCGCGAGCGGCTTGACGAGCAGCGTGAAGAGGAGCGGCAGCGCCGGGAGGACCTCGAGGTTCGACCGCTCTATATCGAGGAGCGCGAGCGGCTCGATGAGCTGGCGGTGGAGCCGCGTGGGCGCCATGCCGTCGTGGTCGTGACCAAGCCGCCGCAAGAGGAGGAGGTCGCCATCGTTCCGGAGTGGGTGACCGAGTCCGGTTATGTCGAGACGCGTGACACCCGAGCCAAAGTCGGCGACCTGCAGGGCGAGAGTCGGCTCGCGGTACTGGATCTCGAGCAGGACACGGCGCGCTGGATCGATCTGTCGCCCGGGCACGAGGAAGCCGACAGCGCCGACGCGGGCACCGAGCGCTTCGCGGCCATTCGGTTCCTCGGCTGGAATGACGCTGGCACCCATGGACTCGTAGGCGCCGTCTCCTTCGACTACAAGGACCAGTGGCTGCACGCATTGGATGCGGCCACTGGACAGCTGCTGCTGATCGCTCACGACCGTGACGATGCGTGGATCGGCGGGCCGTGCGGGCCCTGGGCCTTCGGCTGCGCCGGCTGGGTTCCCGGCGACGACGCGGTCTGGTTCGTCAGCGAGCGCGACGGGTACTCGCACCTCTACCGCGTCGAGGGCGATGGTAGCAACGAGCGGCAGCTCACGCGGGGTGAATGGGAGGTGCTGTCCGTCGAGATCGCGCCCGATGACCGCCGCTTCTACCTGACGACCAGCGAGGTGTCACCATTCGAGCGGCACTTCTACCATATGCCGCTGGAAGGCGGCGCCCGCGTTCGCATCACGACGCCGGCGGGCGGACACTGGGTCACGCCGTCGCCCGCAGGTGAGCGCCTGGCGCTCGTACATTCCCGGAGCAACGAACCGCCGGAGCTGCACGTGATGGCGAACCGGGCCGGCGCCGAGATGCGGCGTCTGACGACCACGCCGATCGCGGAATGGCGCAGCCACGACTGGATCGCGCCCGAGATCGTGCGTGTCCCGGCCCGCGATGGCACGCCGGTGCCTGCCCGTATCTATCGCCCGCGCGATGTGGGCGCGCAGGCGAACGGTGCCGCCGTCATCTTCGTGCACGGTGCCGGATACCTGCACAACGTGCACGACTGGTGGTCGACGTACTACCGCGAGTACATGTTCCACCATCTGCTCGCGCAGCGCGGTTATACGGTGCTGGACATGGACTATCGCGGATCGGCGGGCTACGGCCGCGACTGGCGCACCGCAGTCTATCGTCACATGGGCGGCACCGACCTCACCGACCACATCGATGGCGCCCACTGGCTGGTGCAGCAGGGCTACGCCACCGATGCCGAGCGAGTCGGCATCTACGGCGGCTCGTACGGCGGTTTCATCACGCTCATGGCATTGTTCACGGCGCCGGAATCGTTCGGAGCCGGCGCCGCGCTGCGCTCAGTCACGGATTGGGCGCACTACAACCACTGGTACACGAGTCGGATTCTGAACCTGCCGCACGAGGACGTCGAAGCATACCAGCGGTCATCGCCGATCTACTTCGCCGAGGGTCTCGCGGATCCACTGCTGATTGCGCATGGCATGCGTGATGTCAACGTTCATTTCCAGGATGTGGTGCGTCTGGCACAGCGGCTCATCGAGCTGGGCAAGACGGACTGGGAGCTGGCGGTCTACCCGGTCGAGGACCACGCGTTCGTCGAGCCCAGCTCGTGGACGGACGAGTACCGGCGGATCCTGGAGCTCTTCGAGCGTCACCTGGCGAATCGCAACCGGACCGCGGACGCCCAATGACGGTACGGTCGCGGCTCATGGCGGCCGCAGCGACGCTGACACTGCTCGCGTGCGGCGGCGCGCCGGACGCCACGGAGATCCACATCGGTGTGGCCGGTCCGCTAGCGCAGGCGTCCGGCCGCTCGATGCAGCGCGCAGCGGCCATGGCCGCCGACGAAATCAATCGCGGCGGTGCGCTCAATGGGCGGACGCTGCTGCTCATTGCGCGCGATGACGGGGCCAGCGCCCAAGGTGCGATCGAGGTTGCGCGCGAGCTGCGTGATGACCCGCGCGTGGTCGCGGTCGTCGGCCACATCAACTCCGCTGCGACGCTCGCGGCGTCACGGATCTACAACGATCCGCGGCGGGGTGTGGTCCAGATCTCGCCCGCGTCGAGCAGCCCGGAGATCACGGGTGCGGGGGCGTGGACGTTCCGCGTTTGTCCGACCGATCTGCAACACGGGCCGGCGCTCGCACGCTGGGCCTACGACGAGCTCGGCAGCCGCCGTGCGCTCGTGCTGTACGCGAACGATGCGTATGGCCGCGGCGTGCTCGACACGTTCGCCGAGGCGTTCCGCGAGGCAGGCGGCGTGATCATCAGCACGGATCCGTTCCTGCCGGAGATGATGCAAGACGGGACCGAACTCGATGCCTACCTGCGCCGGGGCGTGGCCGCTAGCATGGACGCATTGATGATCGCCGGTCAGGCGGAAGAAGGCGCCCGCGTCGTGAGCGCTGCGCGCCGGCTCGGCTACAGCGGGCCCGTCCTCGGTCCCGATGGCATGACAGGCCTACGCGAGCAGGGGGAGCTCGCCGATGGTGTGTTCGTCAGCTCGGCATTCCTGCCAGATACGCCGGCCGAGAATGCGCGCGCCTTCGTCCTGGCGTATCAAGAGCGGTTCGGCGAGCTGCCCGATCATCGTGCCGCCATGACGTACGACGCGGTGATGCTGCTGGCACAAGGGCTCGCCGAGGTGGGGCCGCAGCGCGGCGCGCTACGCGACTACCTGGCCGCCGTCGGCTCGTCCCGGCCGCCCTTCGAGGGTGTGGCGGGCACGATCGCATTCGATGAGAACGGCGACGTCGCGGGCAAGGACGTGGCGGTCGGCGTCATCCGCGACGGCCGCCTGCAAAGCGCAGCGCGCACGGGCACCTGAACGCGCTCGGGGCCGCTCGCTGCGAGCGGCCCCGCTGTGCTGCTGCATACGAAGGATACTCGCCTCAGACGCGCAGTCGCAGAATGCGCGCTGCATACCCATTCTCCGGATCATGACCACGGCTGCGCAGCCGGTCCACTGTGCCGGGCCCGCGGTTGTACGCGGTTAATGCCAGTCGCGCGTCGCCGTCATAGCGGTCGAGTAGATATCGCAAGTACCGGAAGCCGATACGCAGATTGGTGTCTGGATCGAACAACGCCTGGCGATCCGTTCCGGGGGAGATCCAGCGTGCCGTCGTGGGCAGGAGCTGCGTGTAGCCGATCGCACCGGCCACCGAGATCACGTCACGACGAAAGCCAGACTCGACTTCGATGAGCCGAAACGCGATGCCCGGCGCGATTCCTTCGGCAACCGCACTGACGTGGATGCGGTGGGCGAGCTCGAGCGGAATGCCGTAGTCGTGCGCGAACCGGGCCGAGACGCGCGTCGAGACCGTGATCGCCGGGTCGAGCTCGGCCGAGCCGGTCGCATCGTTCCGGGCGAGACCGACCAGGGCAGGCGTCATAAGCACGACGCCCACGACCAGGCGCAGCACCGGCCGGCGCAACGTCGAGGCACGCCATAGGCGGGCGACCCTCGAGCCCATTCGCATCCTCGTTCTGCTCTCGGGGAGTGGTGGCATGCTCGGCGTCCTCGGAGGTGAGGAACTCGAGCTCCGCAACGCGGGCGGCCAGGTGGCTCAATGCGACCACACTCCCTACCCTGCGTCGTCGTAGCCGGTTCCAGCCTCGATCGGCGGCCGGGCAGCGAGTGGCCGCCGTGCAGGCGGACGTGCACCGATGGCGAGCGCCTGGCGCTAATCGAGCCGCAGGCGCGTCGCGGAACCGCTGTTCAGCGTCACGGTAGCGCGGAACCGCTCGACCCGGGAATCATCCACGGCGACGATCTGCACACTGCGGCTCGCGGGGCGCGTGATCACGAAGATCTCCGTGCGGCCGGCGCCCACCGTCCCGAGCAGGTGGCTGCCGGTGCCGTCGTCGTAGGAGGCCACCAGATCAAAGCTATTCGGGTTGGTGAGCTCCAGCGTGTAGACGGGCCCGGCCTCGGATTCCACGGCGATGGCGCGGGAGCACGCGGGCGTCGCCCAGAGCGCCAGAGCCAGAGCCAACCAGCCGACACGACGCGCGTTCATCTGCCGCTCCTGAAAGGGTCGCGGCTGGGTCGTGCAGGTTTCGTGCTGAGTGGAAACGCGCCGGCGGGACCGCCGGCCGAATGATTCAGTCCGGGAAGCTGAACGAGCGGGCGCTCTCGGGCGACGGCGGGGTGCCGGTCACCAGCTCGATCATGGCGGCCATCTCCTCGCCGACGAGCCGCACGCGATCCGCCACCGTGAGCACATACGCGTAGTCGAAGTACGTCTGAACCGCGTTCTCGGAGCCGACGTACTCCCCGAGGATGTAGCCGTCCATGAGGCTGTGCACGTGCTCGAGGACGATCGCAACGGAGCGCTCGAGCCTCTGTTGCTCGGCGTAGCTACTGAGACTGAGGTCGCTGTCGAGGCGCGGCAGCAACGACTCGAGCTCTGCATGCGTCTCCGGCGGCGCGGCCACGCCGCCGCCCTCGAGATTCGCAAGCACGCTCTCGATCCCGCCGCGCAGGGCGGTCAACTCCTCGAAGCTGCAGTGAAGGATCACGGGAATCCCCCCTCTCTCTCGACCGCGCTGCCACGCAGTCCTCATGTTGAAGTATCCCGTTCCGCTCGCATCGGTTCCGCAATCCGTGTTCCCCTTACGGCGACGCCGTGGCACCGGTGCCATCGCGTCGCGGTTTCACGCCCGTAGGTTGTTGTGCGATAATCGGTTATGCGTACCGCTGCGCGGCGCGCTGCGCGCCTCGTGCCGCTCGGCCGGGGCGCGGCGCTGGCGGAACAATTTGCACAGCTGTGGCAAAATGCGAGAAAAAGTGTCGGAAATGCGCTACTCGTGAAGCAGCCAGCGCGCGAGCCACAGCCCGACGATCAGATCGATGGCGGTGTGCGCGATCATGGCGGGCAGCACGCTGCCGGACAGCAGGAAGACGAGGGCGAGGACGATGCCGAGCAGCGTCGCCCGAACAATGCCGCTGCTACTCTGATATGCGTGGACAAAGCCGAAGGCGGCGGAGGCGAGGATCACCGCGGCGACGATGCTGCCCGTGGCGATGTCGAGGGCCGGAATGAGGAAGGCGCGGAAGGCGAGCTCTTCGCCGACGCCGGCAGACAGGGAAAGCGCAACGAAGGCGAGGCGCTCGCGACCGGAGGTCGGCAGGAGCTGACGCAGCACGGACGTTTCGGCGCTGCCGAGCGCACGAAAGCCGGCGAGCAGCAGGAGCGCGGCGGCGGTGCCGGCGGCGGCGGCGGCGAGCAGCGAACCGAGGGGCAGTCGCACGAAGCCAATGGACTGAGGCGTGAAGCCGGCGGCACGAGCGGCGGCGAGAGAGAGCAGGCCGACGGTCCAGATGGCGAGCGCCGAGCTGAGGTAAACCGGAGCGCGGGGCAGCTCATGCTCGCGGATGCGGCGCAGCATACCCGCCTGCAGCATGGTGCCGGCGGGCAGCAGCACCATGAGCACGACGATCCAGAGACGGGCGAAGCCGGTAAGCGGCGCGGCGGCGATCCAGGCAACGGCGGTAGCGGCGACCGTGAGTGCGCCGAGCGCGGTGCCGGACCGGGTCACGCCGGCCGCTCCAGCACGCGGTGCAGAGTGGGTGCTGCCAGAGCCGTGATCAGGCCCAGCCCGGCGCCGGCAATGACGTCGACCGCGTAATGAAAGCCGCCATACACTGCGCCGATGGACAGGCCGATGGTGATCGGTACGAGCGGCACCAGCAGGCGGGCATGGTGACGGTACGCGTTGACGCATTGGGCAGCGGCAATGCCGACGTGCGCGGAGGGGAATGCGGCACCGCGGCTGGAGCCGGCTTCGAGGATGGCGTGCGTCAGCGCCTGCAGCGGCCCGCGGCCGGTCGTACCGTCAGGCTGCGGAAAGCGGTAGCGCGGACCCTCGACCGGGAACGCAATGAAGAGCAGGTAATGCACGAAGAAGGTCAGCATGACCGCGAAGATGGTCGAATCTCGCGCGGCGGCGCCACGGCGCAGCGCGATCCAGATCGGCGGCAGATAGATGATCGGGTAATACGAGAGGTAGGCGGCATGCAGCGACTCGGACAGCCAGCGCCAGGGGGCGGCGCCGGCCAGCTCGCGGCTGGGCTGGCCGGCAAAGAGCGTGCGTTCCCAGGACAGGATCAGTGGATCGAAGTACCGGCTGCCATGGATCGACTGGTTCAGCAGCGGCAGCTCTGCATAGAACAGCGGGACGAGCAGCAGCGGATACCACGCATGCAGCGCGCCGGCGGCACGCGGCGCGGCGTGAACGACAGGACGCAGCATGCGGTCGCCGGGCGCGGGTCGCAGGATGAGTAGAATGAGCAGCGCGTGCGCGCAGGCGAGCGACAGCCAAGCATCGACGCGTCGCGGAAACGCGAACGCGACGGGCGCCAAGGCGAGGTAAACGACGATCAGCCGATCGGTCGGCGTTAGCCGATGCGGGCTCACGCGCGCAGCGCCGTCGCGAGCTCCGTCTCGAGCAGGTCGAGCGCGTGGTGGAGCTGAGCGCGGCGGATCGTGAGGGGCGGCGTAATGGCCAATACATCGCCGGCCGGGCCCTCGGTGAGCACGATCACGCCGCGTCGCAGCATTGCCGCGGCGGCGGTGCGGGCGATGTCGGCGCCGCGCGCTCCGCGCAGGTGGAGACCACGCAGCAGACCGACACCGCGCGGCGCGCAGGTGTCGTCCCCGAAGCGGAGCCGCCACTGTTCGAGCCGAGCGCCGACCAGCAGGCCGAGCAGGTCGGTACGCTCGACGAGTCCGCGGCGGCCGATCTCCCTCAGCTGGGCGATGGCGGCCGCGCAGGCGATGGGATTGCCCAGGAACGTGCTGGTGTGCAGCGCCTCACCGGACCAGGCCGGCCACGCCTGCATGACCGCGGGCGTGCCCAGCGCGACGCTGAGCGGCAGGCCGCCCGCCAGCGCTTTGCCGATCACGAGAATGTCGGGTGTCGTGGCGGTTCGCTCACATGCGAACCAGCGGCCGGTGCGACCCAGGCCGGTATAGATCTCGTCGAAGATCAGAACCGCGTCGTGGCGCGATGCGAGTTGCCGCAGTCCGGGCAGGAAGTCGTCAGGGGGAACGATGATGCCGCCGCGACCCAGGATCGGCTCGACGATGATCGCGCCGATGCCACCGCGGCCGAGGCGATCACCGACGGCGGCCAGGCTGGCGGCGGCGGAGCCGACGGCGCCGTCCGGAAACGGGCCGAAGTGCACGTCGGGCATGAGCTGGACCGCGAATGGTGCACGGAATTCGCGCCGTCCGGTGACGGCGAGGGCGCCGTAGCTCAGCCCGTGATAGGAGTCCTCGAATGCGATGATGCCGCTGCGGCCGGTGCGCAGCAGCGCGGTCTTGAGCGCGGCCTCGACCGCCTCGGCGCCGCCGCTCGCGAGGATGCCGACGCCGAGATCGGCGGGTGCGAGGCCGGCCAGGCGCTCGAGCAGCTCCAGCTTCGAGGCCGTCGGCTGCACGTCGCCGAGGCCGTGCGCGAGGCGGCGCGCCTGGCGCGCAATGGCCCGCGCGACGTAGCGATTCGCGTGACCGGTCGCAGCCACGCCGAAGCCGGCTGTCAGGTCGACATAGACGTTGCCATCGACGTCACGCACGTTCGCGCCACGCGCCTCGGCCCAGACGATCGGTGGCTGGTCCAGCGGCGGCGCGAGGTTCCGCGACTCGACCTGCGTGAGCCGCGCGGCGAGCGCGACGGAGCGCGGCCCCGGCACCGCGGTGCGCAGCCGAGGCAGCGACGAGCCGAACGGACGGCGCATTGGAGTCAAGCTGCGCGCGGGGCCAGCGCTGCGCCACAGAACTCGGATCGTACGCTCATGGCGGCAACATAGCGGCGGCGGCGCGAGCATCGCCAAGGTGACGCAGGGGCTCCGGGGGCACGCGCGTTGCACGCGCGGTCGGGAATGACCGTGTCGGGGATGCCCGCCGCCGCACTCGGAATGGTCCTGCTGCTGGTGGCCGCGGGGTGTGAGCGAATCGGCTTTGCGGAGCACTCGAGTGAGGAGCCTGCCGCGCCAGCGGACACGGCGGCGCCTGGGGCAGCGGCGTCCGCGCCGCCCACGAGCGCCGCGCGCCCGCGCGAGATCTACCACGAGCTGACACGATTCGCGTGGTACAAGCAGGGTCAGCCGCTGCTGCACGATCGCGCTGCGTACCAGCCGGCCGGCGCGCCGGTCGAGCTGCAAGCCGACCAGCTCCGGCTGGCCGGGAGCTACGAGGGCGTCGATTACTATCTGCCTCGCGACGGCTCCGGAGCCGACGTCGTGTTCGTCCCCATCCACGAGCGCTACTGGCTGCGCTTCGTCCGCATCGCGGCCGACAGCACGCCGAGCGGCTGAGCGGCGGAGCCTCGCGCGTGGCGGCCGGTAGCGGCGCGACCGAGCCCGGCCTATCCTGAGCGCATGCGCATCTACACGCGGACCGGCGACGCGGGCGAGACCGGACTGTTCGGCGGAGGCCGGGTCTCGAAGGCGGATCGCCGCGTCGACGCCTACGGCGAAGTGGACGAGCTCAACGCGTGCATCGGCTGCGCCGTCGCAGCGAGCGATGACCACGGTCTGCGCGAGCGCCTGGAGCAGGTCCAGGCCGAGCTCTTCGTGGTCGGCGCTCAGCTGGCCACGCCGGCCGCGGCGCAGCGCGGTCGCCGCCCCGACCTGCCCGAGCTGAACGAGGGCGCGATCGTGCAGCTGGAAGCGTGGATCGACATGGCGGAGGCCGAGCTCGCGCCCTTGCGGCACTTCATCCTGCCCGGCGGGAGCGCGAGCGGAGCCGCGCTCCACCTCGCCCGCACCGTCTGCCGGCGTGCCGAGCGCGCCGTATCGCGGCTGGCCGAGAAGGAGCCTGTCGGCCCGGAGATCCTTGGCTACCTGAACCGTCTCTCGGATCTGCTGTTCGTGTTGGCCCGCGTCGCGAACCGACGCGCGGGCGCCGCCGAGCAGACGTGGATACCGCGCCCGCGACCGTGAG
>JBOHRE010000030.1:0-33728 GCA_050732635.1 Longimicrobiales bacterium | reverse complement strand
GCTCCAGACGGTGACGCCCGGCGGTGCCGGCGGCGGCGGCTGGCGGTCGACCGGCGCGCCCAGCAGCGGTGCCGAGGTTTCCGCCGCATCCAGCCGTGCCAGCCAGGCCTGCTCGCCGAAGATGTAGCGGCCGCTCCGATTGATCGCGACGAGCGGCACCTGCAGCGTCTGCTCGAAGGAGTGGTAACCCTCATGCAGGTTCTGCCAGAACTCGTGCAGGTCCCGGCGCCCAGGGAATTGCGCGGCGAGCAGGTCCAGCCCCGCCTCGTCCAGGCGCGTCGGGAAGATGTGGATCGGGATCTCAGGCTGTCCGGCAGCGCGCGCTTCGACGGCCAGCCAGTAGATCTCCTTCATCTGATCATCCGTCACCGGGACGCAGCCGATCGTTCTGCAGCCGCCATGCACGAAGATGTCGCCGCCGAGCGCGTCATCGTTCTCCCGGACGCGGTCCGCCCGATTCGGGTAGCTGATGCCGAGCGAGAGATAGTATTCGCTGGTCGGGTTGAAGTACGTCAGCGAGTAGAAGCCTTCCGGGACCTGCATGTCACCCTGCCGCCGCTTCGGCCCGAGCGTGCCCGACAGCACGCACATCGGGTACGCCTTGAAGAGCGTGTAATGGACACGTCCGAGTGGGCGCACCCACACCTCGACCACACGCTCGCGCTTGAATGCGCGCAGGTAGATGCCCGCCGCGGGATATGTCAGACCGCGCTCGGCGAACTCGGTGATCAACTGCTGGCGCTTTTCGTCGCGCGCGTCGCGCACCCGGCTGAAGCTCAGTTGCTGCTCGAGGAACTGCGGTTGCGGCACGCCCGGGAAGAACGACTCACCGACGTCCCAGGAGAGCCAGCTCCACGAGCTCCCCTGTGCCAGCGCCGTCGCCGGCGCGCACACCATCACGCAAGCCGCCAGCATAGGCCGAGCGACGCGGGCGAGCGCACGCGGTACGATTGCGGTCATGTTCAGGTTACTCGGGACACGCCACCGGAAGGGCCCCTCCCCTCCGCCCAGGCCGACACTAATGGGTAGGCAACCGGCGCGACCGCGTCAACCAGGGCGGGCTGCGGCGGGCGCCCTTCAGCGGCCTTCGTGCCAGGGATGCGCGGCGCCGACGTCGCCCGGCGCGTGATCCGACTGCTCCGCAGCCTCTGGCATGTCGAGTGCCTGCCGTACCCGCCGCGCCAGGTCGTAGGGTGAGAACGGCTTCTCCATGAAACCCGTGTCCATGCCGGCCACGCCATGCCGCATGACGGTTTCCTCCGGGTATCCCGACATGTACAGCACGCGGATGCCCGGGCGCTCGCTCAACAGGCGCTGGACCAGCTTTGCTCCGCTCAGCTCGGGCATGACCACGTCCGTGATCACCAAGTCGATCGGGCCTTCGTACTCGTGCGCGACGTGCAACGCGTCGGCGCCATGACTGGCGACCAGCACGTTGTAGCCCTGCCGCCTCAACACACGGCAGGCGATCGAGCGCACGCTCGGTTCGTCCTCCACCACCAGCACGGTTTCGGTTCCGGTCGGCGCCTTCAGCTGCGGCTCCGGCTCGCTTCGCCCGTTGTCTCCGTTGTCCGCGTCGCTGGCGTCCTGGCGCTCGCCGATCTGTGGCATGCCCATCACTCCGCCCGGTTCAGTGGCTCACCTTGCCCCGGGGAGGCCACCCGCCTGATTCGCCCCCCTACCTTACTAAATGCCGCTCGCACCCCAGATGTAACATCGGATTTTTTCCACAACGTCTCCGCTGCCAGCGACGACCGCCGCAACTTCGCGTCAGGACGCCAAAAACTCGGCCTCACGAAAATTCGATGTTACATCCGACCCTCGGGCGGCATTTAGGTAAGTAGAGGGGCGCGATGCGCTCCCGCCGTCGCAGCGCCCGGGTCCGGACCCGGCCTGGCCGCCACGGCGCAACCACGATCGACATGGCAGAAGGCTCTTCCAATGCCGCTCTGGTCGAACGTGTCCGGTCGGGTAGCCCGGAGGCGATTGCGGAGCTGTACGCGCTGCACGGCCCGCGGCTGTACCGCATCGCCCGGCGCCTCATGCCCACGGCCGAAGATGCCGAGGACATCCTCCAGGACGTCTTCGTCGGGCTGCCGGAGGCGATTCGTGAATATGAGCACCGCGACACGCTGGAAGGCTGGCTGCGGACACTCACTGTGAGAGCATCGCTCATGGCCGCAAGAACACAGCAACGACGGCGCGAGGTGTCGTTCAGTGATGTGGCGATGACCGCGCCCGCCGAGGCGCCCGCCACTGTCGACCGCATCACGCTCGAGAAGACGCTCGGGCGATTGCCGGACACCATGCGTCAGGTCTTCGTACTGAAGGTCGTCGAGGGCTACTCGCACAACGAGATCGGCGAGTTCCTCGGCATCACATCCGACGCGTCGCGGATGCAACTGCACCGCGCCCGCGAGGTTCTCGAGCGCAGGCTGAGGAGCTCGGCATGATCGAACGTGTGCTACACCCCGGTTTCGTGCGGCTGAGCCGCTACGCCGACCAGGAGCTCGCGCCCCGCGCCCGGCGCCGGGTCGCTGACCACCTGGCCGGCTGCCCCCGCTGCCGCGAGCGGCTGCGCTTCATCCGCGAGATCGATCTGGCGGCCCGCGCCATCCCGGTCGAGCCGCCGCGCGACCGGGTGCTCGATCGCATCCTGGCACGGCGCGCCGCCGGCGAGCGGGTCATCCTGCCCACGTCCGATCCGCGGCCCGCGAGGCGCCCCGCGCGCAGCCTGCTCGGCGTCGCCGCCGCACTCACCCTCGCCACGGTCAGCGCCATCCTGTTGTTCTCCGCGCGCGAGCTCGGCGCCGACCACAGCGAGCTCGAGTTCTCGCCCCAGCGCCCCACCGCGGGCGCGTCCGTCCGCGTCGAGTACCGCAGCGGCTCGCTCTTCGCCGAGCACGACTACCTGCGCCTGCGCGCGCGCTTCCGCGCTGCCGACGGCAGCGTGAGCTGGAGTGAGCCGGCCGTTCTGGCGCGCGAGGACGCCGGCCTCTATCGCGGCGCCTTCGTGCTGCCCGTCGACGCGCGCTACGGCGCCTTCGCGGTCGAGACGCTCGATGCCGACCAGGTCGACAGCAACGATCGCCGCCTCTGGGACCTCATGGTGCAGGATGCCGCCGGGCGGCCACTGCCCGAGGCGTACGAGCAGCGCATCGAGGATGTGAGGCCACGGAACTGGGGGCTCGCGCTCGAGACCGCGCAAGAGTATGCCAGAAGCTACCCGAATCGGCCGGAGTCGGCATATGCGCTGTTCATACTGGAGCGTCAGGTAACGGATGGCGATGACTTGCAGACACTTCGTGCAACCCACGGCGAGCGCTTCTCGCGATTCCACCACCAGCTCGCTGATGCGCGGCCGCTTTCGCCTCTGCGACTGCAGACAATGGCATTCTATGCGAGCGCCGTGGGAGCTGCCGACGCAGCCGAGTTCTGGCGCGCGCGGCTGGTCAATGAAGCGCCGCGCCATGTAGTCGCTGCCGGGTACCGTGGAGCCCGGATCGCGCGGGAAACCGAAGCGTCACCCTTAAAACACCTCGCACTTCTGGAAGCGCTCTGGAACGAGACGCGGGCACCGGAAGTCGCCGTCGCGGGCCTCATGGTGGCCGGCAGAACCGGCAACAGCATGGTTGCGTCCTGGGCGGATCGAGTGGACGGTGACACGTGGGACCTCATGGCATTTGCTGATTTCGTACTCGCCACGCCAGGTGGGAACGATGTTGCGCGGCGTATGCTGAACCGCGCGCGTCGCCAGCTTGCCAACTCCGACAGACCACTGGAGAGCTCGAGATCCGAGTTTGACGCTTCGCTGCGTCAACAGGAGCAGGCTATCCTCGCGGCGGTCGGCGCCCGCTTTCTTACTGCCGGCAATCGGGTCGCTGCTGTAGCGGCGTTCGACAGTGCGTTGGAGGGCGCTTGGGTGCCGATGGTTTACAAGACTGTGGCCGACGCGCGGCTCGAGATGGGTGATAGTCTGGCGGCGTTGCGTCTCTATGCCGCCCATTCCGTAGATCCTTCGGCGCCCGTCGACTTTGAGTCGGAAATCCGCCGCCTGTTGTCTGCGCAATTCGACGATTCCGTGTGGCAGAACGAACGAGAATTGGCGCGGTCTGCGTTGGCGAGGCACGCGCTAAGACGCGCAACCACGATTGCGCTCCCTCAAGAAGTTCAGCTGATAGACACACAGGGGCGGTCGCACCCCGCCCGTGACGTGATCGCGGGTCGCCATCTCGTCGCGTTCTGGTCGAGCCGCTTTGCGCCGGCTCGCGAAGATGTGCCGACGTTGGCGCGATATGTAGATGGCCTCATGCGCCGTGGAACGAGAACCACTGTCGTAATTCCTGAACGGCCAAACTCGGAGATGCTGGACTACCTCGGCCAGTACGGGGTCACAGCACCTGTCTACTTCGATCCGGCAGGCGAGGCCTCGCTCGTATTCCGTCAGTCAGGCATCCCGGGCTATGCCCTCGTGGATGGACAGGGTCGAATCCGGTTCATCGGATTGTCGATCGACCAGGTCATGCAGAGCGCCGAAGCGCTGAAGATCATTGAGGAAAGGACTGCCGTGGTCGCCGATCAATAGCACTCGCAGCTGTGCAGCAGACGAGAAGCGCTGATGCTCCATTGAAGGTTGTCGGAGGGCGAGCGGCCCTGCGCGGTGGCTGCGTCGCCCGGTGTGTGTGGGGCGCCGTGTAGTCGGAGTCGGTCCGTAAACAAACACTACACGGAGGACATGATGATTGTACGGCGCAATCTGGCCCCCCGGCCGCGGCTTTTCATGGCTATCGCGATTGCGGCTGCACTGGCGCTGCCGCTCACGGTATCCGGAGACAAGGGGATTGCAGTGCAGACCTGCGAGGGCTCTGCATGTTGCGAGGAGATGAACTCGCTCTGTTCAAGCGGCAGCACGACGAACGAGGGGTACTACTTCTCAATGAGTGGGCGTTGCAATCAGCAGGACTAGAGGCGTTAGATAGGAAGTGGATGTACCGGCGTCCCACACGCCCGACACACCGACCGCACGAGGACAACGCAGACGAATGATACAGCGCAGCCTTACGTTGCCATTCCTGCTCATGGTCGCTTTCGCGGCGTGCAGCGATGCGTCCGCCGTCCGCACCGATGCGCTGGCGGAGGAGGCCGAGCGCGCACTCCGCAGTGCAGCGGTGCCCGAGGGCGGCATTCTGACGGATGGCGATTCGCTGGCCGCGCCCAGCGCGGCCGCCGTGCACGCAGGCAAGCTGATCCTCATCGACAACCGCTCGGACCGGCCGATCCGCCTGATCGACGTGCGCGACGGGTCGTGGTGGGGCGCGTTCGGCCGCGAGGGCGGCGGACCGGGCGAGTTCTCCGGCGCCTGGTCGATCGATCCGGTGCCGAACACGCCGGAGTTCGACATCTACGACGTGAACCAGGCGCGCCTGACGCGCGTTTCGTTGGAGGCCGCCGGGGCGCCCGCGCCACGGCTGGTGAGCACGCGCAACCTCGTCGCCAGCAGCATCGTGCTGGGGCCGGTGTCCACGCCGGCAGGACGCGTCGCGATCGGCGCATTCGGCCGCGACCGCCTCGGCGTTTTCGACGCTCGAGGCGAGCTCACACGCAGCTTCGCCCCGCTGCCGCCGGAGGCGACCGGCGCCCCCGAGCCGGTGCTGCACCACGCCTACCAGAGCTGGCTGGCGCCCAACCCGGACCGCACGCGGCTCGCGCTGGCGACGCGGCACGCCGACCGGCTCGACATCTACTCACCCGATGGCCGGCACCTGGCGAGCGCGGAACGGCCGCTCGGCTTCGAGCCGAATTTCGGGGTGCGTGAAGGCGGACGGGGGCCGGTCATGGCGAGCGACGATGACCTGCGCTTCGGCTACATCGGCCTGGCCACGACCGCGCAACGCATCTACGCACTGTTCTCCGGCTACGCCCGGTCGGAGCGGCCGGGGTACGCGAACTTCGGCGAAAGCGTATACGTCTACGACTGGGACGGCCGACTCCACGGCCGCTACCGGTTGCCGCGGCCGGCGATCACGATCGCAGCGGACGCCGCGAGTGATCTGATCTACGCCGTGTACCATGACCCCGAGCCGCACATCGGCTGGTATCGCATACCGTAAGGGAGGGCGACCAGGATCACGACCGACGCCGCCGGACGGGACGGCGGGGAACGGAGCCCCTACCGCAGGCCAAAAAACGGACCGATTCAAACCGCGCGTATTTCGACGCCGCCGTAGTAGAATCCCCCCGTTTCTGCAGCACCAGGCTCCGCGCTCCGCCGCCTCGCTGGCGGAGACCGGCTTCCGCTCACGCGCCGAAGCAAGTTTTAGTCAGACGAGCCTGCGCGCCGGCGGGCCTGGGGCCGTGAGGAAGAACTCCGCGTCGCCAGACCGGTCCGGAAAGTGGTCCAGATACCGGGATCGCCAGGACTCGAGAAAACGTGCCGCCCGCTCCTTCTCGACCAGCGCCCATACGCTGCCGCCGAAGCCGCCGCCGAAGGCCGAAGCGGCGGCCGCACCACGCTCCCTCGCCGACCGCGCCAGGTAGACTGTTTCCGCAGTCTGATTCCCGAGCATCCGCTCCGCGAGTCGTTGCGAGCGGTCGACGAGCTCGCCGAACGCGTCGAGTGCTCCGGCGGCCAGCGCGTCGGCGGCGGCGGGGATGATCTCGTGGCTTTCCGCGATGAACTGATCCACCCGCACCCGTAGTTCGTGCGCGCTGTACTCGGGGTGCCGCGCGCTTCGGAGGACTTCACGGAGACGACCGGCGGCATCCGACCCGGACTCGAGCACGGCTCCGACATGGGAGTGGTGCGCGCCCGTGGCGTCCCGCCAAAGTTCCGCGGCGACGGTCATCAGCCGGGAGGCACGATTGTACTGCTCGCGAGCGGAACCGGTCTTTTCGGCGCGAACCCCACTGCAGCCGATCGCGAAGGTGTAGCCCACCGGCATCGACACCACCCGCTCGAAGCGGACAGGGACGAAAGCATATTGAGTCAGCGCACCGGGGCGGGCGCAGAGGATCGCTGTATGATCTTCGCTCCCGCCCCGCGTTCCGACACCGCGATCGCCCTCGAGCCCGTGGAACGGACGGCCGTTCTCCACTGCCGAGAGGTAATCGGCCAGGTCTTCGGCGCTCCCTAGGTTCGCGCGATAGGCATCCGTCTGCGGTAGCCGATTGACGGTCGACAATGCGAGGAAGGTAGCAACGACGAGTGCGCTCGAGCTGCTCATCCCGGCGGCGGGCGGGAGATCGCTGGTGAACGCAATGTCGGCGCCCTGGAGCGCCTCCGGAAAGTTGCGGGCGACCCGGCGGACGACCGCCATCGGGTAGTTCGCCCAACCATGCGCCCCCGGCTGGACATCCGATGCCAGCGAGAAATCGATCGGCTGGCCAGCCCGAGCATCCGTTAGGATGACGCGATCGTCGGCCCGTCCCGCCACGGCGAGGTAGAAGCCGCGTTCGATGGCGGCGAGAAGGCTCCGTCCCCCGGCGTAGTCGGTGTGCTTGCCGAGCACCTCGATCCGCCCGGGCACGAAGAACCCGCAGACCGGCTGATCGAGCGATGCACCGGATTCGTGCAGTGCCCGCGCGCAACGCAACCACGCCGCATCGGGGACGCGCGCAGAACCGCCCACGACCCCGCCCGCCATGACCTCCATGCCACCGGCAGTGTCCGATGCCAACAGATCGCCCAGCGCCACCTGGTTGGTCACAGCTCCACCACCCGGCCGCGCAGGTGCTCGGCAACGGAGGGGATGTCGTCCTGGCATGAAAGGTCGAGCACCGGCTCGTTCACAGGCACGACCCGGAACCGCTCGCCCAGCACGCCGGCGGCCTGAGCTACGGCCTCGGGAATTTCGTACTCACCTCGCACGGAGAGTCCGATGGTCCGGCAGGCCTCGAAGATGGAGGGGCCGAAGCGCCAGCAGGTCATGCTGATCCAGCTCCGCCCGTCGAGCCCGCGTACTTCCTCGGCACCCGGCTTTTCGACGATCTCCGCAAGGCAGCCCTGCTCATCGGCGGTTACCAGCGCGTAGGCGGCGACGCGACTGGCAGGCATGTTTCCCTGCCCGACCAGAACCTCGCGTCGGAAACCCGCGAGGCCGCTCCCCGCCAGCTCCCGCATTTTCGTGAGTACGGATGCCGGGTAGTAGTTGTCTGCGTTGATCACCAGAAAGGGATCGGCTGAGGCAAACGATTCGGCGGCGAGAAGCGCATGGGCGGAACCAAGCGGCTCTGATTGAACGGCAAACTCGATCCTGATCCGCTCCGATTCCAGTTGCTGAAAGTAGCTCCGAACCGGATTGGGGTCTGGGCCCACCACCATACAACACTCCCGGAACCCGGCATCGGCCAGGGCACTGAGGACGTAGCTCAGGTACGGACGTCCGTGAAACGGGATCAGCCCCTTGAGCCCCTGACTCGCCATCCGCCGCTGCGCCTCGTCCAGCAGAGCGCCGGCGCCGGCGGCTCTGTGCATCCGCGTGCCCTTGCCCGCCGCGAGAATCACGGCCTTGGTCGCCGTCACGTCCGCACGAATTCCGGCGGAGACACGCTCATCTCTTCTTCACCGCTGACGCGCCGCCAAACACGGATCAGGTATACGGCCCCACCCGCGGCAATCACGGTGAGCACTGCGGCGAGCAGGTACCGGCCGTAGATCCAGTAGCCGATGCCGAAGAGTGCAGCGTACACCGCCAGCGTGCCGGCCACGGTGGCGAGAATCCCCTCCGGTACCATCCAGGCCTCACCCGTACCGGGAAGAGCGTGCCCCTCGGAACGGGCGCGTTCGACTACGGGCCGCCATCCCGGGCCGCCCGGCCGCGACAGGGCATAAAAGCGGCGGAGCGTATCGGGATCCGTGGGCGGGGTGAGGAAGGCCACCGCAAGCCAGGCGGCCGTGGTGATCGCGACTCCGATCAACAGCCTCTCCCAGCTTTCGAGCGCCGCCTCCGGCCAGAGCCGGGCATGGACCAGTTCGAGGTACACCGCCACCCCGAAGGAAACCACCATCGCGGCGAGTTCGCTGAGAGCGTTGATGCGCCACCAGAACCAGCGGAGGATGAAGAGCAGCCCCGTACCCGCACCGATCAGCAGCAGGATCTGGAACGCCTGGAGCGCGTTGTCCAGCCACAGCGCGAGCAGCGCCGCAAGCGCCATGAGCAGCACCGTCGCGCTGCGGCCGACTTGCACCAGGCGCTTCTCGTCTGCATCCGGCTGGACGAATCGCCGCCAAAAGTCGTTGACGACGTAGGAGGCGCCCCAGTTCAAGTGGGTCGAGATCGTGGACATGTACGCGGCGGCGAGCGAGGCGATCACCAGCCCGAGCAGCCCCGCCGGGACGAAGGTCAGCATCGCGGGGTACGCCATGTCGTGCCCCAGCACGCTCTCGGGTACGCCGGGAAAGGCCACGCGGATCGAATCCAGCGTTGGAAAGACAATGAGCGACGCGAGCGCGACCAGAATCCACGGCCACGGCCGGAGAGCATAGTGGGCCACGTTGAAGAAGAGAGTGGCCGCGGTGGCGTCCGTCTCGTTCCGTGCCGAAAGCATGCGTTGCGCGACATAGCCGCCGCCGCCCGGCTCGGACCCCGGATACCAGACGCTCCACCACTGCACCGCGAGCGGGATGATGAAGAGGGGGACCAGCGCACTCGGGTCGCCGAAGTCGGGAAGAATCGCCAGCTCGCCATTCACCTGCGGATTCGACAACAAACCCGGGAGACCCCCTACGGCAGGATGGTTCACGGCCACGATGGCGGCGATCACCGAGCCGAGCAGCGCCGTGAAGAAGAGCAGGAAATCGGTCAGCACCACGCCTCGAAACCCGCCGAGCATGCTGAACAGCACGGTCACCCCTCCAGCCAGCGAGACCATCACCACGGGCGAGAGGTTCAGCATGACCCCACCGATCTTGATCGCCGCCAGGGTCACCGCTGCCATGATCATGACGTTGAAGAAGACGCCCAGGTAGATCGCCCGGAACCCGCGCAGAAAGGCGGCCGGCGCGCCGCTGTAGCGGATCTCGTAGAACTCGAGGTCGGTCAGGATCCCCGCGCGCCGCCACAGCTTGGCGTACACGAAGACGGTCAGCATTCCGGTCAGCAGAAACGCCCACCAGACCCAGTTCCCCGCCACGCCGTTCTGCCGAACGATGTCCGTCACCAGGTTGGGCGTGTCGGTCGAGAAGGTCGTGGCGACCATCGACATTCCCAGCAGCCACCACGGCAGGTTGCGGCCGGACAGGAAGTACTCGGAGGTGTCTTTCCCAGCCCTCCGACTCACCCACAGGCCCACGGCCAGCGTGACGGCGAAGTACAGGACGATGATCGCCCAGTCGATGGCTGCGAGTCTCATGCGTCAGGTCGTCCGGGCTCACGCTGGCCGTCGCGGCTGCGGCTCATTGATCTCGAGCGGCGGTCGATTCCGCCACGCGCCCCTCGTGAAGTCGGGCACATCCACGGACCGGCTTCGCGCGGCGATCGATTGCCCGCTCAGATCGACCACCGCGCTCCACGCCGCGCCATCGTAGACATCCAGATCCGTGGGAGTGCCCTCACGCAGCGACTGGATGAGGCGGAACGCCATGATGTAGTCCATGCCGCCATGGCCGCCGCCGCGCGCCCTTTCCTCGAGCGCCGTCCAGAGTGGATGCTCGTACGCGGCCTGGTACGTATCGAGCTCCTCCCAGCGGTGCTCGGGGCTCCTTCCCTCGATGTGGATCTTCTGTTCGGGGTACTTCCGTACCAGCCCGTTCGTGCCCTGCAACAGGATCTTACGGCTGTACGGCCGAGGCGTGTCCGTATCGTGCGTGATGAGAATGGTCTCGCCGTGGGTCGTCCGGATCAGCGTATTGACCACGTCGCCATGCGCGTAGTGCTGCCGCGCTTCCGCGCTGTCCGGCCCGATGTGCTCGGCGGCCCAGAGCTGGAGTCCGCGCGATTTGGTACTCATCGAAACCAGATGGTCGAACTGGTTGCCGCGGTTGATGTTCAGCCACCACGCCACCGGCCCGAGTCCATGGTTGGGATAGAGATCGCCGTTGGTGGTGATCGAGTGCTTCACGCGCCAGCGCCCCTCGTAATAGTCGGTGAGCTTGAGCTCGCGCAGGTCGTGCAGATAACCGCACTCGGCGTGGAGCAGCTCGCCCAACAGGTTCTGCCGAACCATGTTGAGGATCATCAGCTCGGTGCGGTCATAGCAACAGTTCTCCAGGATGACGCAGTGCCGGCCCGTGCGCTCGGAGGTCTCGACCATCTGCCAGCACTCCTCGATGGTGATGCCCATCGGGATCTCGACCGCGGCGTGCTTGCCGTTCTCCATCGCCGCCACAGCCATCGGCGCGTGCCACTCCCAGGGCGTCGAGATGACGACCAGGTCGAGGTCCTCCTGCTCACACATGCGCCGGTAGTGCTCGGGGCCACGCGAGTAGCCGGTGGGCTGCGGCTGGCCAGCCTCGGTGACCATCTGCTGCGCCCGAGCCACCTTTCCCGGGACGAGGTCACAGATTGCCCTGACCTCGACTCCCTCGAGCCGGAGCAGATTCCGGACGTGGGTCGGGCCTCGATTACCGACACCGATGAACCCGGTGCGCACCGTGTCCAGAGGAGGCGCGGCGAACGGGGTAGTGGCGGCGGGCGCAGCCAGAACGGAACCGGGACGCGTTGCGGAGGCACAGGCCCCATTTGCGCCCAGCGTGAGGCCCATTCCGGCGGCGGCCGCGGTCTTGAGGAATCCTCTGCGGTCGTATTGATCGCTCATCATCACCTCCGCAGTTCTTCATGGATGACCCGCAGCAGCGTGCCGCCCTCGTCGCCACCGATCTCCCCGAACATGATGCCGGCAAGCTAATATGGGCTGCGCGCCTGGGCGATCCGGCGGCCGCTACGGTTGGGGCGCCGAGCGGGTGTACCGCGCCCATCCCGCGCGCAGTGTTCCGGGGGAAGTGTGGGCCGCCCGAGCGAGCTCGAGCGGCGCGTCGAGTTCCCAACAATACTCCTTGCGTTCGTCGTACGCCGATCCTAGCTTGGACCGCCGAGCAGCTTTCCGAGCATCGCCCAACACACCCGGACCCTACACGCATGATCCAGCGCGCAGCCGACAGCCGCCGTCCCAGCCAGGCACCTGGCCGGCAGACGCTCATCGGTGACGCCGTCGCGCGCACTCGCCTTGCCACCGCCCTGATTACGCAGCAGCGCAGGACGCTGAAGCGAAACCACCAGTGGTATCGCGATCGAACGTCATGGGTGGATCTGACATAGGCAGGCAGGACCAGAGCGAGTTCTCAGACCGCCCCCACGTTCCGATCGCGAACGTGGGGGCGGCTCGCATCTGGCGCGCGACTCAACCCTGAAGCAGGAGCGGACCGCCATGCGCAGCGCGACGACTGGACGGCGTAGCCGCAACCTCGATGACCCGCGCTTCGAGCACGACGGCTGCGGCGTCGGCTTCGTGGCGCGAATCGACGCGCGGCCCGACTTCAGTGTACTGCGTCATGCGCTCGGTGCGGTCGCGCGGCTAGCGCATCGGGGTGCGGTCGCCGCCGATGGCCGCAGCGGCGACGGCGCCGGCGTCCTCACCGGTATCCCGCGGGCGCTCTTCGTTCGCGAAGCCGCGCGCTGCGGTTGGTCACTGGGTGAGGCGGATCTCTTCGGCGTCGGCATGGTGTTCCTCGCTCGAGACCATGAGTCGGGTCGCGCCGCGCTCCAGGCGGCGCTGGTCGCCGAGGGTCTCGAGGCAGTCGCCTGGCGCGAGGTGCCGATCGACCGGGAGGCACTCGGTCAGGCCGCGCGCACCACGCTACCGGCGGTCTGGCAGGTGATCGTGCGCTGGCCGCCGGATATCGCCGAGCCCGAGTTCGAGCATCGCCTCTACGTCGCGCGCAAACGCTTCGAGCGGGACGGCGGCGCTGACTACGTATGCTCCCTCTCGTGTCGCACCATCGTGTACAAGGCGTTGTGCGCAGGCGAGCAACTGCCGTCGTTCTACGCGGATCTGCGGGATCCGCTGTACGCGACATCGTTCGCGCTCTTCCATCAGCGCTACTCGACCAACACGCTGCCCTCCTGGGCGCTCGCGCAGCCATTTCGGCTGCTCGCGCACAACGGCGAGATCAACACGCTGCTGGGGAATCGCGCGTGGATGCGTGCCCGTGCCTGTGACCTGCCGGCGGAGCTCCAGCCGGTGCTGCGCGAGGACGCGTCCGACTCGGCGAATCTGGATGAGGCGGTCGAGCTGTTGACCCGAAACGGCCGCTCGCTCGACCACGCCACCGCCATGCTGATCGTGCCCGCGTGGGAGGAAGCCGGCGAACGGCTGAGCCCGGAGCTGCTCGCGTTCTACCGCTATCACGCGCCACTGATCGAGCCCTGGGACGGCCCTGCGGCGCTCACCTTCGCGGACGGCCAGGTCGTCGGCGCCGCGCTGGACCGCAACGGGCTGCGGCCCTGCCGTTTCCTGATCACGGCGCAGGGCCTGGTGTTCGCCGGCTCCGAGGTCGGGCTGCTCGAGATCGACGATGATGATGTGGTCGAGAACGGGCGGCTGGCCCCGGGCGGGGCGCTGCTGCTCGACCTGATCGAGCAGCGAGTGCTGTACGATGCCGAGGTGAAGCAGCGGCTTGCCACGCGCGCGCCGTTCCATTGCTGGGCCGGGACGCGGCGGCTCGCGCGCACAGCCGACCACGCGCAGTCCATGGCGGACGATTCGGAGCCACAGCCAGTGGTAATGGCGGCCGAGTCCGCAGAGCCGGCGTTCCTGCATCGCCTCTTCGGCTTCACGGCCGAGGATGTGAAGTTCGTGGTCACGCCGATGGCGACGGAAGGCAAGGAGCCGACGTGGTCGATGGGCGACGACACGCCGATCCCGCCGCTCGCTCGGAGTCCGCGCTCGCTCTATGTCTTCCTGCGCCAGGCCTTCGCGCAGGTGACGAATCCGCCGATCGACCCGCTGCGGGAAGCGGCGGTGATGTCGCTCCGGACCTGGCTCGGCCCGCGGCCGCACCTGCTGCGGGAGGGTCCGCAGGCCACCAGCGTGGAGCTGGCGTCGCCGATCATACGGTCGCAGGAGTTGGCTGCGCTGCGAGCTGACGCCGACCTGGCGGTCGCGTCTGTCGACTGCGTGTTTCGGCCCGCGGCCGGCGGACTGCCGGCCGCGATCGATGAGATCTGCCAGCGGGCGGAAGCCGCCGTCCAGGCCGGCACGCGGCTGCTGCTCCTCTCCGATCGTTCGGCCTCGACCGAGCTCGTTCCCGTGCCGATGGCGCTGGCCGTCGGCGCGGTTCACCACCACCTGGTCTCGACCGCGCTGCGCACACGGGCGGGGCTCGCCGTCGAGGCGGGCGACTGCTGGGACGTACACCACGTTGCGGTGCTGAGTGGCTATGGCGCCGCGGCGATCTGTCCATGGCTCGCGCTGCGCGCGGCGCGGCGGCTGGACCCGGAGCACGGCGAGCCCCGCCTGGTGCAGGCGCTGGAGCTGGGTCTGCGCAAGGTGATGTCGAAGATGGGCATCTCGACCGTCGCGAGCTATCGCGGCGGGCAGCTCTTCGAGGCGCTCGGTCTCGCGGACGCAGTCGTCGAGCGGTGCTTCGCCGGAACGCCCAGCCGCATCGGCGGGCTGGATTGGGCGCAGCTCGAGGCGATGTTACTCGAGCGGCACGCGGCGGCTGCGGCCATGCTCGAGGCCGCGGAGCTGCCCGATCTCGGCCAGCTTCGTTACCGCAGAGGCGAGTCGGCCGAGTTTCACGCCTGGCAGCCCATCGCGGTGCGCGCGCTGCAACGCGCGGTCGGCTCGACACGTCGCGGTAGTGGGCCCGGCGACGATGACGCATGGCACGAGTTCCGCCGGCTCGGCCGACCGACCGCGCCTGCGAACCTGCGCGACTTGATCGACCTTCTGCCGGTCGGCCCGGCCCGCGACGTGGGAGAGGTCGAGCCGGCCGGCTCGATCGCGCAACGCTTCGTCACGTCAGCCATGTCGCTGGGCGCGCTCAGCCCGGAGGCGCATCGCACGCTGACCATCGCAATGAATCGCCTGGGCGCCCGATCGAACACGGGCGAGGGTGGTGAGGACCCGGAACAGTACGTTCCCGGTGTGGGCGGCGAGCGGCTGGACAGCAAAATAAAGCAGATCGCATCGGGCCGCTTCGGCGTGACCGCAGAGTACGTGGCGCGGGCGGAGGAGCTGGAGATCAAGATCGCGCAGGGCTCGAAGCCGGGCGAGGGCGGACAATTGCCCGGGCACAAGGTGACGGAATTGATTGCTCGGCTGCGACACGCCCAGCCTGGCATCTCACTGATCAGTCCGCCGCCGCACCACGACATCTACAGCATCGAGGATCTGGCCCAGCTCATCTACGACCTGAAGCGGTGCAACCCAGCGGCGCGCGTCGGCGTGAAGCTGGTCGCGCAGGCGGGCGTCGGCACGATCGCCGCCGGCGTGGCGAAGGCGTACGCCGATTATGTGGTGATCTCGGGTCATTCGGGCGGCACCGGCGCGTCGCCGCTGAGCAGCATCAAACACGCCGGCTCGCCGTGGGAGCTGGGACTCGCCGAGACGCAGCAGGTGCTGATGCGGAACGGCCTGCGCAGCCGCGTCCGCCTGCGCGTGGACGGCGGCTTGATGACTGCATTCGATGTGGTCTTGGCCGCGCTGCTGGGTGCGGAGGAGTACGGATTCGGGACCGCGGCATTGGTTGCCATGGGCTGCGACATGGCACGCCAGTGTCACCTGAACAACTGCCCGACAGGCATTGCGACGCAGCGTCCGGAGCTCCGTGCCAACTTCCGCGGGACGCCCGAGCAGGTGGTCCGCTTCTTCGGCTTGCTCGCGGAGGATGTCCGCGTGCTGCTCGCACGGCTGGGCTTCCGCGGCCTCGACGAGGCGATCGGAAGGACCGAGCTGCTGCGGCAGGTCCGCTCGCACGCCGGGCTCGACCTCGCGCCCATGCTCACGCCGGCCACGGGCGACGCGCCGCGCTGTCGCGTGGCACGCAACGACCGCCCGGAACCGGCACCGCTGGATGAGCTGATCTGGCGTGCGGCAGCAGCGGCGATCGATGGAGGCAACCCGTTCCATGGGGAGTGGAGCATCCGCAACAGCGATCGCTCGGTGGGCGCGCGGGTGTCCGGCCACATTGCGTTGCGCTGGGGCACACGAGGGCTGCCCAAGTCGACCATCGAGCTGCGCTTGCGGGGATGCGCAGGCCAATCGTTCGGCGCCTTCGGCGCGCCGGGTCTCCGCCTCGTGCTCGAGGGACAGGCCAACGACTACGTCGGCAAAGGTCTTTCCGGTGCGGAGCTGATCCTGCGACCGGTCGGTCGCGCCCGCGAGGCACCGCACCGAAGCGTGATTCTCGGCAACGTCGCCCTGTATGGTGCGACCAGCGGGAGCTTCTTTGCCGCGGGCAGCGCGGGTGAGCGCTTCGCCGTGCGCAACTCCGGCGCGAGCGCCGTGATCGAGGGTGTGGGCGACCACGGCTGCGAGTACATGACGGGCGGCTGCGTCATTGTCCTCGGAGGCACGGGCTTCAATTTCGGCGCCGGCATGACCGGCGGGATGGCCTTCGTCTGGGACGATGACGGCAGCCTGCCGCAGAGACTGAATCCGGATTCCGTGGTCTGTCGCGCGCCGGAGCCCACCGAGCTGGAGCAGGTCCGGCGGCTGGTCGACAAGCACGTCGAGTGGACGGGAAGTACGCGCGCGGCCTGGATTCTCACGCAGCCCGACCCGGTGTGGCGCCGGTTTCGTGCCGTGGTGCCAGCTCTCACCAACTGACGGCTATGCTCGTGCAATCGGCTCCGCCGCCACTGCGCGGCGACGACACCGCCTGGATGCTGGTTTCCACGGCGCTGGTGCTGCTGATGACGCCGGCGCTCGGCTTCTTCTACGGCGGACTGGTACGTCGCAAGAACGTGCTCAACACCATCATGATGAGCCTCGCCTCGGTGGGCGTGGTGGGACTCGCCTGGGCGTTCCTCGGCTACAGCCTCGCGTTTACGCCGGGTACGGCGTGGCTGGGCGGACTCGGCCATGCGCTGCTGCGTGGCGTCGGTCTCGACGCCGGCCCCTGGGGTGCGTTCCCTCAGCTCCTCTTCTTCGCGTATCAGGGCAGCTTCGCGATCATCACCGCCGCCCTCGTGTCGGGTGCGGTGGTCGAGCGGATGCGCTTCGGCGCGTACGTGCTGTTCATCGTGTTGTGGAGCCTGCTGGTTTACGCCCCCGTCGCACACTGGGTGTGGGGTGGTGGCTGGCTCGGCCAGCTCGGCGCACTCGATTTCGCTGGCGGAACGGTGGTACACATCAACGCGGGCGCCGCGGCGCTCGTCTGCGCACGCGTGGTCGGTAGTCGTAAAGACTATGGCCGCCAGGCCTTCCTGCCGCACAACGTGCCGTACGTTCTCCTCGGGGCCGCCCTGCTCTGGTTCGGCTGGTTCGGCTTCAACGGAGGGAGCGCACTGTCCGCTGGGCCGGTCGCCGCGCTCGCCTTCACGAACACGCTGCTGGGCCCGGCCGCGACGCTGCTGATGTGGATGCTGCTCGAGCTGTTCCGTACTGGTCGGCCAACGGCCGTCGGCGCGGCGACCGGCGCCGTGGTGGGACTGGTCGCGATCACCCCGGCCGCAGGGTTCATCGCGCCAACGAGTGCGATCCTACTCGGCGCGTTGGCCGCGCTGCCCAGCTACTTCATGATTCTGTGGCGTCCGCGCACGGCGCTCGACGACTCGCTCGATGTCTTCGCGGCCCACGGCCTCGGCGGTATTGTCGGCGCGCTGCTGACAGGCGTCTTTGCACAGCAGGCGTGGAACGCGCCGACCGACGGGCTGATCGCTGGCAACGTCCGTCTGCTCGGGGTCCAGGCAGCTGCCATCGGCGCCGTGTTCGCTTACAGCGCGGCGATCACGTTCGGCTTGCTCAAGCTGATCGACCTAGGCGTGGCTTTGCGCAGAAGCGAGAACGAGGAAGGCGTCGGTATGGACGTGATCCAGCACGGCGAAGAGGCCTACAGCCGTGGTGAGGGCGCCGTATTGGTTCTCGAGCGGCGCGGCCCGACCAGAGAGTGAGAACAGCCATGAAGCTCATCGTTGCCATCATTCGCCCGGAGAAACTGAATGACGTGCTCGAGGCACTGTTCGAAGCCGATGTGCGCGGCATCACCGTGACGCGCGGCGACGGCCATGGCGGCGAGTTCCAGCCCGTCGAGACCTACCGCGGCACGACCGTGAAAATGGAGCTGCGCGACAAGGTGCGACTCGAGATCGGTGTCTCCGACGGCTTCGTCGAGCGCACGGTGACGGCACTGCTCGAGGCAGCGCGCACGGGTACCGTCGGCGATGGCAAGATTTTCGTGCTGCCGGTCCACAGCGTATACCGCATCCGCACCGGTGAACGGGACGAGCTGGCGGTCACGCCGGAGCCCCGGCACGGGGAGGTGCACGGCTGAGCGGGTCGACCAACAACTGTAACCCAGGTCCCTTGACTCTTCTGTCACCCCGGTCCTTTACCGGTTACCATCAAGGCCCGCTATCGGGCGCACGACTTTGATGCTTCGGGCGTATTGCCGTACGCACCGAGGTTCCGTCGGCCGCCGTTCGGTACGGGTTCGCGGTCGAACGCCTCAGCCGCGGAGGCCCTGTCGATCGCGACGCTGCAGTGTTCGTCGGTAGTCCATTGGAGAGTACCGCTTCTTCGAGACCCGGTGGTGGACTGGACGTGGAGGTCTGGTGGGGCCGCGGCAGTATCCACGAAGTGCGGATCCTCGGAGTAGTAGGTGTCCAGCTTCCAGCCCCCACCCGCGCCGCACCTGGCCTCAACGTCATTGGTGTTTCCGTACATCAAGGAGTTGTGAGCGATTCCAGACGACGCACCGCCAACTCCGCTGCATCCAATCGCATACCGGTGGCCGGTGATCTTGCTGAAGATGTTATTGCGGACGGTCAGGATGGACCCATTCGTATTGAGGAGACCGTAGCACCCATCGCCGTTGTCGTAAATCGTGTTGGTTTCGACGACGGAATTGTGCCCGGCGAGCGTTCCGCTGGCGCCGCCGAAGTTGATCGCGGCGCAGACGAATTGAGGTTTGTTCCCGAAACGCGACAGAACGTTGTTTCGGATGATCTGCCTGCCCGGCCTGCCCCTACCACATGATGCGCTAATGTGGATCAGCGACTTGCCGCCGGAAAAGTCGAACCGGTTATCAGAGATGACATTCTCGGAGGCCGCACCGCAGATGTAGAGGAATATGTCCTTGATCGTCGGTGCTCGTTCGTTTCCATCGAAGTAGTTGTCAGTAAAAGTGACGTGCGATCCTTCGAGGCGGACCATGACTTCCGCGCCGCCAAAGTAACGACTAATCAGGGTGTCCAGGCTGGTGTTATTGAAGCGCAAGCCTTGCACGACCACATAGTTCGCGTCGATACGCAAGGCAGGGTTGTCGGCACGCTCTCCAACGCTGCCATCGGCCGTCGAGTGTGCGTCCAACGTCGGCGTCACACCGTCGGCGGCTTCCACCACGAGTCGGTGACCGGCATCGGTGAGCTTTGCGGTGATGTGGAGCTGCCCATACGTACTGCCGTCCATCAGCCGGATGACGTGGTCCCCTGTGCCGCCGGTGATGTCGGATGGGATGTCGGCGTACGCCCCGCGTGGACTTCGGTATGGTCGAGTGGGATCGTTGGGCACAGCGGTTGTATCGTTTCCGGCGGCGGAAACGAAGTAGAGGATGTTGGCGGGCACGTTAGCCCCTGCTTCCCCCGCGGGGCCTGCTTGTGTTATGGAGACCGCTAGGGTCGCGGCAATCACGATGGGTGCGCTTTTCATAACGTTTCCCGCTCGTTAAGCGTCCAGGCGACTCTCTCTAGGCGTCACAGGTCGGGCTAACGCCCTGGCGTTCACCTGCGGGCCGCGTAGCGGACCGTCAGGTGCAACGCCTCGTTAGACCGCTTGGATTCATATACTAAGTGCAACGATCCCCGCTCCGGGACGTGCTGCCGGGGTTGAAGCGAGCCGTAGTCCTCGGTGGCGAGCGGCTCGCACAGCCGCTCGCTCGCGCGCCGCACCTCGGCGTGGTGCGAGGCCAGCCGGCCGCCACGGCAAACCAGACGCTGTACGTCAATCGCACCTGGACATGGCTGCGTGCTCATGCGGCTACGGTATGTACCTGGTCCCCCGTCGAGTACGGTCGCGCGTGGGTACGCCGCCACGAGGGTCGTGTGCTGGAAAACGGGCAACTCCGCGCCGCCATCAGCCGTCTTGTCCCGCCGCTCCGGGTCCGCCAGCGCTATCACGGCGTCGATCACCCGCCGCCGCGCCTCGAAACCGGCCCGAACTGCTCGTCCAGCCAGTCGAGAACCGCCCGGATCACCTCGGTCCGATCCGGCAGGTGACCGCCGGCACCGACCACGTGACGCTTCCGGTCCGCCGGCGCACCCAGCAGCTCGAACAGCGGCCGTTGCGCGACGTCGTACGGCACTATGAAGTCGTCGCGGCCGTTGATCATCAGCGTGGGCGTGCTGTCGCGCGGCGCAAAGGTCACCGGGTGCGATTCCGGCCGGAAGACCTCCGGGACCAGCCCGCCCCCCAGCAGGATGCTCGCGCCCAGGCGGCTCTCCACCGCGCCGAAGATCGGCGCGAAGAGCGCGCCGTTGCTGAACCCGTAGAACGCGATCCGCTCCGGGTCGAAGTCCGGGCGCGTTTCGAGGTAGTCGATCGTGCGGCTCAGGTCCTGCGACCAGCGGATGATCTCGTCCCGCATCGCCGTCACGGACCCCCACGGCGGCAGCGAGAAGCGCTCGTACATGCCGTGGAAGACTGGCTGCACCAGCACGCGGCCGGTGCGCGGGATGAAATCGACGAGATAGCTCGAGGACAGCATCTCGCTCGAGCGCAGCGCGTACACATCGCCGCCGGGAAACCAGATCACCGACTGGTACGGCGGCTCCACGTCGCGTGGTATGTGGAGGTGTGCCTCCATCCGCCCGTCGCCGTAGGCGGTGTTGAACGACACCGTCTCGCGGCGGTACTCGGCGGCGCTGTCGTCGACATATTCGACGCGCGCATCCAGGCCGCCGTGGTCGTAGTCGTACATCGCACGAACCAGCTCGAAACCGCGGTCGTCGATCGGCTCCGGGCGGACGTAGTGGAGCTGCCGCGTCACGGGTGCGAGCTGCGCGTCGCTGACCGGGTCGATGTAGCGCACGCAGCGTACGCCGTTCTCGGGATCGCGGCTCAGCGGGTCGCGCGTGTCCGCGAATCGGGAGACGTACCCCGGCTCGTGCCACGCGCTGCTCACGTTGTAGCGGCGCTCCCCGGCCGCGTTCCACGCCCACTCGCGCACGTTCCCCGTCATGTCATACGTGCCGTAGCCCGACAGACCCGCGAACGATCCGACCGGCGCCTTCGCCGTGCCGCCCACATTACTGTGCCCGATGATGTCGGACGCCTGCTCCTGGCCGAGCGCGTGGAACCAGTGATAGATCGTCGGCAGCGATTTGCCGGCCCACGCGCAGTACGCGGCGGCTTCGTACCAGCTGATGCCGCTCACCGGATGATCCGCTGCGTCCTCCGGATGGCGTCCCAGCTCCCAGTCCACGGGGCTCGGCCGGCCGGTGCGGTCGACGAACGAGGACGCGGCCGCGGCGCCCTCGAGCTCCGACCACCACCGCGGCTCGCTGTAGCCGCCGGCGTCCACGAACGCCTGGTACTGAGCGTTCGTGACCTCGAAGCGATCCATGAAGTAGCTGCCGACGATCGTCAGCGGACCCTCTTCGTCCTTCAGCACGCCCTTGATGGCCGTGACCGGCCCCGGGGGCACCCGCACCATGCCGGCCGGACGCCCACCGATCGTGTCGAGCACGAAACCCTGCGCGAGTGCGCCGAATGCGACGCTGCTGAAGGGCGCCACCTCGAGGGGCTCGTGTCCTTCGAGCGTGACCCGAATGCGCGCCATCGCATACGGTAGCCGCGTTTCCAGCGGCGTCGTGCCGAGGGAGATCCACTCGGCATCAGGTGTTGCGTAATTCTTGACCAGGATCCCGGCGCCCGGCGGTTGCGTGTTCAGCAGCACGGGAATCGTGAAGCGCGCCAAAGCCTTTTCGAGCTCCGCGTCGCCGGGCAGGTGCTTCTGCGCGAGCAGCGCCGTCCGCCATGCGCCGAACAGGTCGGTCTCCTCGATCTTCTGTTCGATCTCGGCAATCGCCTCGCTCTCGGCCCACCGCCGCTCGGCGCCGTTCACCCATACGCCGGCCCCGATCAGCATCGCGATCGCAACGCCCGCCAGCGGCACGGCCAGGGCCGGACGCCTGAGTCGGGCGGAAAGCCCACGGGCCTGCCGCGTGCGGCGCTCCTCACAGGCGTGCAGCGCGGCGGCCAGCTCATCGGACGTGGTGAAGCGGAGCGATGCGTCCTTCTGCAGGCAGCGCGCGACGATGCGCTCCAGCTCGGCCGGCGCCTCCGCGCGCAGCCGGCGAAGCGGCGGCGGATCGCGAGTCAGCACCGCGGCCATGATGGCGCCCATCGAGGGGCCGTCGAACGGCGGCGCGCCGGCCAGCATCTCGTACAGCAGCACGCCGAACGAGAACTGATCGCTGCAATGGTCCACGCTCTCGCCCGACCACTGCTCGGGCGACATGTAGTGCGGCGTTCCCGCGATCGGCGCTTCGCCCTCCACCGTCGAGGCCGCGCCGGTGACGTCGCGCACTTGCGAGCTCGGCAACGGCTTGGCCAGACCGAAGTCGAGGATCTTCACGAGCCCATCGTCCGTCAGCATAACGTTGGCGGGCTTCAGATCCCGGTGGACGATCCCCGCAGCGTGCGCCTTCGCCAGCCCATCCGCGATTTGCACGGCGATGCGCAGTGCGCGATCGACCGGCAGCGGACCGTCCGCCAGCAGCTCGCGCACCGTCCGGCCGGCGACCAGCTCCATCGCGATGAAGGTGACGCCGCCGTCCTCCGCGATGTCGTGGATCGTGATGATGTTGGGATGGTTCAGCGCGGAAGCTGTCCGCGCTTCCCGCGCGAAGCGCGCGCTGCCGCTCGCGTCCTCGGCCAGTGTGGGCGGCAGCACCTTGATTGCCACCTCACGCTGCAGCTTGCCATGGACCGCTCGGTAGACCTCGCCCATGCCGCCGGCCCCGAGCGGGCCGATGATTTCGTAGACGCCGAGGCGCGTTCCGGGTCCCAGAGTCATGCACTTCCCCGGAGCCGGTGAGTAGCACGTCGCAGGATCCTGCGTACCACCACTGCCGCACGAGGGTAGCGGCTGCGGCCCCACCGATGCGGCGATCGCCGGTGGTAGCGCAGGTCAACCGGGCGACGCCGTCCGCCCGCCCGACGGATGCTGTGAACGAGGACTGTGCTCCAGGATGCCCCGGGGGCGAGGTCAAGGGCGGCGGCGCTTCGCCGTAACGTCACCTGGCCCCTGCTCGACAGTCGGCTGCGATAGATGATGACGACCTTCCACCTCCCCAACTCAACGACATCCCGTCTCGCGCAGTGCGCGCACGCCTGGAGCCCTCTCCAGCTTGCGCGCCAGGATCGCCGGCGTCGTCGCCCCGCTGAACGGCGGCTTGACCCCCGCCAGCATCTCGTAGGCGACACCGGCGAGGCTGTTTTGTCGCTGCCGGGCCGGACGCGGTAGCTTTCGCCAGAGCCAGCTTCAGGCGCTCGAGCTCGTCAACCACGTGCTACCTCGGTACGCTGTACACGGCCACGGTGTCGCTAAATCGAAGAGTTTCCAGCCGCTCAAAGATTACAGCTCCTTTCCACTGTTGCGCTCTTGTATCTACCTGAACGTTGAGTTTCACGACATTCTGGTCAGGGCGCCAGCTCGATGCGGTCTTGGTGGAAAACACCGTGCGTTAGCCTGAGCGGCGTCCTGATCCATCGTCGAACGAACCCGAACAGTTGCGGGGGCCGGTCTCCGACCGAGCCCGAATTCTCACAAGGATGGGTCAGTACGACGAGGGAATCAACGCCAACGCGGGAGGACGCTGTGTTTGTCGGAATCGACGTGGCCAAGGCGGAGATGGTGGTGGAAGTGCGGCCGACCGGGGACCGGTGGACGGCCAGGAACGACGACGCCGGAGTGCGAGAGCTCGTCCAACGCGTTCGTGAGGTGTCTCCCACGTTGATCGTGCTGGAGGCCACCGGCGGCTACGAACTGCTCTGCGTCGCGGCGTTGGCGGCTGCCCACTTGCCGGTGGTGGTGGTGAATCCTCGCCAGGTGCGGGACTTTGCGCGCGCGACCGGTCAGCTCGCGAAGACGGATCAGATCGACGCCGCCGTGCTCGCGCTGTTTGCCGAGCGCGTGCAGCCGCCCATCCGGGCGCTGCCCGATGAGGCAACGCAGGAACTCGATGCCCTCCTGGGTCGCCGGCGCCAAGTGCTCGAGATGCTGCAGGCGGAGCGCAATCGGCTGGGGCAGGTGTTTGGTCGTGGCAACCAGGCGGTGCGCAAGAGCCTGAAGACGCACATCGCCTTTCTCGAGCGCGAGCTGCGAACGACGACGACCGCGATCGGGACGCGGATTGAAGCGTCGCCGGTCTGGCACGCGCGCGATGAACTGCTGCGGAGTGTGCCGGCCGTCGGTCCCGTCCTCGCTGCACGCTGATCGCCGATCTGCCGGAGTTGGGTCACCTGTCGCGCCGCGAAATCGCAAAGCTCGTGGGGGTTGCTCCGCTCAGTCGCGATTCCGGCACGTTCCGGGGCCGTCGCTTTGTGCAGGGTGGTCGCGCCCAGGTGCGAGCGGTGTTGTACATGGCCGCGCTCGTCGCCACGCGGCGGAATCCCGTCATCCAAGCGTTCTACGCGCGGTTGGTAAAGGCGGGCAAGCCGAAGAAGTTGGCGTTGGTCGCGTGCATGCGGAAGCTGCTCACGATCCTCAACACGATGGTTCGTACTGGTACGCCGTGGGCGGCGACTCACGTCGCGCCCGCCCCAATTCCCTCTTGACTTTTCAGACAGCTGCTAACGCCTGGAGGTAAGCTGCACGCTCGTCCAGCTCCCTCACATCCGAACTGCTATACGAGTTCTCACCAGCGGCTTCACGCGTGAACTATCTGCGTGTCAGCTTCACCGCACTCGTTAGGACGCCGGCCGTGTAATCTCGGAATGAAACGCCGTTGCGGCCACTTCGCAGCAGGTCACAAGCCGAATAATCTCTGATGCTCCGAGGGAGATCTTGCGACCGAGCTCCGCTTCAGGGTCGCGGGTAATCGCCAAGTACTGCGCGTCCACGACGCCGGCGCGGTGAGCGAGCAAGTGCCGTTTCTGGACGAGTTTGAGCATGTGCTGCCAATCATCTTGGCGAAGCGAATGAGCCAAATCAAAGCCAAACTGCTCCTCAACGCTTTCCGCGGCGCGCGATAACGACTGGAACGAGATAGCGGCGGCGGCAGTTGGATTCCGAGCTCTTGAAGCATACCTCTGGCACAATTGGCGTCCAAAGGCATCGAACGCGGCGACCACAGCTTGGAGGGCATTCTCGAGCATTGCCCGTTGTAGAGTCGCGTCAAGCTGAGACGTCAGTTCGACCATCTTCGTGGAGACCAACAGGTTGGTGCGAAGGATCTGGAGCGAATTGTGAACTCCGCAATCAGGGCAATAGCCGAAGACTCCGTAGATCGCGTATCGAAGCGTGCACGAATCGCAGACCAGAACGGTCTCCAGAGTCTTTTCGGCATAGTGCGCGATCGGGTAAGGCCGGCTGTCAACTTCAATCCCGATGCTGAACCAATCGCCACGGCGCGGCCTGCGCTCGAGCGACTTGAACACGGCGTTTAGGTCCTTGGTGAACTCACGCAGGGCAATGGACTGTGCGTATTCGATCTGCTCCTTTGTAAAGAAGTGATCTGAGTATGCCGCGTGGCCGCAATATGGACAGTGGCACAAAAGATCCTCAACCTGCAATCCCGTCCCGGGTTCGATCTTGAAGTACCCCAGACATTCTTCGTTAGGGCATTCTCTACCGAGCATGCCCTGCTCATCCAGGGGGATGCTCACCGAGACTTCGTCACCGTCGCGAGTATATTCCGTCATTGCAGAGGCGAGTGGTTCTGAGGCGTCCTAACGCTACTTCGGATAAGCTGCAGGCTCGTCCAGCGGCGACATGCTTGGGCAAGCAACGCTCTGCCCAGCGACTTCGCGCCAGCTGGACCAGCCTGCCAGCTTCATCCGTTCGTTAGCCAGCCGTCTCCTTCCTTGGACTTACGAATTCGCGGACAAGGCGCGCGCACTCGTCTGGCTCATCCCACCACGGTAGGTGACCGATGCCCACTACTTCTAGGCGTGCCTCGGCCATCAAGTCCGTGGCCGCACGCCCAGCATCGGACGACCCGAACGGATCGTTTTTCCCCCAAATGAAGAGGGTCGGCTGCTTGACGCTGCGTAGCTCGTCCGGCGTGATCTGCATCCCGCGACTGGATCCCCAGAGCCTGAGGAATCGACGAAGGAGTGTGCGCCAGGAGGACTGGACGTTGGGCAAATTTCCGAAACGGTAAACGGTCTCAGCCTCCGCTTCGGACCAACGCTCGCCGACCCGAGCCGGATGCCCGAGAAGACGCGGGAGATCGCGGGCCTTGGTGGCATTCGCGGGTGACATAAATTTGACTAGCCCGCGGCCCAGCACTGGCAGGCTCATTAGCCGCATGGGCAATGGGGCTGATGTGTTCAAGATCACTGCAGGACAGCCAATCATTACCATGCGTGACACGCGTGCCGGCGCCTCCATTGCTAACTGGAACGTCCACCACCCACCCATCGAGTTCGCCACGAAGGCCACCTGATGCACTGCTGCCGCATCGAGGACTCCTTGGAGTACGTCAACCGCTACCTTACGAACATTGGCTTCAAGGAAATCGATGCCGTCGCTGAGCCCGCCGCCGGGACGATCCAGTGTAATGCATCGAAAGTCGGTGAGCCTAGCGAGCAAGGCGGCCCATCCCCACGCCTCACCGAGCCCACCCTGCACAAATATCACGGGGACGCCGGACGGGTTGCCGCACTCGAGCATGCGAACACGTAGCCGTGGGTCGTCGAGTTCGATGAACCGCTCGACCATGTCCAAGCCATATGCCTGCCATAGTTCGCGCTCGGCTTCACGTGCGGCGCTGATTGCGGGGTGGGCGTCTGTCATCGTGGATGCCCGTTTCCTATCTGATAGGTAGCCCGTTGCATACTCAGGCTGGCTAACGCCCAAGCTAAGCTGCGAACGAGCCAACAAGATGCGCGTAGCGGAACTACGCGCAATTCCGAAGATCGTTCGTCAGCTTCAGCGTTCGCTAGGCCGGCTGGTCGCGATGCTCGGCGTATTCGCGGCCAGAGCCGTGCGGTCCCAGCAGCGAGGCGGCCGATCGGATCCCGCCCCGTGAGCGCCAGGCGCAGTCGTCGACAGCACAGCGCATCACCTCTTCAGCTTCGCCCGCAGCTCGTCGAAGAAGCTCTGCACCACCACGAGCGTCGGCGTCCCGGCCATGTCTCCCCAACTATTGTCTCGCACCATGAGAAACCGCTGATCGTCAGGCGTGATCGCAAACGTCCCCCTGTCCACCGCTCCCGCGCGGATGCGGTCTGGGATCGTGAACAAGACGCCGGGTGGTTCCGCCGAGAAGGGCGGACCCGGATTGATCCTCACGACATGCATCTTCCCGTTGGCGGCGTAGAACAGCTCGCGCCCGTTGTGCGCCCAGAGCGGAGCACTGCCACCGCCGCTCGAGACTTGCCACTTGCCACCGTTCACGTCTGGAAACGGGCGGACGAACACCTCGTTCGTGCCCTGCTCGTTCGACACGTACGCGAGCCAGCGGGAATCCGGCGACAGCGCCGCGCCCCTCTCATCGTATCCCGTCGCCACTACGCCGCGCGCCAGGCTGTCCACTCCCGGCTGCGCCGCGAGAATCTCCCCCTGTGCCGAAGCCCCTGTCGACCTGGTGGCGCCGAGCACGATCCACCGGCCGTCAGGACTCCGGAACGCGTCGGTCGGAGCATCTTTTCCCCAGAGCAGCCTGGGTTCGCCGGTACCGTCAGCGGCCTGCTCCCAGACGTTGAACGGGTTCACCTTCCGAGTCGTACCGGTCCAGATGGGCCGGTCCGAGAGAAACGTGATGGCTCGCCCGTCAGGCGTCCACGCGGGCGATCGATCCGCACCGGCGTGCAGCGTGAGCCGTGACACCGGCCCCCTGGGTAGCTGCTTGATCCAGATATCCGTGCCAAGATCGGTAAGCAGCGTGAGTGCGATGCGCCGTCCGTCCGGCGACAGGGCGAGTCCCCAGTCAGTCTCCACAAGCCCGCTGTACACGCCCCCCGTATTCACCTGCCACGAGGAGTCAACCGGCTCGACGTGCCCGGTTCGATCCACCCACACGACGGCGGCATTGGGCACTGGACCAGGCGCGAATTGCTGGCGCCCCACCAGGTAATACGCGGTCCCCTCGTCCGAAACCAGGAAGCCCGGAGCCTGAATTCCGTCAAGAACAGCCACCGGCCGACCGGTAGGGGCAAGCGCCGCGTTGTCCCAGGGCGCGGCCATGAGAGTGCCAGCGCTGGTCAGGTACAGCACGTGTCCGGTGGGAACGTACCAGGCACCGATGGCGTCGTCGAAGAGCGCGCGAACGGTATCTCGGCGCGCGTCGTACACGTACACTCGGCTCGGACGACAGCTGACAGGTCCCACGCATTGGGTGAGATGGGCCGTGAACAGGACGCCGCGCGAGGCAGGAAGCGGCGTGGGCAACCACTGGAAGCGCCCGCCGAGCATCGCAGACGTGACGATCACCTTCGATGTGGCGTCTCCCGAACCGAGGCGGCGGAGCGTGCGGTTCGTGGCGTCGTAGTGGACAATCGAACCGTCTTCCAGCCACGCTGCGCGGTTGTAGGTCGGGTCAACGGAGTCCGCGAGCTTGAGGGACGCCCCGCCCGCGCTCGGGATCCGCCGCAGTTGGCCGTTTGCGACGAATCCGATCCACGCACCGTCGGGGGAGAAGAATGGTCCCGAGCCACCTTCCGTGCCGGCCAGCGGCCGTGCGACCAGTTCGTCCCGGCGCTTGATGTAGAGTTGGCCGGGTCCCGTCAGCGGACTGCGGAATACCAATGACGCGCCGTCGGGTGAGAGCGCCGCCTCGATCGCGAACGTAAGTCCATCGAGAGCACCGAGCGCGCCAAGCGTCGTCGGATACCGAGCGACGGACGTCGCCGTTCGACTCGGACGCATCCAGCCCCAGGCGGCCAGCGCGACAGCCAGCAGGGTGACGGCCATCAAAGCGGGCAGCGCGACCCGACGGGACGCCGGCCCTGCGGCACCGACGGTCTTAGCAGTCGCGACGGGCGAAGTGAAGGCCGGATTGTGAAGCGCTCCGGCAAACGTCTTCGCGCTGTCAAAACGGTCCGCCGGGAGTTTCTCCAATGCCACCGCGACCGCTGCGGCAACGTGCGTCGGCACCGCCTTGCGCAACTCTCTGACCGGCCGGGCCACGTCCGACACGATCTTCAGAAGGATCGCCTGCGCCGATGGGCCGGTGTGCGGCGGTTCACCCGTCAGCAATTCGTACAGGACGGAGCCAAGCGCGTAGATGTCCGTGCGGTTGGTGATGTTCGCATCCGCCGTCGCCTGCTCGGGCGACATGTAGTGCGGCGTGCCCAACGACAAGCCCGTCTCCGTCATCCGGCCGCCGGCCGCCGCGCTCACCGCCAGCGCGATGCCGAAGTCCGCGACGAACGCGCGACCATTGCGCAAGAGAACGTTTTCGGGCTTGATGTCCCGGTGAACGACACCTTGATCGTGCGCGTGCTGCAACGCGTCCGCTACGTCGGTGGCAATGTCCACCGCCTCGTCGATGCCGAGCTGCTGCTCGCGATCGAGCTTCTCCCTGAGCGTTTCCCCTTGTATGTACGGCATGACGTAATACAAGAGCCCGGTGCCGCTGCCGTGTGCCGCTGTCGTGCTGCCGCTGTCGTATAACGGCAGGATGTGCGGGTGCTGGAGTCGCGCCGTGGTCTTGATCTCCTGCAAGAACCGATCGGCGCCGAGCAGGACGGCAAGTTCGGGCCGCAGCACCTTCAGCGCCACCTTGCGGTCGTGCTTCAGATCCTCGGCAAGATAGACGGTGGCCATGCCGCCTTCGCCGAGTCGGCGCTCGATGCGGTAACGGTCGGCGAGGGCAGTGGAGAGGTGCTCGGTGATGTCAGCCATGCGCTTCGCCGTTCAGTGTGCAGCGTGACGCTGCGTTCTTGGCGGGCCTACTCCGTGGTCGACGAGAAGCTCAATTTGGCTAGGAATTCCGGTCCAGCGAGGCAAGGTACGCCTCGCTACGGAGACCGTCCAGACAAGTCGCCTCTACGCGCCCGCGTCGCCCAACGGTTGAACAATGAGGTTTCACGGAAGCCGGGTTGCGGCCTAACGCCGGAAGGTAAGCTGCGCGCCTTGCCAGCGCCTTCACATTCGAACTGCGATACGAGTTTACCAGCTCTGACTATTACCTGATCTGCGCGACAGCTTCACCGCTTCCGTTAGGCGGACACACGGGCAACCTTGAGGGGCGAGCGCGGGCATATTGCCGGCTCATGTCAGGTATCATGCGTCACTGGAGTGTACAGCCTCACCAGGCCGAACATGATTGCGCCTATATCGACATCATCAAGGTTCATGAGTATAATGATCGTCAGCCCTTCATCCACCAATCGCGCAAACGCAGACCGGGCTCCAGGCATTCCTCCCGTGTGATACACGAGCTTGAACCTGCGAGGAGGGTCACGCTCAGCGAAGTCGGTGACCATCCACCCGAGGCCGTACTGTGCAGCACTCCCGTCCGCGAGAGTCATGGGAGTCCACATCTCTCGACGGCTTGCGTCGGTGAGAATCCGGTCCGTGTAAAGGGCGGCATTCCACTTCGCGAGATCCAACACCGTAGATAAAAACGCGCCGCTCGGTCGCAACGCCAGCCACTCTGGGGCCTCGCGGAGTTCGTTGTTGTCCGCGTATCCCAGCGCGCGCTCGGCGACCGCAATGGTTGTGTTCGTTGGATGGGTGGCATCCATGCCGAGCGGCTTGAAGATCGTCTCGTTCAGGTACTCGGTCCAAGGCCTGCCGGCGACCCTGGTGATTACCTCGGCCAGGACGAAGTACCCAAGGTTCGAGTACTCCGCCTCTTCCCCGGGCGCGAAAGACAGCGGCAGATCGTATGCTGTCGCGATCATCTCGGCATCGGGTTCGACCTTGAAGGGATCGAAGCCGGGCGGGTTGCGAGCCAGACCCGACGTGTGGGTCAGAAGATGCCGGATCGTGATGCCGTTCCAGCTCTCCGGCACGTCGTCGAGGTACTCGCGGACGGAGTCAGCCAGCCCGATGCGGCCGTCCTGGGCGAGCCGCATGATGCCGGCGGCGATGAACTGCTTGCTGACCGAGGCGATCTTGTACACAGTTCTCGGCGTCGCCGGGATCCGCTCCGCGATGTTCGCCAGGCCGTAACCGCGCGCCTTGACAATCTCCCCATTTCGAAGAACGGCGAGCGAGAGGGCCGGGATGTTTTGCCGCTCCATCTCGGCAAGGATGAATTCGTCTGTTGGGTCCGACTGCGCGGCGCCAGAGATCGGGGCGAGGCCCAGTGCGACCGCGAGAGGTAGAATGTACCTACGCGTCATGTGCCTTACCAATGGGCGATCCTTTCTCGAGCGACAGGTGCACCGGTACATTCGCTGACGATGTGGAAAGAGAACTTATGGAGCCAGGTTATCTGTTCGCCTTGTATCTACCGAACAGCTCCCCTAAGTGGATCGCACGAACTCGGCTTCCTCGCAGCCTAACGTGCGGCAATCCTAATGCGAGCGCACCTTATCGTTCAGTCGCGGAGCAGCTGCGTAACGTAGGCAGATCGTTGGCTGTCGCGCACGTTACGGGCGAGGCGGTTCAGGATCCTAGTTGGGTGTGACAGCCGGTGGCGCCGGGATCCAGTTGGCGTGCCGCGCCCATAAACGCCATGCTTCGCCTTCCTTCTTCCAGATGTTGGTGAAGCGGCGGCGCACCGTGTCCGGCATGCGGCGCATTAGCGGTCGGGGTCAGTATCTCCTCACCCATGACTATGGCTATGTCCCCGTCGACCCTGATCTGCTCGATCACTCGCTCGTACGAGGACCGCGTCGTCATTCCTTGACGAAACCAGTCCAGAACGGCGGCCCGGTTCGGTAAGATCTGATTCGATGGCGCATTGACGATGAAGTGCTCGGACCAGAGGCGTTCCAACGCTGCGAAGTCTTGGTTCAGGGCCGCGATGCGCTCTTCGTTGTCGAGCGCGCGGACCGTTGCCTCGGCGGGTGAGTCCAGCCGTGGGGGCTGCGCGCAAGCGTAGATTGTAACACAGCTCAGGAACAGCAGGAGTGGAGTGATGGTTCGCGTTTTCATATCATACCTCCACAGAGTGGAAGGAGGAGCCAGGGCTCTTTTTTATTTGCGACGCGCTGTGTGGAAATAGGCCGCGACCGCTCACGCCGCCGAGCGGCCTAACGCCTGGAGGTAAGCTGCGCGCTTGTCCAGCTCCTTCGCACGTGAACTGCTTTACGAGTTCTCACCAGCACCTTCACGCTTGAATTCTGCGCGTCAGCTTCACCGCACTCGTTATGCGCCAACCTGATTTCGCCCAGTTTCGGGTACAAGCGACGCACGGTCCACGACCGTATCCAGTATGACGATCTTCTGCCATATCTTGTTCGACAGGCTTGCCGCGAGCGTCTCGACATCATTGACTGCGTCGAGTACAACTGGATCATTCATGTGTTGGACGTGCAGCGCGGCCAGCTTGCTACTCAACGACAGAAGTTCGGTGCAGTAGTCCAGATACCGCGATAGTTCGAATCGGCTAAGGGTCTGCTCAGGCGAAGAAGGCGTCCGCAGATTGGGACTGAGCAGATGCTCTGGGTCCTTCGTCAGTTGGTGCATGTCTACTATGTGAACGACACTCCGGAGGCGGTGGAGTTCGCGCAAGGATACTCTGCGCTTCAGGCGGCCCTCTACTGTAAACAGGAAGTAAATCGCGACGGACAGAAATATCAGGTCTTGAGCCGCCGACTCTACAGCTTGCAATAGGTCGCTCATACCATCGAGGTCAAATGGCTGTGAGGCGACGAACCAGATCAAGCCACCGACGAGCACCACAATAATGAGCGTAGTGAGGACTACGAGTGCTCTCAACGGCCAGTGCGGACGTGCGGCTCGGTCGATAATCGGCCCCGTTTCGTCGCCAATGCGGCAGAGTTCAGCGGCGACCCTCTGCAGACCTGAACCGGGAAACCGTTCCCCGATACGCCGCTTGAGGTTAACGAGCGTGCGCTGGATCTGTGCAAGGTCAAGTTCCGAGTACACGGCTCAGTCTCATGAGGGACAACAGAATCAGCCGTCGCAAGCTACAGAGCATCTGTGACGCCGAGGTAACGACTCGCTCTCGCGTACGCAGATGGCGCATAACGCATTAAGTGTAAGCTGCACGGCACGACGCGGACAATGATTGAACGAGTCGTTTCGTGCCGTGCCAGCTTCACACGGTTGTTAGGCCGCGGATGGGTCCGACTAACAGACGTGGGTTACACCTGAGTCAAGGGACATGGGTTACAAGCGGGCATCGAAAGGGGGTGCCCGATGCCGTTCCAGGAGACCCGTGTCGTGGACGAACGAAGGCGCTTCATCGACGATGTGCACCGGAGCCTGTTGAGCTTCGCAGAGCTCTGCAAACGGTATGGCATCAGCCGGAAGACCG
>JBOHRE010000029.1:0-35802 GCA_050732635.1 Longimicrobiales bacterium | reverse complement strand
GGTGAAGTACGCCAGGGTCAGCGCCGCGATGCCGATCCACAGCGGGGCGGTCAGGGCGTCGCGGTTCGCACGCGTGATTGCCGCCAGCTCGCGTGCGTTGGCCAACCGCACGCGCTCGGCGACGGCGTCGCTCGCCGTGCCGTGGGCGTCCTCCAACAGCCGCAGCAGCCGGGCCCGTTTGATCGCGGTGCCATCGACGGCAGCGAACGCCCACAGCGCGACCATGAGCAAGGCCCAGAATGGCACGTCGGACAGCACCCAATGGCTCAGGCCGAGCACACCGGGGCTGAACGCGACGATCAGACCGATGGGCAGCGCGAGCGATGCAGAGTGCCAGCGTCGCACCCAGAGGTAGCTGAACGCGACCGCGATGCCGGAGCAGCCGACGATGACCATCTTGAAGGAGACCCAGGCCTCGAAACCGACCCAGCGAAAGAAGGCGAGGATCAGTGGGAAGACGGGCGGATACTGAGTGTGGGCCGGTAACCGGGGATCCCAGTAGTCGAGGTAACGCCCGCGCTCGAGGATCGAGGTCGCGAGACTCAGGTATGCAGCATTGTCACCGCCGGTGTGCGGCGTCGGATCGAAGACGAGCAGTGCGACAATAACGTGCGCAGCGCCGAGCAGTGCGGCGGCCAGGGCGGGTCGGATCCGGGCCAGCCGCGGGTGGCTCGCCACGGTTGCCTCACGCGCGCTCAACGGGCCGCGCTGCGGCCGGGCGTCAGGCTGCCGAGCACACGGGATCCGACCGCGCCCGTGGCTTCCGGCACGCTGCCAGGCATTCCATTGGCAAACGCCCAGGCCAGCGCCGCGAACGCGATGGCCTCCTTCGCTTCGGGATCGATGCCGATCGACTCCGCGCTGCGAATCGGCACCTCTGGCAGCGCCTGCTCGAGCATGCGACGCAGCACGGGATTGCGCGCGCCACCGCCGGTCAGGATCACCTCATCGACGCCGCGCGGCAGGACCCAGCGGCGCAGCGAGTCGGCAATCGTGCGCGAGGTCAGCGCAGTCAGCGTGGCCACCAGGTCCGCCCATTCCTGCTCATTCCCGGGCCGGCGCGCCGCCGCGATCGTTTCGACCAACGGCCTGCCGAACGTCTCGCGCCCGGTCGAGCGCGGCGGGGGCTGCGCGAAGAACGGATGGGCGAGCAGCTCCGCGAGCAGCGAGCCGTCGACCGTGCCACGCTCCGCCCACCGACCGTCTCGGTCGTAGGTGTCGGCGCCGCCGGTCGCGAGCTCGATCGCCGCGTCGATCATGGCGTTGCCCGGCCCGGTGTCGAAGGCGAGCAGTGGCCCGCTCTCGGTGCGCGGCGGCAGCCACGACAGGTTCGCCATGCCGCCGATGTTCTGCAGCACGCGCCGCCCCTGACCGCTGAAGAGCAGCCGATCGACCCACGGCACGAGCGGCGCGCCCTCGCCACCGGCTGCCGTGTCGCGCGCGCGGAAGTCGCTGACCACGTCGATCCCGGTTCGCTCGGCAATCGTCGCCGCGCAGCCGAGCTGCAGCGTGGCAGCACGGCCGCCGCCGCTGCGCGGCTCGTGCCAGATTGTCTGGCCGTGCGAGCCGATCAGGTCGACCTCACCGACGGCGATCCTCGCGCTCGCACAGAGCTGCAGCGCGGCCTCGGCGAACCACTCCCCCAGCTCCGTATGCAGCCGACAGAGCGCTCGAGCATTGCCGTGCAAGATCGCGCCATGGATCTGCTCGCGGCGCTCGGGCGCGTAGGGCAGTGTGGCGAACGCCGCCATGCGCCAGGCGGGCGTACCCTCGCGGACGCCGTCGAACTCGACCAGCGCCGCATCGATGCCGTCGAGTGACGTGCCAGACATGAGCCCGATCACGCGGAGCGCTCGATCGGCGGCAGCCGGCCGCAGAAGCGGGCTCAACGCCGCCGGCCGGCTCACGAGATGCTGAGATCGCCGACGACGCGGGCGATCAGGCCGCCGGCCTCATCGAGGCGACGCTTCGCCTCATCACGCTCCACGCCGAGTCGGCCCATGACGATTGCCGTCTTCACATGGCCGCCGGCACGCTCCAGCAGCGCGGCGGCGGCGACGCGGTCGAGTTTCAGCGTCTCCATCAGGATCCGCTCACCGCGGTCGCGCAGCTTCTGACACGTAACCTGCAGATCCACCATCAGGTTGCCGTACACCTTGCCCAGACAGACCATGGCAGCCGTGGTGATGGTGTTCAGCACCATCTTCGTCGCGGTGCCGGCCTTCATGCGCGTCGAGCCCGTGATCACTTCGGGGCCGACGAGCGGCGCGATCACGACGTCGTGCGTCTCGAGCAGCTCCGGCGCGGGATAGGTGCATAGCAGGAAACCGGTGCGCGCCCCTCGCTCGCGCGCGCGCTGCAGCGCGCCGTGCACGTACGGCGTCGTGCCCGAGCTCGCGATGCCCAGAACGAAATCATTCCCGCCCACCGCACGCTCATCCACGGCGGCGGCACCGGTGCGGGGGTCATCCTCGGCGCCCTCCTGGGCGCGGATCAATGCCGGCTGGCCGCCTGCGATCACACCCTGGACCAGCTGCGGATCCGTTCCGTAGGTCGGCGGCATCTCGGCGGCGTCCAGCACGCCCAGGCGTCCCGATGTGCCGGCGCCCACGTAGATCAGGCGCCCACCGCGACGGAAGCACTCGACCACCAGATCAATGCAGTGGGCGATCTCCTCGCGCTCTTCGCCGACGGCCTGCGCGACCATCCGGTCTTCGGCGTTGATGAGATCGACGATCTCGAGCGTGGAAAGCTGGTCGATCCGGGTGGTGCGCGGGTTGCGCTGCTCGGTGAGCCGCGTGTCCTCGCCTCCCGGCGCGTGCGCGCGCTCCGGCGCCATGGATAAGGCCGTCCTCTCGCCTCGATCGCTCGTGTAATGCGGAACTCGCATAATATCCGCGCCCGCAGAGCACGGGCAACGGCCGTGCCGCTGCCGTGTCCGCTCCGGCGACCGTTGCCGCGCGGTGCCGCGAGCGCCAGGATATGCGGGCGGGGAACGTGGCCGCAGCGAGTCAGGCGACGGATGCGACAATGACGCTTCTGCAACAGGCGGCAGACTTCGAGGCCGAGCTGATCGAGGTACGGCGCGACCTGCACCGGCACCCCGAGCTCGCGTTTCGCGAGACGCGCACCGCGGGCATTGTCGCGGATCGACTGGCGACGCTCGGGCTGCAGATCCAGCGTGGCGTAGGCGGCACCGGCGTGGTCGCCGATCTGGCCAATGACTCGGGCCCGACGGTCGCGCTGCGCGCCGACATGGATGCGCTGCCCATCGCCGAGAGCAACGAGGTCGACTACCGCTCGACCGTGGCCGGCGCGATGCATGCCTGCGGCCACGACGCGCATGTCAGCATGCTGCTGGGAGCCGCACGATTGCTCGTGACGGCGCAACGAGCCGGCACGCTGCCGGCCGGCAAGGTCCGCTTCCTGTTCCAGCCCGCCGAGGAGGCGACCGACGCTGACGACAAGAGTGGCGCCGTGCGCCTGATCGAGGATGGAGCGATGCGCGGCGTCGACGCCGTCTTTGGCCTGCACATCGGCGCGCACCTGCCCGCCGGTCCCGCCTATCTGCGGGCCGGCCCCATCATGGCCGGTTCCGACACCTTCACGGCCACCGTCGAGGGCGTCAGCGCGCACGCCGCACGCCCGCACGAGGGCGTCGACGCCATCGTGCTCGCCAGCCACGCCGTCCTGGCCTGCCAGCAGGGCGCGGCCCGTCGGATTTCGCCCTTCGACGAGGGCGTGCTCACGATCGGCACCGTACACGGCGGCGTCGCCGAGAACGTGATCGCCGACCGCGTCACGCTGCGCGGCACGATCCGCTACTTCGATGTGCGCGTACGCGAACGCCTGCAGGACGCGCTGCGCCGCGGCTTCGCTGTCGTCGATGCGCTCGGCGGCCATGGCGTTCTCGATCTGCGCGACGGCTATCCCGCGGTCATCAACGACGGCACGATGACCAGCCTCGCGCGCAACGCCATTGCCGATGCGCTCGGCGCCGCTGCCGTCGCCGATGCCGAGCCGATGATGGGCGCCGAGGATTTCGCCTTCCTGCTGCGCGAGGCGCCCGGCGCCTTCTTCTGGCTCGGCGCCGCGCTCGAGCCGCCGCGCGAGCACCACCATCCGCGCTTCGACATCGATGAATCCGTGCTCAAGCGCGGTGCCGCGGCGCTCGCTGCCTGTGCCCTGCACGCACTGCGAGAGGTGCGCTAGCCATGCGCATCCTTCTCGCCACACTCCTGTTCGGGACCGGCTGTGCAGTTGCCGAAGCACCGCCGATCCAGCTCGATCCGGGCGCCGCCCTCGCGACCCGTGTTCCGGAGGCGTGGCCCTACTCGCTGCGTGCGCAGCCGGTACGGAGCACGGGCGGGATGGTCGTCACGGATGCGCCGCTGGCCACGGACGTCGGCGTGCAGGTGCTGCGCGACGGCGGCAACGCGATCGACGCCGCCGTCGCCTCGGCGTTCGCGCTTTCGGTGGTCTACCCGGAGGCGGGCAATCTCGGGGGTGGTGGCTTCCTCGTGCTGCGCACGGTGCGGGGCGACGTCGCCACGCTCGACTTCCGTGAAAAGGCACCGCTCGCGGCGACGCGCGACATGTACCTCGACGAAGCCGGCGAACCCACGGCTCTCTCGCTGATCGGCCACCTCGCGTCCGGCGTGCCCGGCTCGGTGGCCGGACTCTGGGAGGCACACGCGCGCTACGGCTCGCGCCCCTGGGCGGAGCTGCTCGCGCCCGCGATCCGGCTCGCCGAGGAGGGGTTCACCGTGGATTCCGCCTTCGCGGAATCCGTCGTCGACGAAGCCGAACGGTTGCGCCGCTTCCCCGCGTCGGCCGCGCTCTTCCTGCCCGGTGATGAGCCGCTGCGTGCCGGCACCACCTGGCGCAACCCCGAGCTGGCTGCGGTACTGCGGCGCGTCGCGCAGGCCGGGCCATCCGGCTTCTACGAGGGCGAAACGGCGGACCTGATCGTAGCCGAGATGCAACGGGGTGGCGGGCTCATCACCCATCAGGACCTGCAGCGCTACACCGCCCGCTGGCGCGAGCCGATCCGCTTCGTTTACCGCAGCCACGAAGTGCTCGCAATGCCGCCGCCGTCCTCCGGCGGGATCACGCTCGCGCTGATCGCGAACCTGCTCGAGGAGTGGGACCTGCGCGGCGTCGGCTGGCACACGACGCGGCACCTGCACCTGCAGGCCGAGGCCATGCGACGCGCCTTCGCCGACCGTAACCACTACCTGGGCGACCCGGACTTCGTCACGATCCCGCGCGAACGTCTGCTGTCGAAGAGCTACGCCCGCGAGCGCGCCGAATCGATCTCCGTCAGCCGCGCTACTCCATCCACCGCCGTGACGCCCGGCGCCGGCCCCGACCGCGAGAGCGACCACACGACCCACCTCTCGATCGTCGACGCCGCCGGCAACGCCATCGCCCTCAGCACCACCATCAACAGCCTCTATGGTTCCGCGGTTACGGTCGCTGGCGCCGGATTCCTGCTCAACAACGAGATGGACGACTTCACAGCGAAGCCGGGCGTGCCCAACGACTACGGTTTGATCCAGGGCGAAGCGAACGCCATCGCTCCCGAAAAGCGCATGCTCTCGGCCATGACGCCGGTGATCGTCACCTCACCCTCCGGGCAGCTCCTCATGGTCAGCGGCGCGCGGGGTGGGCCACGCATCATCACGGCCGTCTACCAGGTGCTCTCGAACGTCATCGACTTCGACATGGCCGTGAGCGTCGCTGTGAATGTGCCCCGCACCCATCATCAGCATCTGCCCGACGTACTCTACTTCGAGCGCGACGGGCTGCTGTCCACCCAGATCCGACCGCTCGAGCAGCTCGGCCACGACGTCCGTCCCTTCAACGGCTATATCGGCAACGCGCCCACCATCCTACGCGCCGGTCAGACGTGGCTCGGCTTCGCCGATCCGCGCCAGGGCGGCAAGGCCGGCGGCACCTAGTGTTGTGTCGCAAAAGTAACGTAGCCACCGAGAGCGCCGCTGCGCGCGCCAGGCAAGGCGCGCCGACGACGGAATAGCAGCGCTATTTCGAGGAGGTGCAACGCAGCCTGGCGCGATGCAGCGGCGCTCGAATGGCACGGGACTTCTGCGACACAACACTGGCTTCCGGGACCTGGAAACGCCGACGGACCGACGCGCAGGAGCGCCTAGCGTCATCGTTGTTCCCGGACGCAGAAAGCGGGTACGGCTCAGCCGCACCCGCTTTCTGTCACGCGCGCGTCGGACGGTCGCGCGTTCGAGCGTCGGGACGCTCAGCTCACCGTGCGGCTCACCTCGACCGGCGCGTCCAGTCGGATCACGAGCCGCGAGCCGGTCGGCAGAACCGCATCGACATCCGCCGTGCCCATCGCCACGGCGGTTCCGGCCGCCGCACCGATCGCTGCGCCCTTCAGCGTGCCCTCGGTGTCCTTGCCCAGGACCCGGCCGAGAATCGCGCCCGCCGCCGCCCCCGCCGCGATCTTGGTGGCCTGCTCTCGCGTCGACGTACGGTTGCGCCGCTGCGGATTGGCATCCACCAGCGTCGACTCGATCGGGTACGTGCGCGAGCCCGTGCTGATCGACTCGAACGACAGCTTGAGGACCGCGGTTTCACCCACGCGACCCGACTTCTGCACGCCCGTGACGACCCCGTTCACCGTCGCACCCGCCGGGATCAGAACGCTGCCATCCGCGGCCATGATCGGCTCCGACAGCGTCGCCGTGAAGCGCTGGCCGGCCCGGCTCGTTTCCGTCGACAGCTCCTGGTTCAGCCGCACCGCGAACGAGGTGCCCGACGGCACCGAACGCGTCACCACTCGCGGCTGCGGTGCCGGCTGCGGTGCCGGCTCGCGCACCGGCGCTTGACGACGCGGCTCGGGCCGGGTCGTCACCGGCGTTCTCGGCTGCGGTCGTGGCGCCGCGGCGACGGGCGGCGAGATCGCCTCCTCGTCGGGCTCAGTGGCGACCGCTGTGTCCTCGAAAGTGGTCGAAAACGTGTCGCCGCGGAGGGCCAGATCGAGCTCGCGACTGAGTTCCTCCTGCTCGAGTGCGGCGCGGGCATCGCTGTCCGAATCGCCGCAGGCGCTGGCGCCCACGAGCAAGGGCAGAAGCACCAGAACGCCAGTAATCACCTTGTATTTGGCCATTATCGCCTCCTTGCGGCACGGCCCTGCTTGATCACTGAATTTGCGCCCTCTAAGTTCGGCAGCGGTTGCCCGTTCCCGAGCTTCCGGGGGTGTATCAGGGGCAACCGGCATGCCACCTCCGGACCTTCACCACACGAGTCCAAATGCGCGAGCTGCTCCGGGTGCGGCCGTTCGTTCGGCCGTACTCGATCGGGTATCTTTGGGGTCTGCTTCTGGTCGTTGTCTCGAACGGGTTCGCCATCGCCGCGCCGGCATTGTTGGGGCAGGCGATCGACGCGCTGGACGAGCCGGGGGCGACCGGCCGGACGGTGGTGACCTACGCGCTGCTGGTCGTGGGTGTGGCGCTGGTCAGTGGCGTCGCCCGGTTCGGCATGCGCCAGCTGCTGAACAGCTGCAGCCGCCGTGTCGAGACGGACCTGCGTGACGCCTTCTTCGACAAGCTGCTCCAGCTGGACGCCGCATTCCATGGCCGTTCGCGGACAGGCGATATCATGAGCCGCGCGACCAACGACACGCAGGCGGTACGGCAAGCGATCGGCCCCGGCGTAATGTACCTGGTCAACACGCTGGTTGGTACCGTGTTCGCGCTGGTGCTGATGCTGCGCATCAGCCCGTTGCTCACCGCGCTCGCGCTCATCCCGATGCTGCTGCTGCCGCCGCTGACGCTGGGCTTCAGCCGCGTCCTGCACCGCCAGTTCGAGCGCATACAGGACCAGCTCGGCGCGATCTCGACGTTCGTGCAGGAAAGCCTCGCAGGCGTGCGCATCGTACGGGCGTACGTACAGGAGGAGGCGCAGTCGCGCGAGTTCGACGAACTGAACCGCGATTACCTCGAGAAGAACATGGCGCTGGCACGCACGTCGGGCGTCTTTCACCCGCTGCTGACGCTACTGGCCGGACTCGGCATGGTCATCGTGCTGTGGATCGGTGGGCGCGACGTGATCCTGGGCCGCATCACCATCGGCGACTTCGTCGCCTTCGGCATGTATCTGAGTATGCTGACCTGGCCGATGATCGCGCTCGGCTGGGTGATCAATTTGTTCCAGCGCGGCTCGGCATCGATGGCACGTCTGAACCGCATCTTCGACAGTCAGCCGGAGCTGCGCCCGGTCACCCAGCCGGTGCGGCTGGACACGATCCGTGGTGAGGTCGAGTTTCGCGAGGTATCGTTCCGGTATCCTGGCACCGAGCGCTTGGTGCTGGAGAACGTCAGCTTTCGGATCGACGCCGGGCAGACGGTCGCGCTGGTCGGCCCGACCGGGGCCGGCAAATCCACGGTCGTCGCGCTGCTCGCTCGCCTCTACGACCCGACCTCGGGTGCGGTGCTGATCGACGGCGTCCCGGCCGACCGGCTCCGCCTCGAGCAGCTGCGAGGCGCGCTCGGCGTCGCGCCACAGGAAGCGTTCCTGTTCTCGACGACCATTGCCGAGAACATCGCGGTCGGCCGGGCCGGCGCCGAAACCGATGACGAGCTCGATGTCACGATCAGCGATGCCGCCAACGTGGCTCAGCTCGCCGAGACCATCGGCGGCTTCCCGCACGGCTTCGAGACCCGTCTCGGCGAGCGAGGCATCACGCTCTCCGGCGGCCAACGCCAGCGGACGACGTTGGCGCGTGCGCTCGTGCGTGATCCGAGGATCCTCGTGCTCGATGATGCGTTGAGCGCAGTCGATACACAGACGGAGACCGCGATCCTCAACGGTCTGCGACGCGTATTGGAGCGCCGTACCTCGATGATCATCAGCCATCGCGTCACTGCGGTCATGCATGCGGATCTGATCCTGGTGCTGAACGAGGGACGGATCGTCGAGCGCGGCACGCACAGCGCGCTGCTCGCGCGCGAAGGCCTGTATGCCACGCTGCTGCGCCGGCAGCTGTTGGCCGAGGGACTCGATGAGGATGTGCGTCCGGACGCGCTTGCCGGCGCCGGACACGAAAGGTAGGTTCGCCGCCGATGCAAGATGCGCCGATCATCCTCCTCGTCGAAGACGATCCGCTGCTGCGCGATGCGTTCCGGCTCCTCTTGGAGGATGCAGGTTACATCGTGCGCGAGGCCGGTACCGCAGCGGCGGCCCTCGACGCTGTCGAGGATGCAACGCCGGCTCTCGTCCTGCTGGATCTCGGCCTTCCCGACCGCCCCGGACTCGACGTCGCGCGCACGCTGCGCGGCCGTGATTCCACGCGGCAGACTCCCATCATCGCACTCACCGGGCGCGCTGGCGCTGCCGAAGAACGCGCGAGCCTGGAGGCCGGCTGCACCCATTTCTTTTCCAAGCCGCTCGAGCCCCGCGTGCTGCTCGAGGCGCTGCCTGCGTTTCTGGCCGACCGCCCCTAGACAGCCGGCGGCGCGGCCCTGGCCCAGCGACGATCCCCGCGACCGCGGCTCAGAGTCGCTCCAGCAGGAACTCCGGCGTCAGCCGAGCGAAATATCCGGACAATGCGGGGAAGCTGCCGCTGGCGAGCAGGAGCCCGGCAATGACCAGGATCAGCCCGGAGGCGCGCTCGAAGAGCGGCAGGTGGCGGCGCACGCGCTGCGATGCGTCGAGGAACGTGCCGGTCGCGGCGGCGGCGGCGAGGAACGGCAGGGCGAGACCGAAGGCGTATGCGCCGAGCAGCAGGACGCCACTCCCCATTGTCTCCTGAATGGACGCATAGGTCAGCACGGCGCCGAGCACGGGTCCGATGCAGGGCGTCCAGCCCGCGGCGAAGACGACGCCAACGGCGAAGGCGCCCAGGTAACCCACGGGGCGGTTGGCCAGGTGGAGGCGCCGCTCGCGCAGCAGCGGCGCGAAGCGGAACGCGCCCAGCAGGTGTAGACCCAGCAGGATGATCAGGATCCCGCCAACGCGCGAGATCCAGTCCTGGAAGTTCAACAGCAGCTGGCCGAGGAACGATGCGGAGGCGCCGAGTAACAGGAAGATGGTGCTGAAGCCGGAGACGAAGAGCAGCGCGTGGAGCAGTGTGGAGCGGCGCTGCCGGCCCTGATTCAGCTCATCGATCGACATCCCGGTGACGAAGCCCAGATAGCTCGGCACCAACGGCAGCACGCACGGCGACAGGAACGATAGTATTCCGGCAAGGATCGCCACACTCAGTGAAACCGAAGTCTCCAATGCCCCCTCGACGTTCGAATTCGTGGTATCGGCAGCTCAGACGCGCGCTGTTTGGACTCTACTATCGTCTGAAGTACTTGCCCTTCGCCGCAGAACGCCGCGCCCGTCGTGAAGCGCAACAACGAGGCTTCATCGCGATCCAGATCGACGCGCTCGCCCACGAAGACTTGCAGCGTGCGATTCGTCGCGGCTACATGCCGCGCCTGAAACGATTGATGGAGCGCGAGAACTGGGAGCTGCGCCGCTACCCTGCCGGCCTGCCGAGCGCCACACCCGCCGCTCAGGCCGCGATCTTTTACGGTACCAAAGCGCGCATCCCTGCGTTCCGATGGTACGAGAAGGAGCTGCGCCGTGTCGTCGTCGGCTCGAAGCTCGAATCCATGCAATTCATTCGCGATCGCCTGCCGATCGAGGGTATCCTCAGCGGTGGCTCGAGCTACGTCAACCTGTACGACGGCGGCGCGGCACGCGCGGTGTTCACGCTCGCCGCGCGCGAGTCACGCCCGTTCCTGGAGCAGGTCGGCGGCGGCCGGCTGCTGCTGCTGCTCGCGCTGCACCCCGTTCGTGTGCTGCGCATGGCCCTCTCCAGCGTCCTGGAGTACCTGCGCGAAGAGCGTGACCGGCTGCTCAGCCAGATCCGCGGCCAGGCCACGTTCTACTGGTGGTATCTGCCCTTCCTGCACATCGGCACCAATGTCGTGCTGCGCGAGCTTCAGACCCTCGCCGTGCTGCTCGACGTCTACACCGGCGTGCCCGCGATCTACACCACATTCAATGCGTACGACGAATTCGCGCACCATTTCGGGCCATCCGCCAGCACCTCGCTGAAGAGCCTGCGTGCGCTCGACCGCCGGATCGGCGAGATCCTGCGGATGACGCAACGGCTGCCCGGCCGGCCCTACGATGTCTACATCCTGAGCGACCACGGCCAGACGCCCTCCGTACCCTACCGCGTCGAGTACGGCGAGACCCTGGCGGATACGATTCTCGCCGCGCAGCAGCACGGCGTCAAAGTCCTGGCCAGCACGGGACTGTACGCGCCGGCCCGCAAGGCCGTCGATTTTCTGGTTCACGAGCTCGAAGAGATCTCCGCGACGTCGACGCGGCCGACGCGCACCTTCGGCCTGCGGCTGAGCCGCTGGATCCGCAGCGCGTACAACCCGTTCCCCCTGTTCGCGGAGAACTACCGTGTCGCGGCCGAGCACCGGCTCGTGATCACCTACTCCTCCTCGCTCGCGCACGTCTACTGGACCGAGCCCACCCAGCCGCTCTCCTTCGATGAGATCCGCAACCACGAGCAGCACCGCGCACTCTATTATTTCCTGGTGGCACATGCCGGCATTGGCCTCGTCGTGACGCGCATGCTCGACGGCGCCCACATCGAGAGCACCGAGGGTCGCGCGCTCATCACGCCGGACGGCGAGGTCACGGTGCTCGATGGCGCAAACCCGCTGCGCGACTACACCGAGGAGCCTGCGGGTCACCGCGCGCTGGCCCACCTCGCGCAGCTGCCCAATTCCGGCGACCTGGTGCTGGTCGGCGCCTACGACCCGCTCCGCGACCTGTGCGTCTGCTTCGACGATCAGGTCGGCGCCCACGGTGCGCTGGGCGGCCGTCAGTTCTGGCCGTTCACGCTGACCCCGCCCGGTCTGATCCCGCAGAGCTACGTCATCGAGGATCCGCTCGATCTGCACCCGCTCTTTCGACGCTATCCACTCGAGCCGAGCGAGCCCGACGTGGCGGCCGAAGCCGCACGCTACGCCTCAGGCCAGCCCTCCGCCTCGAAGCGGTAGCCGATCATCTTGTAGATCAGTTTGGCGATCAGAAAATCGGGCGCATGCAGTCCCGGAATCGGCGCCAACTCGACGATGTCGGCGGCCACGACCCGCCGTTCCCGGAAGACGCGGCGCAGCAGCTTCAGCACCGGATACCAGCGCAGGCCGCCGGGCTCCGGCGTACCGGTCGCCGGCACCAGCGCGGGATCCAGACCGTCGACATCGAAACTGATGTAGACGTTCTCGTCCAACCGATCGACAACCGCATCGATCCACTGATCGCTGTCATGGATGTCGTCGGCCATGAAGAGGTGGATCCGATCCGACACGCGCGCCAGCTCGCGCTCCTCGCGCGTCAGCGCGCGAATCCCCACGGCGACCAGCCGCGCACGCTCGCGGATCTGGTACATCACCGCCGCATGAGAGTGAGGTGTGCCTTCATACTCCGGCCGTAGATCCGTGTGCGCATCGATCTGCAGCACGCTGAGCGGCTGCACCCGGTCGGCCCAGGACGCGATCAGCGGCCCGCTGATCGCGTGCTCGCCGCCGAGCGCCAGCACGAACGGCTCGTGCCCCGCCGCGTCCACCACCGCGTCGTACGAGCGCCGCAGCTCTGCCATCGCCGCGGCGGGATCGCCGCGTAGCAGCTCGAGCGCCGGCAGCGTCGCGATCCCGACCCGATAGGGGTCCGCATCCAGCTCCTGGTCATACAGCTCGATGTAACGGGATGCTCTCAGGATCGCCGCCGGTCCGGCGCGCGTGCCACCGCCGTAGCTGGTCGTGCTTTCGTACGGCACGGGCAGCACCACCGCGCGCGCGCGGCCGAATGCAGCATGGGCTTCGTCCAGGCCCATGAAGTTGTGCGGCAGCTCCCAGCCGAGCTGCCGCAGCGGCTCCGGTAGGTCCATCGTTCGTCCTCTCCGCTGCCCGATTCCGCCCATTCCTGATGCGGGAAGGGGCCCCCGCCCGGGGGCCCCTTCCATACGCCGGTTCGGCACGGCCGCGACCCTCACGTCAGCCGCAGAACACGGCCGCCGAGATCACGGTTACCCACCGGCCTTCCTCTGGACCTTCCGCCGCAATCGTGTGATTCGTGGTCGTCACGATCTCACCCGCGAGCTGCCACTCCGCTTTGCGCACATCCCACGCCGTCTCCGGATCGAACTCGATGCCGAGCACCGTGGCCAGCATCGACGCCGCGAGATCCTCGGCATAGTCGCCCGCCGTCTGCTCGGCCATCCCGTACGTGTGATGCTCCGAGATGTAGCCGTAGTGATTCCGGTCCTTCGGAATCGCCAACCCGATCGACGAGCACACTCTGCGGCTCGGCTCGTTCGTCGCCGCCTCCGCGATCACCGCAAACACGATCTGACCCGCCCGCAGCAGGTGCAAGCCGTCGTCCTTCGCGATGATCTCACAGTTCGGAGGAAAGATGCTCGAGACCCGCACCAGATTGTACTTCGCGATCCCAGCATCGCGCAGCGCCAGCTCGAAACTCGTCAGCTTTTCCTTGTGGACGCCGACACCCTTCGTGAAGAACGCCTTCGCTGGGACCAGCAGATCGCTGTCTAGCACCTTCCCTCCCGATGCGTTCGCCGGCTGCAACCCGTCCAGCCGGCCGCAGAGCGGGGGGAATTATACCGTGTCGATAGGGCAGGTCAACCCTTGCCACTCCAATGTACGACCCTGTTCCTGACACCGTGAGCACAGCCCGTAGATCTCCAGCCGGTACCGCGCCGGCGCGAACCCGTGACGCTTCGCAATCTGCTGCTGTAGCCGCAACAGCTCCGCATCATCGATCTCCGCCACCCGTCCACACTCCGTGCACACCAGGTGCTCGTGCCCCGGCTGCTGTCCGAACATGTGCTCGTACCGCTTGAACCCTTCCCCGAAATCATGCTCCGCCACCAGTCCGCTCCTCACCAGCATCTCGAGCGTCCGGTAGATCGTCGCCTTCCCCGGCTTCTCCCCACGATCCCGCAGCCGCTCCTCGATCTGCTCCACCGACAGGTGTCCGTTCGACCCGAACACCACGTCGGCGATCGTCTCCCGCTGCTGCGTCACCGGCAATCCCTGCTGGCGCAGGTAGCGCCGGAACAGGTGCACGAAGGTCATCGCCCCAGCTCCGCCTGAGTTTATCAACAATAATTCTTAGTTGCGAAGGCGCCCCGGCGCAACACGCACGGGCAGGGCACGTAACGAGGCCAGGGTGGCGAGCCAGCGGTCGCGGTCGCCGCCGATGTGTTCGGCGCGCGGCGGGAGAGTGGGGAGGCTTTCATCGACCCGGCGCACGACACCCTGCATGACGCGTTGCAGGCGGTCAGCGTCGGCGGCGCCGTGCTCGACGGTGACGTGGTGAACGGTGAGGCGGCCGCGCTTGTCACGGGAGGCGGTGTAGGTGGTGGTGAGAACGCGGAACCGATGGTCGTCGGGCGACTCGATGGCGAGCACGAGGACGCCGGTCTCGGTGCCAGCGGTGCGGCGGGGCGGGAAGATCCAGAGCTCGTGGATCGTGACCGGCGGCACTTCGGTCTCCAGTCGTTCGAGCACCACGACGATGGGTGGCGTCTCGGTTGGGGGTCGCAGGTCCGGCGGCCCCTGGCTGGGGTCACGGCCGGGGTCGGCCGGCTCGGTGGCTGGCGGGGTCGACTCGTCGGGTGCGGTCATGAGGACGCGCGCGCGGGTACGTCGCGCTGCGCCGAGAAATCGGGCGGCCGCTGAGTCGCATTCGTCATGCAGGCGGAAACCTAAACGGGCGAGGCATCGTCAACAAGCGCCTGCAACGCGGCGGAGGTCGCGGCCAGCACGCGCTCGCGTGCCTGCTCGAGTGGCTCGGCGATCAGGGCGCCGGCCGCCTTGAGGTGACCGCCGCCGCCGAAGAGGCGAGCAAGTGCGTTGACGTCGACGCGGCCGTTCGATCGCCAGGAGACCTTGGTGGACCCATCCCTCGTCTGACGCATCAAGACGGCGACTTCGGTGCCCTCGATGGTGCGGGCCTGCTCGATGATACCGTCGAGGTCCTCGGTGCTGGCGGAGAGCCGCTCCAGCGTGCCGGCCGGGATCTCGATCCAGGCGAGACGGAGGGTCGGCTCGACATGCAGGTGCTGGAGTGATTCCGCGAGCAGCCGCACGCGATCGATCGGCACCGAGCCGTACAGCAGTCGGTACATGCGCTCGGGGTCGACGCCGCGGCGCAGCAGGTCGGCAGCGATGAGATGCGTTCGCGGCCGCGTGTTCGAGAAGCGGAACGATCCGGTGTCGGTCACGATCGCCGTGTAGATGCCCTCGAGCGCGGCGGTGCTCCACGGCTCGGCCGGCTGCTGCTGCTCGTGAAGGCGCAGCAGATCGTACACCAGCTCACCCGTCGCGCAGGCCGTGGGATCCAGCAAGCCGGCGTCGCGCAGACTCTCGGCCGACGGTGGGTGGTGGTCGAGCACGCCGATGGGCAGCCGCTTCAGCGCGCTCGCGACGCGGCCGATCCGCTTCGGCTCGGCGGTGTCGACGACGAGCAGCAGCTCGGCCGCCGACAGCGCGGCGGCGGCCGGCGGCGTGCCGGCATCCGCGATTTGCTCGGCGGAGCGGATCAGAAACCTGAACATCGCCGGGAACGGCGTTGGATTCACGATGTGCACGCGCTTGCCGCGGTCGGTGAGCCAGGCCGCGAGGGCGGCCTGGGAGCCGGCGCCGTCGCCATCGGCGTTGACGTGAGTGGTCAGCACAATACGACGGGCGGCATCGAGTCGGCTCAGTAATGCCGTGAGCGGCGCTCGCCGATGCGCAGGCACCGGCACGTCAGTACTCGCCGTGGCGGCGTCGCTCACACGCGCACCCGGCTCGGGCCCAGTTTCTTGCGCAGCTTCGCGTATGCGGAGGCGACGTGCACGAGACGCGACGAGGCCGTGCCATGAACGCTCGCGTGCTGCAGCGAGGCGAGGAACGCCGGCGGTGTCAGCTCGAAGCGGGGCAGCTCGACCCACGCCGAAGCCACCTCGCGGACCGTGTGCGCATCCGAGCCGGCGCCGACCGGCAGCCCTCGAGCGCGCGCCCATGCCGCCGCCCGCGCATTGAGCGCACGATCGTGCAGTCGCGCATTGAGTGCTTCCACGATGTCGATCCGGTCGGCGATCTGCGACAGGATCCGGCCACCGCCACCCTTGCCCGTGGCGAACGGATGCGGCACGTACACGAGCCCACCCTGCGCATGAATGCGCTCGCAGGTCTCGCGCGCGGGCGTGCCGCGCGGGATGCGCTCCGTCAGGAACAGACCGATGATGTCGACGCCCTCGGCGGTCTTCACCTCTTCCCCCACGATCACGCGGTCTGGAAACCGATCGCGTAGCACGACCGCAGCACTGATCTCGTTGTGATCCGTGATACAGATGCGATCGATGTCACGCGCGCGCGCGGCCGCCAGGACAGCCAGCGGGTCCGCAAGGCAGTCGAAGGATGCAGCCGTATGCAGATGCATGTCTACCCGGATGCGCGTCTCTCCAGCTCTGTCCATATCTCCTTCGCGCGTGCCTCGAGGGCAGCCAGATCGGCATCGTTATCGATCACGAAATCGACCAGCGCCCGCTTGTCGTCGGCCGGCAGCTGCGCTGCGGCGATCCGCTCCGCTTCGGCTCGATCGATGCCGCGGCTGGCCACCACCCTGCCGATCCGCAGCTCCTCGGGCGCGTCGACGAGGACCCGGACATCGAACTCGTCCGCGAGTCCCGCCTCGAAGAGCAGCGGGATCTCGTGGACCACCAGCCGGGCGCCGCTGGCGGCGGCACGCGCCTCCTCCTGCGCGCGCAGGCGGGCGACCTCCGGATGCACGATTGCTTCCAGCCGCCGCCGCGCGGTCGCATCGCCGAAAACCCGCGCGCGCAGTGCGGCGCGATCGAGCGTCCGATCGGCGCGCAGCACGGTCGGACCGAAGGCTTCGACGACACGGTGGTAGCCCGCGGTCCCCGAGGCGACGGCGCGCCGCGCGAGCTCATCGGCGTCGATGACCAGCGCTCCGAGACGCCGCCACACCTCGGCGACGCTCGACTTGCCACTGCCGAGATTTCCCGTGAGTGCGATCCGCAGCATTCAGTCCGCATGGTCCAGGCCGCCACCGGCCCGAGCGGCGCGCCCGCGTCGGGAGACGAGCAGCAGCACCGCCAGCCCGAGCAGCAGCAGCGTCGCCGAGAAGGCACCTAGCGCTTCGCTCACGGCGCGCCAGCTGGCGCCGGCATAGTAGCCGAGTGCCACCGAAGCGGTCGCCCAGCCGAACACGCCGAGCGCATCATAGAGCAGGAAGCGACGGTAGCGGATCGCCGACATCCCGGCGAACCATGGCATGAGTGTACGAACGAAGGAGATGAAGCGGGCGAGGGAGATCGCGACCAGCGAGTGACGCCGAAACAGCGCGGCCGCACGGAGCTCATGGCGGCGCCAGAGCCGGCCAATGCGACCTTCCCGCTGCACCACCCAGGAACCGCCGAACCGGCCGAGCAGGTAGCCGACCTGGTCGCCGATCAGGCCGCCGAAGAAGGTGGCGGCGAGCACGTGCTCGATCTGGAAGACGCCGCGGTGCGCGAGAAATGCGGCCAGCAGGACCGTCGCCTCCGCAGGCACGAGCAGACCGATGAAGATCGCCGTCTCGACCAGCGTCACGACCAGAACCAGCCACGCGCCGTGCTGCGCGAGGAGGGCGACAATGCCCTCGAACAGCCCCATCAGCGGCGCGGCGCGGAGACGATCACGTCGTCGTAGGTGCCTGACTCCAGGTCCGGCCCTGGCGAGCCGACCCGAATCGAGTCGCGCGTGAACTCGAGGAAGTACGGCGAGCCCCAGGGGTCGTTCCCGCCACGGCCGGACGTCGCGTGCTTCTGCACGAATGCCTGGAACGTGCCGGGCGTAGGCAGCTGGAAGCCCAGGTTCTGTTCCTCCTTCAGCCGCCTCAGATACCGTTCCGCCTCGCCGCGCGCGGACCAGCGGAACACCGGGTCGAGCAGCTTCGCCACCACCGGGCCGAGGACGTCCGAAGTGCGCTCCAGCAGCGGGCCGGCGACCGGCTCCGCCGCTTCCCGCAGCGGTGGCACGTAACTGATCGCCCCGACCGCGAGCACCGCGAACAGGATCAATTTCTTCATTCGTCTGACGTGGCTCGCTCGCTGCGCTGCATCTGCTCCGTCCAGCGGAGGTATCGCTTCAGCTCGTCGGCCGTCGGGCCGCGCTCGTCGGCGCCGTACGCCGTGTGCAGCCGCCACTCGAGGTAAGCTCTGGGCGGCAGGGGGAGGAACGGCGGTCGGCGGAACCAGTCGCGCTGACGAACACTCCACACCGCGCGCAACGCTGACGCGTATAGCCCGGGCCGGGGCAGCACAATGCTGAGGAGCCCACGCAGCCGCGCAGCGCCGGACACTCTTCTGCTTTGGGGTAAGGGAGTTCGGGGTAGCCCCAAGATACTGTCGCAAGCCTTTGTCTGTAAACCATCTCGGCGCGCACGCCGCGGCTTCCTGCCGTGCCCACGGGGTGGCAGGCACCTGCGACCGCCGGTATCTTTCCGTGACACAGCGGGACGAACGGCGGGCGTTCCGACACGCACCACGACGACACGAAACGGATGGCGACCAAGGAGACCGACGCCAAGCGGGGTCCGGCAAAACGGAAGAAGCAGCCCGGCGCGAAGGCCGCTCAGACCCGTCGCGGCCGCGCATCCGAGCCGCCCGATCTGGACCGCGACGCGCTGTTACGGCTCTACCGCATCATGTACACCGCGCGGCGCATGGATGACAAGGAAATCCAGCTCAAGCGGCAGAACAAGATCTTCTTCCAGATTTCCGGCGCTGGGCACGAGGGCGTGCAGGTGGCGCTGGCGGAGCACGTGCGTCCCGGAGCGGACTGGTTCTACTTCTATTACCGGGATCGTGCGTTCGTCACCGCTCTCGGTGTGACGCCATACGAGCAGTTCCTTCAGGCCGTGGGTGCGGCGGCCGACCCGGCGAGCGGCGGGCGGCAGATGCCCGCGCATTGGGGCAATCGAGACCTTCGCATCGTCAGCGTCTCCTCACCGACAGGGACCCAGTTCCTGCAGGCCGTCGGCTGCGCCGAGGGTGGGTGGCGAGCGGGGCTGGTCGACGAGATTCGCCAGCGCATCGAGAGCTTCGAAGACGATGAGGTCGTGGTCGTGACCGCGGGTGAAGGGCAGACGTCGGAAGGCGAGTTCTGGGAGGCGCTGAACAGCGCCTGCAATCTCGCGCTGCCCGTGGTCTTTCTCATCGAGGACAACGGCTACGCCATCTCCGTGCCCGTCGAGGTGAACACCGCCGGCGGCAGCATCAGCAAGCTCGTGAGCGGCTTTCCGGGGCTGTTGATCGACGAGTTCGATGGCTGCGACGTGCTCGAGAGCTACGCGGCGGCCGGCCGAGCCGTCGAGTATTGCCGTGCCCGCAAGGGTCCCGCGCTGCTGCATGCTCACGTCGTGCGTCCGTACTCGCACTCCATGTCCGATGACGAGCGGCTGTACCGCCCCGCGCCGGAGCGCACGGCCGAGGCGGAGCGCGATCCGCTGGTCGTGCTGCGTCGCCAGCTCCTCGAGCGTGAACTCGCCAGTGAAGAGGAGATCGACGAGCTCCAGGACGAGGTCGACGAAGCGATTCAGGAGGCCGTTGACCGTGCGCTCGAGCAGCCCCAGCCCGAGCCTTCGAGCGCTCTGGATTTTCTCTACTCGCCCGACGCCGATCCCACCGCTGCGACCTTCGACAGCGAGTCGAACCCCGCCTTCGAAGGCGATGACACGACCATGGTCGACCTCATCAACGCGACGCTGCGCGATGAGATGGAGCGAGACCCGCGCATTGTCGTCTTCGGCCAGGACGTCGCCGACGCGACGCGGGAGGATGCCCTGGCGGAGTGCAAGGGCAAGGGCGGGGTGTTCAAATGCACGTGGGGTCTGCAGCGCCGGTTCGGCAACGTGCGCGTCTTCAACTCGCCGTTGGCCGAGGCCAACATCGTCGGGCGTGCGATCGGCATGGCGACACGTGGGTTGAAGCCGGTTGTCGAGATCCAGTTCTTCGACTACATCTGGCCGGCGTTCATGCAGATCAGGGACGAGCTGGCCACCATGCGCTACCGCTCCGGTGGCGCATGGCACGCGCCGATCGTGATCCGCGTCGCATACGGCGGTTACCTCAAGGGCGGCGCGATCTACCACTCGCAAACCGGCGAAACCCTGTTCACGCACACGCCCGGCTTGCGGGTCGTGCTACCCGCGACCGCGATCGATGCTGCCGGCCTGCTGCGCACGGCCATTCGCTGCGCCGACCCGGTCATCTTCCTCGAGCACAAGCACCTGTACCGGCAGGTGTACAACAAGGGCCGCTATCCGGGCGCCGGTTTCATGATCCCGTTCGGCAAGGCGAAGATCGTGCGCGCCGGCAACGACATCACGATCGTGACGTGCGGTGCGCTCGTGAAGCGGTCGCTGGACGCCGCCCGCATCGCCGAGGAGCGCGACGGCGTCTCCTGTGAGGTGATCGACCTGCGTTCGCTCAGTCCTCTCGACATGGACGCGATCGCGAGCTCGGTCCGCAGGACGAATCGGGTGCTCGTCGCACACGAAGATGCGCTCTCTTGGGGGATCGGCTCGGAGATCGCCGCCCGGATTGCCGATGACTGCTTCGAGTGGCTCGACGGCCCGGTCCGCCGCGTCGCAGCGCTCGACACCTGGGTCGCGTACGCGCCGCAGCTCGAGGACGCGATTCTGCCGCAGGTCGACGATGTCTACCGCGCGGTGGTCGACCTCGCGGCGTATTGACGAGCCGCGCTCGGCTCGCGGCCCACTTCAGCAGCATGTCGCGCGGGAGCATTCTCGCCACGTTGCGCACCCGCTCTCGCAAGGCACTCCCGCTGACACTGCTGCGCTGAGCGCATGCTGCGCACCGCGCGCTTTCTGAGGCAGCACCTCCGCCCGTCAGCCGCGGCGATCCAGACGGCGGAGCTGACCTATGCGCGTGGCGCGGAGAGCCTGCCCGCCACGGGGTTGCGTCCCAGCGGTCGGTCGGAGCGGCTGCCCGTGTGGGTTCTGTTGCACGGCCTCACGTACACGGGACGCGAGCACCCCGCTTTGGTCGGGTTTGGCCGTGCGCTGGCGGCGAGCGGCACCGCCGTGTTCGTGCCCGACGTGCCGGAGTGGCGCGCGCTGCGCTTCGCGCCGGCGATCTCGGAAGCGACGATCACCGCGGCCGTGCTGGCGGCCAGCCGACTCGACGGCATCGACCCCGATCGGATCGGCCTGATCGGCTTCTCGTTCGGCGCAACGCAGGCGCTGATCGCGAGCGTGGATCCCGCGCTGCGAAACCGGTTGGCGGGCGTAGCAGCGTGGGGCGGCTACTACGATGTGCGCCGGCTTTTCGGCTTCGGCATCACCGGCCGACACGACCTCGACGGCCGCGCCTATCGCACGCGCCCCGATCCATACGGCGCATGGATGGCCGGCGCCAACTACCTCACGTCCGTGCCCGGGCACGCGGAGGATGGCGACGTCGCCGAGCAACTGCGGCTGCTGGCCGAAGAGGCGGGGCGCCGCCGCGTCTATGCGGCTGACCCCAGCTACGACGCGCACAAGGCCGAGTTGAGCGCGGCGCTGCCCGCCGAGAAGCGTGCGTTGTTCGATCTGTTCGCGCGCCCGAGCACCTCGAGCCTGGACCCGTGGAACGACGGCGTGTGGAGCCGCGACGAGGTGGAGGGCCTGGCGCTGGCGCTCGCGGAGGCCGCGCTCGCGCGTGACCCGCTGCTCGACCCGGCGCCGTTCCTGCCTCAGGTGGACGTGCCGATCGTGCTCGCGCACGCACTCGACGACCGGCTGGTTCCCTTCACGGAATCGATCCGTCTGCGCCGCGGACTGCCACCGGCTTCGGTGCGGACCTGCCAGATCCTGGCGTTGTTCAGCCATTCGGGAGGCCCGCACGAGGCGCTCGGCAAGCTCGGGCGCATGCGTGAGACGCTCCGCTTCGCCTTGCTGCTGCGGCAGATCTTACGGCTCCTCTAACGTCTCGCCGCCCGTGTGGAGCGCGCCCTCGGCCGCTTCATGCGCGACTTCGGCCGCCTGCCGTCCTGGCCGTCCTCAGCACGCGGCAGTGCTGACAGCGCGTCCCGCAGCAGCGCCAGTAGCGCGTCGGCGGAAGCCAGGTTTCGCCAGGCGGCGGGCGTGCCGCGCTTGGCCAGATCGACGATGAGCTGCGCCATGCTGCGGTGGCCGCCGCCAGTACCCGCGCGGTCGGCCAGAGCCCGCGCCAGCGCGCCGGCTCCCGGCTCCTCGCCGGTGTGGCGGATCTTGATGATCAGCTCATTGCCGGCCGGCGCCGCCGCGGCGGCCCAGCGCACACCCTCCATGCTGATCAGGAAGTCGGCGAGGTCGGCCAGCAGATGCGTGTCGTCGGCGCCGAGTGGCGGCATGAGCGCGACGGCAAAGTCCTCATCGAGCGCCAGGTTCGCCAGGGCCTGGCCGAATCCCCGTGCCATTCGCTCGGTGTAGCTCGGCCGCTCGATCCGGTGTAGCAGCTCGCTGTCGGCCCGCTCCTGGAGAAAGGCGTAGGCGAGCACGTCGGCCGAGGTCGCGCCACGGCCGAGCGTCGCCGTGTCGGTCTTGATGCCGTACAGCAGCGCGGTCGCGAGCCGGCGGCCGATCCGCCGCTCGTCGTCCGAGCGCAGGTACTCGGTCAGAATCGTCGCAGTGGCGCCGTAACTCGGGCGGATATCGCCAACGCAGGAGCGCAGCTCGCGGTCGGGCGGGTGATGATCGATCACCGCGAGCTCGCAGGAGGCCGCGCGCAGCATGAGCGGCTGCATATCCACCGCGATGACCTTGTCGAACGCCTCCAGCTCTTCGTGCGTCACCTTCGTGACCTGGAAGCGGAGCAGCTGCGCCATGCGGCGGTTCTCGGGTCGGCTCAAGCCACCCAGAGTCACGATCGGCATGGTGCCCGCGCGCCGCCGCAGCAGCGTGCGCACTGCCAGCGCACTGGCCATCGCGTCCGGATCCGGGTCGGCCTGCACGAGCACCGGCAGGATGCGAACGCCGGCCGCGAACCGGCGCAGACTCGTAATGCGCCGCTCGGTCTCCAGCAGCCGCAACTCCGCCTGCAGGTCGACGCGCAGAAAGTCCGACCAGCCGACCGAGCGGGCGACTGCGCCCTCCGGCAACACCGGCGTCTCCGGGCCGCACAGCACGAGCAGAGCGACGTCGCCATGCGCAGCATGCACGGCCTTGGCGACCCGCGCCGCCCGCCTCGGATCGCGCAGGTGGATCAGTGCGACGCTGTCGCTTCCGCGATCCGGCAGCAGGGCCCGATACGTCGTCGGATCCGTCGGCTTGCCTGAAAACTCGTACCAGTCGGATGCCGCCCGCGCCCGCAAAGTCGCGCGCGGCGCGTCGCGGGCCCCCTCCGGATCCCACCTGTAGACGGTGCGGCCGGGCAGCTCGACTCGCTCGAACAGTTGAGGTTGATCGCTGATGATGATCAATCGCGGCGGCATACTCCTCCGGGTCGAGTTCGTCCGGGGGCAGGTGCAACGTCCGTTCCCGGGGGCATGGGCCTGCCACGAACGCCTCGCTTCAGGCGCAGTAGCGGCGCGCGATTTCGATCAGCACATCGCCCAGCTGGTACACGGACTCGAGGTCCACCCACTCCTGGTTCGAATGTGCGCCAGCGCCGGCCGGGCCGAGCACGACGCACTCGACACCAGCGGCGGCGAGCAGGGCCGAGTCCATCCATGGCCACTCGCCGGTGAAGCGGGGAGCGCGGCCGGTCACCTGACGCACGCAGGCAGCCACCTGTCGGACGATCTCTGCGGTCGGGGCGACCTCGAAGGGCTCGCGGACAAGCAGCGTCCGGAGCTCGACGTCGAACGTCGGGTCACGCTCACGCAGACGCTCGAGCCGCGATCCGATCTCGGCGACCACGCCGGCCTGGCTCTCGCCCGGCAGCGTGCGCCGCTCGATCTGCAGCCGACAGCGCGCCGCGTAGGTGCTCGGGCCGGACCCACCTTCCAGCAGAGCAGCGTGCAGCGACGCCGTGCCGACCAGGCTGTGCGACGGCCGTGCGCGCAGCTCGCGCTCGTGGGTTTCGAGCTCGTGCAGAACCCGGCCCATCCGCAGATTCGCGTCAACGCCGAGGTCGTAGCGACTGCCATGCGCCGCGCGCCCGCGGGTGACGACCTCGAGCCAGACGAAGCCCTTGTGCGCCAGGCAGATATCGAGTGCGGTCGGCTCGGTGACGATGGCGGCGTCGACAGGGTATTTCGCCGCGATGTCGCGCGTGCCGATGCTCGCATCCTCTTCGTCCGCGACCGCTGCGACCACGACGTCGCCACGCAGGGACCGGCCAGCGGCAGCCAGCGCGGCAGCCGCCGTCATGCAGGCGGCCAGGCTGCCCTTCATGTCGTACGCACCGCGACCATACAGCCGCCCGTCCCGCACGCTCGCACCGAACGGATCCGCCATGCCGCTGACGCCCACCGTGTCGCTGTGCGCGTTCAGCATGAGCGAGCGGCCGCCGCCGGACCCGCGCAGCCGACCGACGACGCTGATCCGGCCGGGCTCGGGCTCATGCCGCTCCACCTCGAGGCCGTGCGCCTCGAGCCACGTCGCGGTGTACGCCGCCACCTCGGCCTCGCCCGGACCGCCCGCCTCCGTTCCGGGGTTCACCGAGTTGATCCGCACCAATGCGGCGAGCGTCTCGAGCGTGAGCTCGCGATCGACGTGCATGGCCGCAGTCTGGCGCCGAGAGCTGCGCACACGCAATCTCTTCGGGAGGCATGATGACGAATCAGAGTATGCTCGCCGATCTCGCCAAGGGCGCGGTAGCAGGCGCCGTCGCAACCTGGGCGATGGGCCAGGTCAATGGGCTGCTGCACGAGCGGACAGCGCGCGGCGTGCGCCGCCGCGAACGCCGGGCACGAGCCGGCATGCCGGCGACCCGCGCCGTGCATGCGGGCGAGGCGATCGTGGGACGCGGCCTGGATCGCGCAGCACAGCAGCAGCTCGCAGGTGCTCTACGCTGGGGCAGCGGCATTGCCGCGGGCGCGGTGTACGGAGCGCTGCGACGCCGCTTTCCGGGGGTTCGGCGGGCTCGCGGTCTTGGCTTCGGCGCCGGCTTCTTCGCCGTGGCGGACGAGACCCTGGCGCCGTTCCTGGATCTGGCTCCGACGCCGTTCGAGCTGCCCTGGCAGACGCATGTGCGCGGCCTATCAGGCCATCTCGTCTTCGGTGCCGTCGCCGATGGCGTGCTCGAGCTGCTGGACCGTGTGACCTGACGGGGCCTGCGACTCGCGGCGCGTGGTCGCTACGGCCGGATACGCGACTGGTGCCCGGCGCACTCCTGCGCCATATTCACCTTTCCCTCCCCGGACCCCATCCATCATCGACCGGAGTCGCTCCAATGTCGGAGTTTCTCAGCGTCATCGAGTGGTTCGATGACACCGGGACCCAGATCGTGCAGCGCATCCCGCCCGAAGGCTCGGGCGAGCTGAAGCTCGGATCGGTCGTCGTGGTACGTGACAACCAGGCGGCGGTCTTCTTCCGGGATGGGCGCGGGCTGGACGTGCTCGGCCCCGGACGCCACCTGCTGAGCACCTGGAACATACCGGTACTGACGAAGGTGCTGTCGCTGCCCTGGGGGTTCACATCGCCGTTCCGGGCCGAGGTCGTCTTCGTCAACCAGAAGCTGTTCACCGACCTCGCCTGGGGTACGCAGCAGCCGGTCGCATTCCGGGATGCGGAGCTCGGGCTCGTGAGGTTGCGCGCGTTCGGCAATTATGCGATGCGCGTACGCGAGCCGCTGCTGTTCGTCAATCGCCTGGTCGGCACGCGCGGTGCCTTCACGACCGACGAGATTCGCGACTACCTGCGGGACCTGATCCTGAGTCGGCTGACCGACTTCTTCGGCGAGCACGTTCGCTCGCTCTTCGATCTGCCCGCGCAGTACAACGAGCTGTCGGCGGCCATGCGCGCCGACCTGGTCGAGCCGTTCCGCTCCTACGGCATCGATGTCGAAGATTTCTTCATCAGCGCGATCACGCCACCGGAAGAGGTGCAGCGCGCGATCGACAGTCGCGGTGCGATCGCGGCCGTGGGTAATCTGGACGCTTTGCTGAAGTATCAGGCGGCGCAGGCGCTGGGCGCGGCTGGTGATGCCAGCGGGCGTGCGGGCGCTGCCGGCTCGCCCGGGGTGGCGGGCAGCACGGCCGGCGAGGCGATGGCGGTCGGCGCGGGTGCGGGGATCGGCATGATGTTGCCCGGCATGATTTTCGAGACGCTGCGCTCGAGCGGCGGCGCCAGGCCCGTGGCCGGTCTCGGCTGCCCGGCCTGTCATTCACCGGTCGGCACGGAGGCACGGTTCTGCTCCAGCTGCGGTGAGGCACTGGTCGCCGGCGAGCGCTGCGGCAGTTGCGGAAAGCGCCTCGCGGCCGACGCAAAGTTCTGCGCCGACTGCGGTACGCCTGTCGGTGCGGCTCGCGTCGAATGCCCGGACTGTCGGGTCGAGCTGCCCGAGGGTGCGCACTTCTGTCCGAGCTGCGGCAAGCGCATCGAGACGTGATCGAGCTGCGGTGCCCGGCTTGCGGCGCGCCGCAGGCGCTGCCGGAAGTCGTCCACCCATTCATCCTCTGCGCGCACTGCGCGACGCCCGCCTACGTCGACGCGGCGGGCCTGCGTCGCGCTGTGGTCACGGAGCCGCTGCTGACCAAAGCCGGCGTCGTCGGCCGGCTGCGGGCGGCGCACCTGAGTCCGCCGACCCACATCCGGCTCGTTTATCATCCGTTCTGGGAGTTCGTGGCCACGGGCGTCGCAGTAGCGGTCGACGCACGGCCCGAAGATGATCCTGCCTTGCGGCCGCTCGCTCTGCCCACGGGCGGCCGCCGCGGTGTCGATGGTCGAACGCCGCCGTCCGAGCCGCCGACCGTTTCACCGGAAGCCGCCGCGGCGTTCCTTGCGGAGCATTCGCGTCGCGACGTCGATGCGACCACGGCCGTCCTGGTCCACCATCCGCTTTTCCATGCGACGCTGCGTTCGGGCGGGCAGGTGTGGCTCGATGGGGTGGAGGGCGGAATCCTGCTGTCGGACGGCCCGGTGGACCGGTCCACCGGCGCGCGCTTTCCACTCCTCGCTTTCGCGCTCGCGGCGGCTGCGACGCTGCTGCTGCCGCCACCGTCCGGCTTTCTGGTCGCGCTGGCCGTCGTGATCTGGCCGCTGCGACGCGGCGTTGCCGCAGCGCTGCGATGAGCACGCTCCTCGCCTTGCGCTGCCCCCGTTGCGGCAGTGCGACGCCCCTGCGCGGTGGCTCCCGTATCGCGCACTGCCGATCCTGTGGCGGTGCTGCCGTGCTCCCGCTCGAGCCGCCATGCCCGCTCTATTTCATCGAGCCTGCGCTCGGCGCAGCCGAGGCGTCCGCGGCCACTCGCGAGCTGCTCGGTCGCGCGCCGCACGCTGCCGATGTGCGCAATCGCGCTGCGCTGCGCGAGCCGCGCCTGTGTTTCGCGCCGTACCACCACGTCTCGGGGCGGCGTCTCGCCATCGCCCGCACCTTGGTTCCGGCTCTCCCACCGACCAGCACAGCCGCCTCACGACGAGTGCTGAGCGTGACGACCGGGACCGCCGACCTGGCCGAGCCGCCGAAGACGTTGCCCGAACGCGCGGACACCCGTGTGATCATCGCCGACATCGACCTGCTGAAGCCCGCCTTCACACCCCACCGCTGGAACCTCACGGGATTCGATGCGGCGGCGGCTCGACTCGGCGCAATTCTGCACCCCTTCGACGCGGCACGGCTGCAGCGGCTCGGCACCGTGTTGTCGCCGACCGTGGCTCCGGAGCAGGTCGCCGGCGCGGCCGGTGCGGCGGCCCCGGGCAGCCGCATCGTCGCGCTCCAACGTCGAACGATCTATTTCCCGTTCTGGCGAATCGGCATCGGCTTCGACGGCGGTGAGTATGAGGCGCTGATCGACGCGGCGGGGCGGACCGGTGTGGTCTGGGCCTATACGCCGCAGGGTCGCGCAGCCGGACTCGAATGGCGCGCGGCTGCCGCCACTGCCGGCGCGATCCTCGGCTGGGGCACCCGCGGAGCCCTGCTCGGCTCGACCGGCACCCAGGTCAACACGATCCTGGCCGCCGCCGCTGCCGGGACTGCGCTGCTGATCGCCGCCGTGCTGCGCCGCCGGCCACCGCATTGGATCGAGTGGCATGGCGAGGCGCCGCACCTGCGCCGTGCCGGCGGCTGAACATGGCCGCGCTGCTCGCCCTCGACTGCCCGCGCTGCGGCGCGGCCGTGCCCGCGCTACCCGCCGACATCGCCTTCGTCTGCGTGTCGTGCCCGGCGGCCTTCGAGGTGCTCAACGCCACACTGGTGCACCGCGAGTTGGCTCAGAGCTGGGTGCCGACCAGCGACGCAACTGTCCGGGTGAACCTGCCGGTGTGGCGTTTCGAGCTCCGCGTCAGCGTCGATCCAAGCGGCACCGCCACGGACACGGTGCTCGCTGCGCGGCGCGCCCAGGCACGAGTCGGTCAGCTCGGCCACGCCTACGTCCCCGCCTTCTCCGTCCACCGCCCGCAGGTCTTCGGCGATTGGGGGCTGCAATGGACAGCCGCACAGCCTGCGTGGCAGGTCGCCTCGCGGGTGCTGCCGCTGGTGGGGGCAGCGCTGTCTTCGGACGACGCCGCCAGGCTGGCCGAGCACTATGTGCTCGACCGCCTCGATCGCGTCTGTGATCTCGAGAATATCAGCGTGTCCGTGACACCGGGCCGGCCACTGCTCCTGGCTCTGCCTACCGCGGTCGAGGAGGCGAGGCTGCGCGACCCCTGGCTCGGTGATTTGCTGCTGCCGATCAGTGCCCTCGACGACTTCACCGGTATCGCCGAATCTGCCACGGTTGCGCCCGGCGCACTCGGCGCCACACCGCGCGCTTGAGCCACACGGCCCATTGCGGTCCGTGCCTCGAGGTGTAATCGTTGCTGGCGAGTCTCATTCCGCGAACTGGTGTCATGGGCCGCTCCGCCACGCTCCTGTTTGCCGACAACAAGCTTTTCCACGGCCTCTCGGGTGAGGCCCTCGAGCGCGCATCACGCCTGCCAGATCGGGTCGATGCCGCCGCCGGCGACCTCCTGATGGAGGAAGGCGAGGCACCGCGCTACCTGTACCTGATCGCCGAAGGCAGCGTCCAGATCTCCAAGCGCGGCCGCGGTGGCCAGCAGGAGACGCTCACGTTTCTCAACCCCGGCGACTTCTTCGGCGAGATGTCGCTGCTCGACCGCAGCCTGACATCCGCGCGCGCCACTGCCTGTCAGGACATGCAGCTCGGCCGCATCGACTCCGCCGGCCTGGATGAGCTGCTCGCGCTGGCGCCTGCCCAGTTGTGCCGCAACATGATGGTCGCGATGATCGCCAGGCTGCGCCTGCTGGACCGCCGCTTCATCGACCAGATGCTGGAAGCGGAGCGGCTCAGCACGGTGGGCTCCATGGTGGGATCGATCATCCACGACCTCAAGAATCCGATCGGCGTGGTTCGCGGTGCCGCTGAGATCATTGCGGATTCCACGACCGATCCCACGCACTTGCGCATGCTGGCCATGGTCGACCGTTCCGCGCGCCGCATGCTCGACATGGCCCAGGACGTTCTCGATTTCGCCAGAGGATCGACGCACCTGCAGGTGCAGCGTGTGCGGATCCGCGAGATCCTCGACGAGCTCGAAGAGCAGGCCCTCGCGCCGGCACGCGCCCAGGGCATCGCTGTCGCCGTGAGGACCGAGTACGATGGGCCGCTCAGCGTCGACCGCGGCAAATTCGTGCGGGTGCTGCTGAACATCGTGAAGAACGCGATCGAGGCAATGCCCGACGGCGGGTCCCTGGGATTGGCGATCGAGCGGCGCAAGAGCCACGTCGTCTTCGTCGTCACCGACACCGGTCACGGCATCGACCCCGAGGTCCTGCCGCGCATATTCGAGCCGTTTGTCACGCACGGCAAAGCCGGCGGCACCGGTCTCGGCATGGCGATCGCTCGCTCGATCGTCGAGGCCCACGGCGGGCGGATCTCCGTGCGCAGCCGCCCCGGTGCGGGAACCACCTTCGAGATCGAGGTCGCCGCAACGGCGGAGCTGTCCACGCCGCCGGCCGGCGCCCCGGGGCACGCCGGCCGCTCCGCCTAATCGAGCTCGGCGGCGCGCCGATCGCGACGAGTCACGGCGTCGCGCAGCATCGACGTCGCCAAGGACTTCCCAGCTCGGGGCGGGGGTGCGCGTCCGGATGAAACACGATCGCGATGTCCGGAACGGCGCCGGGTGGGTCGCGCTTCCCGCGGCGCTCGGCCGGAAATTCCCCGGCGCGGCCGGGAGCTTTCCTGGCAATGGGTGTTCCCCGCTACGAGAATCCACACGGACGCCCCCACGAGCCAGCGACGCCGCCACCAGCTTCACGAAACCGCCGTCCAGCGGGCGATGACCGCGGCCGTCCGCCGCGCCGCCATCGGGAAGCGCGCGACCTGCCATTCCTTCCGCCACTCCTTCGCCACGCACCTGCTGGAGGACGGCTACGACATCCGAACCGTGCAGGAACTGCTTGGCCACCGGGATCTCAAGACCACCATGGTCTACACGCACGTCCTCAACCGCGGACCTGCCGGCGTCCAGAGCCCGCTCGACCGGCTATGAGGTGCGGCCGGCGCATCCGGTCGCCCCAGTACGTCGGTCCGCGTAACGTCTCACATCGCACCGGGACACCCGATCGGGCGCAGGATGCCAGCCATGCGACAACAGGCTGGTGCTGGCGGGATCGCGAGTGTAATACGTGGACACCAGAGCAGTATCTTGCCTGCTTCGACAGGTCGGTCGAATCAGAGTTAGGCTGCAAGGGGAGGCAATGGGCTTTTTCTCCAACGTCGTCCGCTCGTGGAAGAAATCGAGCAAATTGCGTGAACTCCAGACAGCGATAGCGCCGCCTGGTCAAACAGTCGATGGCATGGTGGCTGGGTTCATGCAATCGCTTAGTGGTGGGCCAGACCCCAAGGCCGCGGCTCTAGTGTAGTGTGGCAGAAGTCTCTTGGATAATACAGTGCCGCACGGTATATTGCGGTATGCCATTACCAGTTCGTGTGATCAAGCTGCGCCGCGGCGACCGCGAGCGACTCCAGCAGCTGCTGCGCACGCGGACGACGCCGCAGCGCGTGGCTGAACGCGCGCGCATTGTTCTGGCCTCAGCGCGAGGGCTTTCGGGCGAGACGATCTGTGAGGAGGTCGGTGTCTCCAGGCCGACGGTGACGACCTGGCTCGATCGGTACGAGTCCAGTGGGATCGTGGGGCTTCTGAGCGATCGACCGCGGAGTGGACGACCGAAGCAGATCTCCGCCTCCGATGAGAAGGCCATGGTGAAAAAGACTCTCGAGACTCGCCCACCCAAGGGGACACACTGGAGCACGCGCCTGATGGCCAAGGAAATGGGGTGGGATGCCACGACCGTCTCACGCATCTGGCGCGCCCACGGGATCAAGCCTCACCGGATACGCACCTTCAAGCTGTCCACGGATCCACGGTTCGTCGAGAAGCTCCGGGCGGTGGTGGGGCTCTACATGAATCCGCCCGAGCGGGCGGTGGTGTTCGCGGTAGACGAGAAGACGCAGATCCAGGCACTGGACCGCACGCAACCGGGCCTGCCCCTCAAGAAAGGCCGGGCCGGCACCCTGACCCATGACTACAAGCGGCACGGAACCACGACCCTGTTTGCCGCCCTCGATGTCAGGACCGGCAGCGTTATCCATGAGTGTATGCCCCGACACAGAGCGGCGGAGTTCCTGCGCTTCGCGCGGAAGGTTGTTCGTAGCGTTCCGAACGAACTCGACGTCTACTTCATCCTCGACAACGTCTCGACTCACAAGACTCCCGCGGTGATGCGGTGGCTGGAAAAGAACCCACGCGTCTTCTTCTACTTCGTGCCCACATCCGCTTCCTGGGCCAACCTGGTGGAGCGCCTCTTCAGCGAACTCACGGAGCGACAGCTGCGGCGACTCGTCACGCACAACGTGCCGGAGCTGATCGCGGCGATTACCTGCTATCTCGACACCCGCAATGTCGATCCCAAGCCGTTCGTCTGGACGGCCTCCATCAAATCGATCCTTGCCAAAGTCGAGAAGGCGAAAAAGACTTTGGCCACACTACACTAGCGGAGTTCTTCGACCTCTGTGAGGCCGATGAGGGTGTTAAGAGCGTCATGCAGCTCGAAGGCCTCACCCGTTCTGATCTTGAGCAAATCTACGGGAGTCTGCTAGCCATCGGCTTGGGGCAATGGGTGAAAGGCCACTACGCGGCGTGATCCACGATTGCCTTTCCAGAACCACTGCTCTATTTGGTGCGTTCGCGAAAGCGAAACGTAGACCCGCATACCATCGCCTCAAACTTGCTTGACTACTGGGAAAACAAAATCCCGCAGGGCGCGCTGTTGGCGCAGGTGTCGTGAAGCGACGCTTGCAGCCTAACCCCCCAGCCAACCCGGACGCGCGCGCGAGCGCTGTGCCTTGGAAAGGCCGGTGGGCGCGCGCCGGTTGCTGGGAACGTTCGGCGGACCAGTGGACACCATGACACGAGAGCCCGAGTCATTCTCGTCGGAGGTATCGCAGAAGCTGCGGACGTACGTCTACCGGCTCATCGACCCGCGCAACGGCGAGACGTTCTACGTAGGCAAGGGCAAGGGGAATCGCGTGTTCGCCCACATCCGTGGCGAAGAGGTCCTCGAGGGCGACGAGATCGATAACAAGCTCAAACGCATCCGGGAGATACGCGTCGCCGGATTCGAGGTGGCCCACGTCATTCATCGGCACGGCATGGACGACGCGACCGCCTTCGAAGTCGAGGCGGCCCTCATAGACGCATATCCGGGCCTGACGAACATCGTCGGTGGGCCTGGCGGTGCTGACTACGGGACCGCGCACGCCAAGGAGATCATTCGTCGGTACTCCGCCGAGCCTGCCGTTTTCCAACACAGGGCGATTCTCATCAGCGTCAACAGAAGTGCCGCCGAGCGCTCCTTGTACGATGCAACGCGCTACGCGTGGAAGATCAGCAAGTCAAAGGCAAAGCAGGCCGAGGTGGTTCTAGCCACCATGCAGGGATTGATAGTCGGCGCTTTCGTTGCCCACGACTGGCTGGAAGCGACGCCCGCGAACTTTCCCGGTCGCGACGGTGTGCCGGGTCGGCTAGGTTTCGTTGGTGAGGACGCCCCCGGTGCTATCAAGAGCCTCTACGTAGGGAAACGTGTGCCTGACGAATACCGGAAGCGTGGCGCTGCGAACCCGATCAAGTACACGTGGGGGACGAAGGCCGCCGAACAAGGCGATGCAGCGGACGCGGCTGCGCCGCGCCGCTGATCGCCAAGGCGTTAGCACGACCCGAACGGGATGATGCGAGACATTCTCAATAACTCTTGGGTGTTCGCCGCGGTCGCGGGCCTGGCCGGCGCCATCCTCACCATTCTGGTGCAGCGCGTCCTCAACAAACGCGGCCTCTTCACGTACAGTGTCTTCCACAATCGCGTTGCCATGTCCGCGGAGGACGCTGTATTCGGGTCCGTCAAGGTCACCTGGAACGAGAACCCCATCGCGAACCTCTACATTTCGACCATCGAATTGCGGAACGAGAGCCTCAGGGACTTCCAGGGAGTCACGTTACGGGTCTGGACCACGACGACCTCTCTGCTCACAGAACGCGCAGAGGTCTTGGGTACGACTCACGCCTTGGCTTGGACTCCGGACTTCGCGAACAAGCTGGCCGTGCCGCATGGGCAACAGGCGTCCCAGGAACAACTCAGTTTGGTATACGGCCAACGTGACTACTCGGTGCCCACGATGAACCGTGGCGCTGCGATCCGCCTGACGTTCCTCAATGCGGCGAAGAACGCTGAGGTACCGAACATATGGCTTGATGCCCTTCACCCGGGCGTGCGGCTGAAGTACCGAGTTGTGCCCCAGCAGTTCCTTGGCGTTCCTCAACCCGCGGCCGCCCTGGCTGGGACCCTTCTCGGGCTTGTTGTTGTTCCCGTAATCGTTACCGCCTTCGGGACTCCGTGGGTCGCCGCTACGCTGGCGTTCTTCTATGGCGTGATAGTGCTCCTGCCCGGAGCGCTCCTGCTGAAGTTCTGGCGGTGGACACGCGACATGGTTGGCGGTTGAATGGCGTGCTAACACGGCAATGCACCTGCCAAAGCGGGCCCACCGTCGTCGTGCACCGCTGGCTCCAGCTTGGCCCGCTTTGCAGGTGATTGCCAAGACGTTATAGAGCCTCGGAAATGGGAGACATGAAATGCGCGGGAACCTTGCGGCAGTCCACGACGACGATCTCGAGCTGTATCTTGATCGACTGGGTGTAAGATCCCGTTTTTCTCGCGGCGACGTTCATTGCTTCTCCTGCGAGGGTGTCCTCTCCCTCGAGACCCTAGCAGCCCTGTTCCCGGACAGTGGCGTCGTAAAGGTGGCGTGTTCCAAGCCGCAATGTTTGCTGGCTCTCGTGCGCTGGCGGGATGAGCACCGAAATGGATAGTCTAATCACAGCGCTAGCGGGGGCCGTCAGCCTCCCGATTATTGTTGGAATCCTGTTCCTTCTATATCCGGAGAAGGTCGAGAAATGGTGGGCCATTCTTCTCCGAGGCCTCGTTGTCATCAGCAAGTCCCTTCATAGACGGCAGGTCACGCATGATCTGCAAGGGAGAGTGAACGACTTTGTGCGACGGTTGAAGAAGGTCATGCCCGACTTCCATCCGGCAAAACTCCGAATCGAATGGGTGGCTCCAGATCAGGAGCGGAAGGCTTTCTTTGATCGAGATGAAGTCGTGCTGCGCGTATTTCGGGACGATCCGGATGACCTCAACTTCGTTCACGGCGCATACCTTTATGTCGGCGAGACGCTGCTCGCGAAGGCGAAGCGCTATACGTCGCCGAGTCAACGGGAGGCGCTGGACCTGTTCACCACGGGCAAGCTCCTTGAGGAGGAGCGAATGGGTGCTCGTGTCCGCTTCGTGGATGAATACCTTCACCCAAAGACTGCCGATCCCAAGGGGAAGATTAGTCGTTATGTAGATGATTTTGCCACCTTGGATATCGCGAACTTCTATTTTCCGGTCTTGCTTCAAGAACTTGGATACTTAGGCGAGAAGGTCTTCGGGCGTCGCCGCGATGCGAGCGTAATCATCGAGGTCGACGAGCTGATCAACTTCTTGCGACCGATTGCGACTCGTACGGTGGGCGATGACAACGACCTCACCTACCGAGGCGAGTACTGCAAGTTTGGTATCGTCATCGTTGGGAAACCCGCCAAGCTGCTTCTGTCGATTCAGCCTTACGTTGGCTACATCGAGGGCCAGCTGCTCACGCAAGACGTTGAAACGATATACCTTCTAGCGCGTGCTGAGAATCTACCGCGCTTGCAGCAGATCTACGATCGCTTCGCTTCCGATTACGAGTGGGCGGCAAAGAACGGATTTTCCGGTGTAGTGCGCTACGGTGACGAGACAAGGCGGATTAAGCAGGTTTTGGTAGTGCTGCGCAAGCGTGGGCTCGCAATGGTCCAGCCGGCGATGCGATAGGCTCTATAACGAGGCGCTGAACCTGTCAGCGGAACATCCCTCACTTTGGTAGACGCTTCCACCTAACCACGAGGGGGTGTCGATGCCGCGAGCCGGGCCGAAGAAAGTTCAGCGCTACAGTCTCGAGTTCAAGCTCACGGCGGTGCGCCTGAGTGAGCAGCCAGGCATACAGGTGAAGGCGG